>JANQML010000206.1 GCA_028280105.1 Desulfobacula sp. | reverse complement strand
TCACACCCGTACCCATCTCGAACACGGAAGTTAAGCTCTTTAGCGTCGATGGTACTGCATGGGAGACTGTGTGGGAGAGTAGAACGCTGCCGGATTATTTTTTTAAAAGCCCTGATAGTCGTATGACCATCAGGGCTTTTTGTGTTTAATTGTTTAACCTGATCTTCGAGACGATTTCTTCATTTTCTTAAAAGCAACATAACGGATTATTTTATTTGTTGCCGATATCTTCGTTACTTGCTTTTAACGATTCCTTTTAACATCCAATACCGGTTAAAATATGGTATATATTCATCTCGAATATGGCTTAGAGTAACTTTTTACTATTTCAAATTAATCAGACCAAAGTATTATTTTGAGGATTTGACAGTGTGTGTAATAAATTACCCTGCCTCTATTATTTTTGTTGTTCTATTGATTGTCACTGGCTCAATTGATTCCTTTGCCCGATCAAATGAAGCGTCTCAAGTCCAAACTGTTCAATTGTTTTTTGAAAATGACCTGTTCGGAGATACGGATAAATATTACACCAATGCCGTGCAATTGACCTGGCTTTCCAATGACCTGAAACAGTACAAAGACGATATCCGGTTACCGGACTGGAGCATCCCGGTAATAAAGGCCATCCCTTTTTCAGAAACCCCTGGCAGCATCCATAATGTTGGTATCCTGATCGGCCAGCAGATTTATACCCCCGCCGATATTCAACGTACCTCTTTAGACAATAACGACCGTCCCTATGCCGGATTTCTGTTCGGTGGTTTAGCCTTGCATAGCAAGACCGATACCGTTCTCGATACCCTGGAAATTGTGTTCGGAATTGTGGGGCCGGATGCCTTTGCTGAAACCGCCCAAAACACGGTTCATGAGATCCGTGATATTCCTACGGCCAAAGGATGGCATAATCAACTGCATAATGAACCGGCCATCCGGTTTTCCTGGCAAAGAAAATGGCGCCTGTACCGCAATGAGATATCGTTTCTGGATTATGATCTGATCGGTCATGCCGGTCTTACACTGGGTAATGTCAGGGTCTCCACCGCTACCGGAGGTGAATTTCGTATCGGGTATCAGATTCCCAATGATTTTGGATCAGACACCATCCGGCCGGGTGCGGGCGTCGCCAGTCCGTTGGTGGCCCACTATCCGGGGCATCGGCACGCCTTTGGATTTCATTTGTTTGCAGGGACACAATTGGAAGCCGTGGGACATGATCTGTTTTTAGACGGTAACACGTTTCGGGACAGTCATGGTGTTGAAAAAGAAAAACTGGTGGTTGATTTTTCAGGTGGATTGGCTTTTAATTTCGATCCGTACAAATTTACTTACCGACACCTCTATCGGACACGGCAGTTTAAAGACCAAATTCAAGACCAGATCATCGGCTCTTTGACATTTACGGTATCTTTTTAATGGGTATCCGGTATGTTGTAATCCTGTTTTAAATTTAAGATTGCTTGTAAAAGTGTTTTTGATTCTTAACATTTTATCTATATATATCAGCCGATCTTTTGGAGACGGATATGGGTATTGAATCAAATGAGCATCATCTGGTGTTGGGACAACTCAATGATTTTCTGACCGGCCGGATTTTAGCCGACACCCATGACGAACGATACCGTCAAAAGATTGCTAAAATACTGGTTCGGGATAAAGGATATCAACCGGCGGATATATTGTCCGGACGAACGCTTGAGTTAAATGCCGGTGATAAAAAAGCCAGGATGAAAATAGATTTTCTTATCCGAATTGAAAATCATATCGTCATGATGATCAAATACGCCCCTGGATCACTGGTAACCAGACGTCTGTCCACACTGGCATTATCAAGAATCATTGAGCCGTATCAAATACCGATTGCCGTCTTTACCAATGGAGAAGATGCTGAAATCATAGACGGTCACACCGGATGTTTAATTGCACAGGGTTTGAATTATATCCCCTCTAAAAAAAGACTGGCCCGCCGGATCAAGACATTTCCGTTTAAATCCATTGATCCGTCTTTGTACGATAAAGCCTCTCGCATTGCCTATGCATGCGAAGTGGACGGGGCCTGCCCGTGTGATACCGACATCTGTGTGATCAACGATTAAATATTCTTAACAGATCGCATCAAAGAGATAACAGGATTCAGAATCGTTTTTACCCCAGAGAAATCTATTGGGGAAATAATTTAGCTCAATACTTTTCTCAGGTAAAACCCGGTATGGGAATGAATGTTTTTACAGATCTCTTCAGGCGTCCCCTGTGCGATGATTTCTCCGCCTTTGTCACCTCCGCCCGGTCCTAAATCGATCACATGATCTGCCGACTTAATTACATCCAGGTTATGTTCGATCACGACAACGGTGTTATTGGCATCAACCAGTCGGTTGAGCACGATCATAAGTTTATGGATATCGTCGCTGTGAAGGCCTGTAGTGGGTTCATCCATAATATAAACGGTCTTTCCGGTCCCTTTTTTTGACAGTTCTCTTGCCAGCTTGATGCGCTGGGCTTCGCCACCGGACAGGGTAGGCCCGGGCTGTCCGAGCTTGATATATCCGAGTCCCACCTCAACCAATGTCATGAGTTTGGATCGAATACTGCTGATGTTTTCAAAAAAACGGGCAGCCTGCTTGATGGTCATATTTAGAACCTGATCAATATTTTTACCTTTATATTGAATTTCAAGGGTTTCTCTATTGTATCGTCTGCCTTTACAAACATCGCAGACCACATAAACATCCGGCAGAAAATGCATCTCGATTTTGACAATGCCGTCCCCCTTACAGGCTTCACATCTGCCACCCTTGACATTAAAGCTGAACCGGCCCGGCTTAAACCCTTTGGCTTTTGCATCTTTTGTATGGGAAAATAAATCCCGGATCGGGTTCAAGACCTGGGTATAGGTTGCCGGGTTGCTCCTAGGAGTTTTGCCAATGGCCGATTGATCAATATGAACCACCTTGTCCACATGCTCAAGACCGGAAATCCGGCTGAATGAACCGACTTTTTTTCTGGAGTGGTTGATCCGGTTTGCCAGAGCCGGATAGAGTGTGGACAGAACAAGCGTTGATTTACCGGATCCGGAAACACCGGTTACACAGGTCAGTTTTCCCAGAGGAAAGGAGACATCAATACTTTTCAAATTGTTTGATTGGGCTTGATATAGGGTCAGCGCAGCTCCGGTTCCGGCACGCCTTTTTGATGGGACGGGTATGGACTTTTTACCGGACAGATATTGGCCGGTCAACGAGGTCTTATCTTTTAACAGGTCTTCCGGTGTGCCGGAAAATATCACTTCCCCGCCGTTCACACCGGCTCCGGGTCCCATATCGATCACATGGTCACTGGCCAGGATCGTTTCCTGATCATGTTCAACCACCAAGACGGTATTTCCCAGATCTTTTAACCCCATCAGCGTTGAAATCAGTTTGGCATTGTCCTGCTGATGCAATCCGATGCTGGGTTCATCCAGTACATACAACACACCGGTGAGTTTGGAACCGATCTGGGTCGCAAGCCGGATTCTCTGGCTCTCACCACCGGAAAGTGAGGCGGCGGATCTGTCCAGGGTCAGATAATCAAGCCCCACATTTTCTAAAAATTCAAGCCGCTGGTTTAATTCGTGAATGATCGTGCTGGCAATGGTTTTCGCCTTACCGGAAAAATCAAGGTTTGAAAAATAGGTGCGGATCTCTTTTATACTCAACCGGGTGATCTGAGAGATGTTTTGGCCGTTTATCAGAACAGACCGGGAAACGGTATTGAGGCGGGAGCCTTTACATGAGGGGCAGGGCCTGTCGCTCATAAAGCGTTTGATCTCATCTTTTGAATATTTGGAATCCGATTCTGAGAGTTGTTTTTTCAGGCTGGGTATGACGCCTTCAAAGGGTTTTTTAAACCGGATTTTCTTATCTGCCACCTCCCGATAAAATTCAATGGGCTCTTTTTTTGAACCGTAGAGCACGACCTTTTGAAATGATTTGGAAAGGTCTTTAAACGGGGTATAGATATCTTGTTTATAATGGGTAACCAGGGCATCTAAAAATTCCATGAATTGAACAGAGTCCCTTTTTGCCCAGGGTAAAACCGCTCCCTGGCGAAGGGATAGCGATGGATCGGGTATGATCCGTTCCGGATCAAACTCGGTTAATGCCCCGAGTCCGCCGCATCTTGAACAGGCTCCGTGGGGGGAATTGAATGAAAAAGAGGCGGGTGTGAATTCCGGATAACAGATGTTGCAATTCACACAACGTGCCGCTTCACTGAAAAAATGCTCTTTATCCGTGCCGACATCCAGGACGTTAACCTGTCCGTCAGATACAGACAATGCCAGTTCGAGAGAATCCGCCAACCTGTTCTCTATCCCCTGTTTCAGGATCAGTCTGTCAACAACCGCCTCAATCGTATGAAAGCATTCTTTTTCCAGGGCGGGGCAGTCTTCGATCAAATGGATGTTTCCGTCAACCCTGACCCTGCCAAACCCCTGTTGCTTCATCCGGGACAACAGCTTTTCATGGTTTCCCTTTTTTTTATATACCAGTGGGGCAAGAATGATCAGTTTGGATTTTTCTTCAAGGGCCATGACCGCGTCGGTTATCTGGTCAATGGAAATCGGGGAAATGGCTTGGCCGCATTGATGACAGACGGGTTGCCCGATCCTTGCAAACAATAATCTGAGATAATCGTAAATCTCAGTCACCGTGCCGACGGTGGAGCGCGGGTTATGACCGGCTGTTTTCTGTTCAATGGAAATGGCCGGGCTCAACCCGGTAATGGCATCTACATCCGGTTTATTCATCTGCCCTAAAAACTGCCTGGCATAGACGGACAAGGATTCAACATACCGGCGTTGCCCTTCGGCATAAAGGGTGTCAAAGGCAAGGGTCGATTTGCCGGAACCGGAAGGCCCCGTGATAATGGTCAGGCTGTTCCTGGGAATTTGAACGGTAACGTTTTTAAGGTTATGTTCCCGGGCGCCTTCAATGATAATATAATCGGTATGCATGGAATGTTTGTTTGATTTTGTCCGGATCCGGTTTTTAAAGGGGGTGATTCCGTTGGGTGTTTACGGCCTGAAACGCCGCCATTTTAATCGCCTGTTCAAGACTCAGGGAATCGGCAATTCCCTGCCAGGCGATATCATAGGCAGTGCCATGATCTACGGAGGTCCTTATAATGGGCAGCCCCAGCGTGGTGTTGACCCCATCTTTAAAGTGGATCAACTTGAACGGTATCAAACCTTGGTCATGGTACATGCAGACAACGGCATCAAATCTTTGATTGGCAGCCTGATAAAAAACAGTGTCCGGAGGCAGGGGGCCGGTTACATTGATCCCCTTGTCTTTAGCCAGACTGATTGCAGGGGAAATGACGGCTGTTTCCTCCGGGCCGAACATTTGCTCTTCGCCGGCATGCGGATTTAACCCGGCCACACCGATACACGGTGATTTAATGTCAAAGCGGTCCTTTAAACCGGTATGGGTCAGTTCAATGGTTTGCAATATGTTTTGAACGCTGAGTTGATCCGGCACCTGTGACAACGGGATATGGATGGTTGAAAGGACGACCTTTAGGGTGTCGCCTGAGAGCATCATGGCATAATTCCGGGTTTGGGTATGGTGGGCCAGCAATTCCGTATGACCATGGAATTTTGATCCGGCAAGTTTCATGGCTGTTTTAGTGATCGGGCATGTGACCAGACCATTGATTTGGTTGGTCATGGCAAGGTCTATTCCGGTTAAAATGTATTTTTCCATTGCCGCACCGGTTTCCGGTGTGGGTCTGGAAAGCAGTGAACCATCCGGCTGAAGGTCGGACACTTTCAAAAAATCAATCGTTTTATATGAATAAAGACCGTTTTTCGGCAATGAGACCGGATTGAGTTCAATTGATGCGCCGACAAGTGCTACAGCCCGGGATAATACACCGGCGTCCCCCAAAACAATCGGCCTGCAAATGGAATAGATATCAGGGTTATCCAACGCTTTGATTAAAATTTCAGGGCCGATGCCCAATGGATCTCCCATGGTAATGCCGATGGTCGGACGGGTTGATGATAAGGCCATTGGTATTGTTCTTTCATATGTGAAGCAGATGATAAAGTTAGGTGCAATATACTATTGGAAAGAGAATGTGTAAATAAAATTTATGGTGTTAAATTGTGAAACCCTTGTAAAAAATACGATTTAAAAAAACGGGCTGATTTTTATCAAATTAGACGAAAAATAGAGATAATCAAAGAAAATAGAAGGGAAAAAAAAATATTAAAAATTAAGAACAAGCATCTATCGCAAAAAATCCTTTAAAAAATAACGAGTTGTACAAATTATTGGAATTGTTAGAAAAAGATTTGTTTCACGTTATAACCGCTTATGATATCAACGACTTAAAAAATGGTGCCACATCTGATTGCACGTATCATAGCAACCCCTCTTATCCGATTTGACCAGAATTTATGATTGGAATAAAAAATATCTACTCTTTTCAAGAGAATCTGCTTTACCCGAACCGCGCTTGTTAAGATTATAAACTATAAACCCGTGCTCTGCTCATTATTGGAAAGAAGAGGTTTTTATTTGGAAAATATGGAATCGTTTTGGGAAGAAGTTAAATGTCAAATTAGAACTGCAATGCCTGATCATAGCTATCGGATGTGGATTGACCCGGTTCAACTGATTGAACATAAAAATGAATGTGTCTATTTATCCAGCCCCAACGCCTATTTTGTTAAACGGTTAAAAGATAATTATATGCCCCTGATCAGGGATGGATTTGACAGGCTGGGTCTGAACAACCTTAAAATTAAATTTAAAATTGATTCCAAAAACAAAAGCCGGAAAAGAACCGGCATTCCATCTGCCCGAAAAAAAACATCCTCTGCTGCCAAGTATAACGATAAAAGGCCCAGACAGAGAAAATTACCCGGTTTAAACACAGCGTTCAATCATGGCCGGATGTTGAAAAAGGGGTACACATTTGATGACTTTGTTGTGGGAGACAGTTCCAGTTTTGCATACTCTGCATCCCTTTCTTTAGCACAGGGGAACAGAAACGGATCGAACATCCTCTACCTTCTGGCCAAAACCGGGTTGGGAAAAAGTCACCTGTCACAGGCGGCAGGCCATCACATATTGACAAACAGTCTGGCCAAACGGGTCTACTATGTGACGGCTGAAGATTTTACAAATGAGATGATCTACTCATTGAAAAATCATAAAATCCACAAATTCAAAGAAAAGTACAGAACCAAATGCGATGTTCTGATTTTAGAAGATATCCATTTTTTAACCGGAAAAGAGGCCACCCAAAAAGAGTTGGCACTTACCCTGGATTATTTACTGGATGCGGATAAAAAAATTATTTTCTCCGGATGCGAATTGCCGGATGCGATTCCAAAAATGAATGCTCAACTTCGATCCAGGCTCTCCATGGGCCTGATTACCGAAATCGGCGCCCCTGATTTTCAAACCCGGGTCCGGATTTTAAAAAAGAAATCCAGTGCATATAATTTTCAAGTTCCCCCATCGGTAATCGAGTATATTGCCCAGGAACTCAGTGATGATGTGCGTCAGCTGGAAAGCGGGCTGACCGGTGTGGCAGCCAAGGGGTCGTTAATGGGGTATGACATTGACCTGCCTTTGGCCAAAAGTGTGATCTGTAAAATGACAACGGCCCGGAAACGCGCCACCATTGAAACCATTCAAGACCTGATTTGCCGTGAATTTTCGATTTCAAAAAAGGATATTGTCTCTTCGTCCCGAAAGAAGAGAATTGTAAAACCCAGGCAGGTGGGAATGTTTCTGTCCAGAAAATATACTGACCAGCCCATTAAGCTGATCGGAAAAAGTTATAACAAATATCATGCCACGGCCATCTATGCCATAAACGCCATTGAAAAAGAGATCAGACAAAAAGGCGCCCTTTTTGAACAGATCAATTACCTGTCAAAAAAGATCGAGTCAGGTAAACTTTAGATGACTATTTCCGATGCCTGTTATGCCCGGCTTGAGAAGATAACCGGCCCAAAAAATGTAACAAGGGAAAAAGAAGAGCTTGTCTGCTATTCATACGATGCCACCGGAGATATTCACCTGCCGGACGCCGTCATTTTTCCGGGGACTGAAAACGAGATATCCCAAATTTTACAGCTGGCGGATCAGCACCAGATTATCGTCGTACCCAGGGGTGCCGGGTCCGGCATGACCGGCGGTGCGGTCCCGGTAAAGGGCGGATTGGTCATCTCGTTCAGCCGGATGAAAAAGATACTGGAAATTGATGAAAAAAACCTGTTGGTTCGGGTTCAGCCGGGGGTGGTTGTCGGAGAGATCCACCGTGAGGTTGAAAAAAGAGGATTGTTCTATCCACCGGATCCGGCCAGTTCTTCGGTATGTTCCATCGGGGGAAACGTCGGTGAATGTGCCGGCGGTCCCAGGGCGGTAAAATACGGGGTGACCCGTGATTATGTCCTGGGATTGCGGGCGGTCCTGGTTTCAGGAGAGGTGATCCAGACCGGTGTCAGAACGGCAAAAGGTGTGGCCGGTTACGATCTGACCCGGTTGATCGTCGGTTCGGAGGGAACCCTTGCCGTTGTCACTGAAATCACACTAAAGCTTCTGCCTAAGCCTGAAACGGTTAAAACCATGGCTGTTTTTTTTAACTGCATGCAAATGGCGGCCCGTGCCGTGTCCGGTATTATGAAGGCCGGCATACTCCCGCGCTGTATGGAGTATTTGGATCATGCATGTCTTGATCTGGTTAAAGATGCGCTTGATTTTAAACTGCCTGAAACATGTCAGGCCCTGCTGATCATCGAACTGGACGGAAACCACCAGATGGTTCGGCAGGATTCGGATCGGGTTTTGGGCATATGCGATCGGTTCAACGCCATCCATGTAATGGTGGCAGGCAATGTGGTGGAAATAAATCGGCTGTGGCAGGCCAGGAGAGCCTTGTCTCCGATCTTATTTAAAATCGCCAGAAATAAGATTAACGAAGATATCGTGGTCCCCATTGATAAAATACCGGAGATGGTAAAGATTATTCAGGATATTAAAGAAAGCTATAATCTGACCATGGTCAGTTTTGGTCATGCCGGTGACGGCAATATTCATTGTAATATTATGTACAATAAAGCCGATGAGAACGAATCGATCCGGGCTCACCAGGCTGTGGACAAACTCTTTAGGCAAACACTCCGGTTGGCCGGTTCCATTACCGGGGAGCACGGTGTCGGTGTGACAAAGTTAAAATACCTTCCCCAGGAAGTGGGAAGCACTCAGATAGAACTGATGCGGGGAATTAAAAAGGTTTTTGATCCAAACGGGATTTTAAACCCGGGAAAAATTTTCAGCTGATTCCCAATGCCGGTGTCATAATGCCGGGATCTTGAGGATCTAATGAAGTTTTACGGCATAATGATTGTGTATTAACAGTTTTTCCAGAATGTCGATTTTGGGGTGTTTGTTCTGGAGGACACAACACTTGATAGAAATCGAGCAATATTCCGAGCAAAGACGATTCTCCCGATTGTACTCCCCGTAACAGTCAGGGGTATCAATGGCGTCTTTTTTCGGGCTAGTGTTGAACATGATCGAGTCGGCGTCAGCTGGTTTTATATCCATTTTTATTCCATATCTATATTATATTTTTCTTATGTAGTGTAAATGAGACCAATGGTCAATACCAAATTTTTGTTAATTAAAAATAATTGTTTCAAGCTTTTCAACCAGGGGCCGTAAGGTCTTTTTCTGAGTGGCACATACGGGTATTCCCTGTTTCAGCAACCACTGGTCATCAAAGGTTTCAAGATCGATACGATCTGTTTTGTTAAACAGATACAACGTGGGAATTCGATCCAGGTTTAACTCTTTTAATATATTTTCAACCGATCTTTTTTGCTGCTGATATCTTGGGTTGGAAATATCAATCACATGTAAGATAACATCGGCGTCCGCCAACTCTTCCAGGGTTGCATTAAATGCTTCCATTAAGGGTTCGGGAAGTTTTTGTATAAATCCAACAGTATCGGTGATAATCACTTCCCTGTCCATTGGAAACCGCAATCGTCTCGAAGAGGGGTCCAAAGTGGCAAACAGCCGGTTGGCCGCAATAATACTGGACTGGGTCAGGGTGTTCAACAGGGTGGACTTGCCGGCATTGGTGTATCCGACGATTGAAATAACGGGTATATCCTTTCTCTTTCGCCTGGATTTCTGTTGTTTTCTCTGTTTTCTGATCTTTGCTATCTCTTTTTTTAAGCGGTTTATCCTGTCCCTTACCCGTCTTCTGTTAACCTCGAGTTTGGTTTCACCGGGTCCCCTGCCGCCGATACCGCCGGTCAGTCTCGACATGGCTGTATTCTTAGTGATCAATCTGGGCAAAAGATATTCCATCTGAGCCAGTTCAACCTGAAATTTACCTTCTCTGGATTTGGCCTGTTTGGCGAAAATATCAAGGATCAGCTGGGTACGGTCAATCACTTTCATTTCAACAAAATCGGTGATGGAGCGCAGCTGAGAAGGGGTCAGTTCAGAATTGAATACCAACATGGTGGCATGTTTTTGAATGGCCTCAATATAGAGCGAGGACAATTTCCCTTTGCCCACCACAAATTTTGAATCAATGGTCTTTCTTCTCTGGACGGCGGTGCCGATCACTTTTACATGGCTTGTTTTACAAAGCTCTTTAAGCTCTTCCATGGATGCCCAGGCCTCTTTCGGATGACGGGTGGTGGCATCGATTAAAAACGCATTTTCCGTTTCCCTGTCCGGTTTATATAAAGCGTTCTGGCGTGTCAGCTCCGATTCAAGGGCAAGAATATGATTTAAACAATTGTTATTTAACTCCCGGATGGTTGCCGGAGAAAGGATTTGATACGGTTCGGTGTTGTCATATGGCAGGATATGGGCCGAATATACCGGGCCCGGCATACCGTCCGGTGTCATGCAGATCGCAGTGATATAGTCCATCCGCAGCAATGCAAGGTCGGTTAAATCATCCCGGGTCAATGTTTCATCTTTCAGGTGGGTGTGGATCAGCCGCAACCCCTTTAATTTACCGGGCAGGGCCATGTATCCGTCGGTGACCGGTATCATGATCCGATGCGGTTCGCCGACAATCACGTAAATGATGCGGCCGTTCCGGTCCACAAGCAGACCGATTTGGCGTCTGATGCCAAACGAAAGGGTTACGAGTTGCTCGGCCAGTTCCTGTGTACAGAGCTCTTCGGTGGGAATACGGTGATCATAAAGGGTTTCGATTGATTTTATCTGGCTGTTTCTAAGACCGGTGGTGTTACCGTAGAGTTTTTTTTTCATTCAAATTCCTGGTAGAGATCGGGAGAGAGTTCTTCAAACCGGGTGTATTGCCCGATAAAATGCATAAAAGCGGTTCCGGTGGCCCCATTTCTGTTTTTCGAAATAATGATTTCAGCGGTTCCTTTTTTAGGATTATCCGCCTCTTTATTGTATACTTCGTCTCTGTAAATAAAGGCAACAATGTCTGCATCCTGCTCCAGGGCGCCGGATTCCCTGAGATCAGAGAGGCGGGGGCGTTTGTCCGGCCGTTGCTCCAGCATCCGGTTCAACTGAGAAAGGGCAATGACCGGTACATTCAATTCTTTGGCAAGCGCCTTTAGGGAACGGGATATTTCCGCAATCTCAAGGTCTCTTCGGTCGGATTTAAACGGGGCTTTCATCAATTGCAGATAATCAATAATAATGAGCCCGATCTCTCCGTGTTTTTGATACAACTTTCTGGATTTGGCCCGAATTTCCATGGCAGAGATATTTGGCGTATCATCTATGAAAATAGGCATTTCATTTAAGATTCCGGCGGCATCGGTTGCATTCTGCCAGTCCTCCTGGCTGATGAATCCGGTCCTTAGCCGGTTGGAGTCGATCCGGGCCTCTGAGGTTAAAAGCCGCATGGAAAGCTGTTCGTTTGACATTTCAAGGGAAAAGATGGCAACGGGTTTATTCTCTTCCAGCGCCACATTCCTGGCCAGATTCAGTGCAAAGGCTGTTTTACCCATGCTGGGCCGTGCCGCCAGGATAATCAGATCCGATTGTTGCAGCCCTGAAGTAATGCTGTTCAGCTTAGTATATCCGGTGGACAGTCCGGAGAGGCCCCCTTCTTTTCCCTGTTGTTCCTCAAGTTTGTCAATATTGAGATTGATCAGTTCGCTGAGCGACTGGAATGCACCTTTTGCTTTTTTTTCTGCAATGGCAAATATGGAACTTTCTGCAAAATCAAGAATATCTTCAAAATCACCCTGATCCTTGAGGCAATTTTCAATAATGGTTGATGAGGCGGTGATCAACTGGCGCAGGGATGCTTTCCCCTTAATGATTCTTGCATAATGAACCGCATTCACAGCCACCGGCGCTGAATCGGAAATCGTCGCTAAAAAGGCAGCCCCGCCGATACTCTCCAGTTGGTCTTTCTCTTTGAGGCGGTTGGCCACCGTTATCAGATCTGCCGGTTCCTCATCCCTTGCCAGTTCCATGATAGCGGTGAATATCTTTTTATGTGCCCCTTTGTAAAAATCATCAGGAGAAAGCAGGTCAATGATGTCATGCAGACTCTCATTGTTGATGAAAATGGCACTTAAAATGGATTCTTCCGCATCCAGATCATGGGGCGGTGTTTTTGAAAGAAGGGGGTCTGTGGTTATGTTCTTTTTTTTCGGCACAATGGATTTAAAAGATCACCCGGGAAAAAAACCGTGTCCTTCCCGGGTGATCCTTCATATGATTCTATTCTTTTTCTTCCGCAATAACGTTAACGGTGATTTCAGGTTCAACATCTTTGTAAAGACGGATGGGAACCTTATACTCGCCGATCTCTTTGATGGGTTCCGCCAGCAGGATGACCCGGCGTTCCACCATGATTTCCTGGCTGTTCAGGCTCTCTTTAATGTCATGGGTGGTAACCGAACCGTAGAGGCGTGATTCTTCATGGACCTTTGCTTTAATGGTGCATACAACATCCTTGATTTTATCCGCCATCTCTTCTGCCATTTTGCGTTCTTTGGCAATTTGAAGATCCAGTTTGGCTTTGGCCTGTTCCATTACCTTTCTGTTTTGAGGGGTCGCTAAAACGGCTTTCCCCTGGGGCAGAAGGTAATTACGCCCGTAACCGGCAGCAACTTCGCATTCTGTTCCTGCAATGCCGAGCGTGTCAATGGTCTCTTTCAATATTACTTTCATTTAAAACCTCCAAAAAGCCGGATGGTTTGGGTCCGACTTAATATCTATTTTTATTGTGCAGTTGTATCCGCATCCAGTCGCCTAAAATTGATCCACGTGTCAAATAAACCGCATCCGACCACGATGATCAGAAATATGGGTTGAATGGCAATTAAAATGTAAAAAAAAGATTTAATTGCAAATGGTACATTTTTCTTTTTAAAGAAAAAGGATACAACAGCCATTCCCTGAAAAAAATATACTAAAGATAGAAGAATCAGACAGTTAATGCTGATAATTTTCAGCCCCCCGATGGGCAAAAACAGTAAAACGGACAATCCGATTAATGCCAGAACCAGTTTATCAGGGGCTCTCCATCTGCTAAGATTCTCTAATGTTTGGACTACGATTCCTTTCTTATTCAGCAACCGCCTGATAAACAGGACATTGAGCAATGCCATGGTCATATAAATGCTGAGAATAATACCCGGAAATGTCAGCATAAACAACCGGCTGGCCTCTTCGAACAATTGCCGGTCAAGGTCAACGTCGGGATACAATTGTGCCGATTCTGAAAACAATCGATTGGCCACTGCCTCATACCGGGTGGTATAGCCGGATATGACCTGGTCAATTCCCTGGGACCGGCTGGCTGAGTAGAGCAGTATCGATGCACAGAAAAGACCGATCAGTCCCAGGCAGGTGAATAACATGACCTTTTCAACGGGCAGATGCTTTTCGATGCATTCTCCCAAAAGAAAACCCGTAATCAACAATGAACCAAAATAGAGAATGTTAAATGCAGCACTACCACTTAAAATGATCAGGATAGTCATGTTTGCCGCCATAATGACGGCACTGCCGGCTCTCCCGATTTTCAGCCTGTAAAACAGAATGGGTAAAGGGAGAACGACCCAGGCAAAAAGGCCGATCAATGGTATGGTATACATGACCAGAATGATCAGCAAAGAATAAAAAATTCCCATCAGGATATCTTTTATTGCCGGGGGAGGGATGAATCTGCCTGTCACCGCATTAACTCCTGTCAGCTATCTTTTAGTACATGGGTTTGCCAACGAACGGAAGCAGGGCAATCTGTCGGGATCTTTTGATGCCAACCGTCAGTTCGCGTTGATGTTTGGCACAGGTGCCGGTGATTCTTCTGGGAATGATTTTGCCGCGCTCTGTAATGAACTGTCTCAGTGCCTTGGGTTTTTTGTAATTTATTTCAAGATCACTATCCACACAGAATCTGCATATTTTCCGACGTTGGTAGAATCGACTTTTACCACCGCCTCTTTGGTTTTTACGATACATATTTTTACCCTCCGGTCTTAATTATTCTGTTTCTTTCTGCGGTTCTGCGTCTGTTTCAGCACTTTCCGCACCCACTGTCTCTTTTTCTTTTTCCTCGTCTGAAGCCGCTTCGGGTGCATCGTCTTCTTTTTTCTCTTCAACTGTTTTCGATGCGTCCGCTGCTGTCGCTTCAGGGGAGGGTTGAGACGCCGCCTCCTGGATTTCCTGTGCTTCCTTTTCAAGTGCTTCCTGAGTCGTATCTTCGGTCAGAACGATGGTCATAAACTTGAGTACGGCGTCTGTCAGGCGAAAATTACGTTCAAGTTCGGTGACCAGCTCACCGGTACCGCCGTACGTAACACAGACATAGTGACCCCGGGTTTTTTTCTTGATTTCATAGGCCAACTTTTTGTTGCCCCACTCATCAAAATTTAACACAATACCTTTTTCTTTGACGATGATATTCCTGACTTTATCAAAGAGATCGGTGCGTGCCTGATCTTTTAGATCCGGGTCAGAAATAAAAACGGTTTCATACTTCCTCATCTTGTCTCCTTACGGATATAAAGCCCTGGTAACTGACCAGAGCAAGGATTGATTACCTGTCCCTGCATCCGCCATTCGGACATAGGGATAAAAACTACTCTATATATCAATTAGGGTAGATCTAGTCAATTAAAACCTTTTTTTCTTATAGATTAATGAAGCGTTTTATCAAGTAAGAGACCGGTTACAGGTCCATCTGATCTCCGCACAGGTGGGTGCGGGCATAGGTCTGATGAATTTGGGTGGAAAAGAGCAGGGTGATGATACGGTTGTCCAAAAGGCCGTTTTCCCCCATCTTTTCCAGGATGATCCGGGTCTGGGACAAAGAGAGCGGTTTTTTATAGGGCCGGTCCCGGGCAGACAGGGCTTCAAAGATATCTGAGATGGCCAGAATCCGTGCCTGAAGGTTCAGATCCGCTTTATTCCGTTGTTTCGGATATCCGGTGCCGTCTAATTTTTCATGATGGGCACCGGCAATGACCGGGACGTTGGATAATTTTTGAGGCCAGGGAAGTTTGCTTAACATTTTTTCCGTGATACTGGCATGGCTGTTGACTATGCTTCTTTCCTCTGAAGTCAGTGTGCCTTTGGCAACGCTTAAAAACTCATATTCGCCGGGTGTCAGATAGGGGGTGCTTTTATCCAAAACCGTTTCGGATTGATTATAAATATCGGTCAGTTCATGCAGCTGATCATCGCTTAAACCGGATCTGCTCGTATTAATTTTTGACAGGCAGGACAATTGCCGGTCCAGTTTATCGATTTGTCTCTGGCACTCCTGATCGATTCGGAGAAATTGTCTTTTGGTTTGTCGGTTGTGGGTCACGTGTCGATTACTGGCAGCAGATGGGTCGAGAATCGCCAGTTTTGCCTGGGCCGCTTTAAGCTTTTTGTTGATTTTGAATAGATCCCACCGGGTTTTTATCAATTCAAACCGGTCATACACGGTTTCCAGGCGGGTTGCTTTATTGATGATGTGATCCGGGGTGGTGATTTTACCGGTATCGTGCATCAAAGCGGCAATCCTGAGTTCATCAATCTGTTCTTCGGTCAGGTAAACATCTTTGAAATCGGTTTGATCCCGGTTGATCTGTTCGGCAATCAGCAGGCAGAGTTCAGTGACTCGCTGGACATGACCGCCGGTGTGTTTTGATTTTTCATCAATGGATACGGCAATGGCCTGGATAAAGGCTTCAAACAGATCTTTCATTTCATGGATCAGTTTTTGCTGGGTTAGGATAACCGACGCCTGGTTGGCCAGTGCGGCTGCCTTTTCCTGAACATCTCTGCCAAAGGGGATGATCTTCTTGGATGCCGGTTCGATGGCATTGATCAGCTGAAGGATTCCGATAATCCGGTCTTCATGGTTTTTCATGGGAATCACGACCATGGACCGGCTTTTATAGTTCAGCGCCCGGTCAAATTTTCGGGTGCCGTCAAATTGGAAAACCCGGGTTTGGTAAACATCACGGATGTTCACAATCTCCCCGGTATGATATGCATGGGACGAGATATTGGACAGGTTGGGAGAACCGTCTTCAAGGTATAGATTGACATGCGGCATTTTAGTGGTCGTGCCCGATTCCTTGATATTCAGAGAATCGTTAAACATCACATGAAAGGTCAGATATCTGTTCTTTTTGTCGACCAGATAAAGTGTGCCTCCGTCTGCATGGGTAAGCCGTCTGGCAATGGACAGGATCATTTCCAGGAGTGTGTGGATATCTTTGCCTGTGCCCAGTGCCTTTCCAATGGCAGTCAGGTCTGAAATTTCGCGAGCCTGTTTTTCTAAAAACGGACACAGATCACCCAGAAAGCGTTCAATGAGGGCATGAATCTCCGGATGTTGCGAGTACTTTTGTGTCATCTGTCTGTTTTTCCGAGTCAATTCGGCGTAAGGGTCAGTCTATCCTGAGCCAGTGATAACAAAAAAAAGACCGCGAAACAAGAAAAAGAAAACCCTTGAACCCGGCTCTATAACCTTGCTATTTATACCGGTTTGTGGCATCTATGGAGTTTTAATTGATCCGGTAAAGTAACGAATATGGAAAAGATGCCGTCGTAAAGGAGCACGTGCAATGGAAACGCGATACCAACCCAAATCTGTCGAGCCCAAGTGGCAGTCCTATTGGAAAGAAAAGAATCTGTTTAAAGTGACGGAAGACCCGTCCAGGAAAAAGTATTATCTACTGGAAATGTTTCCATATCCGTCCGGTAAAATCCATATCGGCCATGTGCGCAACTATACCATCGGCGATGTCGTGGTTCGGTATAAACGAATGCAGGGGTTTAACGTGCTCCACCCCATGGGATGGGATGCATTCGGCATGCCGGCTGAAAATGCCGCCATCGACAATAATACCCATCCGGCCCGCTGGACCTATGAGAATATCCGTGCCATGAGGGAGCAGCTTAAAAAAATGGGTTTTTCCTATGATTGGGACAGGGAAATCGCCACATGCCGGCCTGAGTATTATAAATGGGAACAATGGCTTTTTTTGAAAATGCTTGAAAAGGGGATGGCCTATCGAAAAGAATCCTATGTGAACTGGTGTGAAAAATGCCAGACGGTTCTGGCCAACGAACAGGTGGAGCAGGGTTGCTGCTGGAGATGTTCTCAGACTGTTCATCAAAAAAAACTGTGGCAGTGGTTTTTTAAGATTACCGATTATGCCGAAGATCTTCTGGTCCATTGCGATCAGCTGCCCGGATGGCCGGAGAAAGTAACCGTTATGCAGAAAAACTGGATCGGCCGGTCCGTGGGGTCGGAACTGCGATTTCAGATTGACGGCACCCCTGATGACATCGTTGTCTTTACCACCCGTCCGGATACGATTTTTGGCGCGACTTTCATGTGCCTGGCCCCGGAACATCCCCTGGTGGAGAAATTGTCCAGAGGCAAGGAGAATGAAAGCCGGGTGGATGCATTTGTTAAAAAGGTGTCAAACCAGGATCGCTCTGCCGACGGCATTGAGAAATATGAAAAAGAAGGGGTCTTTACCGGTTCCTATTGCATCAACCCGGCAACCGGTAAGAAGATCCCCGTTTATACGGCCAATTTTGTTCTCATGGAATACGGCACCGGCGCGATCATGTCGGTGCCGGCAGGTGACCAGCGTGATTTCGAATTTGCAAGAAAATATGATCTGGAGATCATTCCGGTGGTACAGCCCGAGGGTGAAGTCTTTGACGGGAAGACCATGGAAGAAGCCTACAGCGGGCCCGGTTTTATGATCAATTCCGGACAGTTCAACGGGTTGGACAGCACAACTGCCATGGAAACGATCACCAACTGGCTGGATGAACAGGGCCGTGGTAAGAAAACCGTCTCTTACCGGCTGCGTGACTGGGGAATTTCGCGTCAACGCTACTGGGGGGCGCCGATACCGGTGATTCACTGTCCGGAATGCGGTATTGTGCCGGTGCCGGAAGCCGATCTGCCCATCCGGTTGCCCGAAGAAGCCAATCTGCTTGAAAAGGGCGGTTCTCCATTGCCTGCCCTCGATTATTTCGCCAAAACCGCCTGCCCGAAATGCGACAGAACCGATGCAAAAAGAGATACCGATACCATGGATACCTTTGTGGAATCGTCATGGTACTATCTCAGGTACTGTTCACCCAGGCATGAAGAGGGGATGTTCGATCCGGAAGCGGTGAAATACTGGGCCCCTGTGGACCAGTATATCGGCGGGGTTGAGCATGCCGTACTCCATTTATTGTATTCGCGCTATTTTATGCGGGTGCTGAATGAACTGGGCATGATCGAATTTAAAGAGCCATTTTCCCGGTTGCTGACCCAGGGGATGGTCTGCAAGGAAACCATGACCTGTCCCGAACATGGGTATCTCTATCCGGAGGAGGTCGTCAAGCGGGAAGACGGTTCCTTCTCCTGCACCAAATGCGGTAAAGATGTTGAGATCGGGCGTGTGATTAAGATGTCCAAATCCAAGAAAAATGTGGTTGACCCCAATGAGTTGCTTGAAAAATACGGTGCAGACATCACACGGCTCTTTTCTCTGTTTGCCGCTCCGCCGGAACGCGATCTGGAGTGGAGTGAAGACGGGGTTGAGGGTAGCCACCGGTTCGTGAACCGCGTGTGGCGTCTCATGCTCGGCGGAATTGAAACCTTGTCCGGCACACCGGCTTTTTCAGGTCCGGCATCCGAACTGACGTCAGGCCCGGCCAAAGCGCTTTACATCAAGGCCAATCAGACCATTAAAAAGGTAACGGACGACATTGATAAAAGTTTTCACTTTAATACGGCCATTTCAGCGGTGATGGAGCTTGTGAATCTTTTGTATGCTACAGATATTAAAAAAGCGGATCCGGAACACCGGCAGGTGATCGTATTCAGTCTGGAAAGTATTGTATTGCTCCTCTCTCCGATTCTTCCCCATTTTTGTGAAGAGCTGTTTGAACGGATGGGAAAAAAGGGCTCCGTACTTGAGCAGCAGTGGCCCGGTTATCGCACCGATTCTCTTGAGGCTGACGAGGTGCTTGTTGTGGTCCAGGTTAACGGAAAGCTGAGATACAAATTTCATATCGGTGCCGGGAGCAGCCGGGATCAAATTCAAGAAAAGGCGCTATCCGAACCCAGAATTATGAAGTTTATCCCGGACAGCGGGCCCAAAAAAGTCATTGTAATCCAGAAAAAGCAAACCCTTGTAAATATAGTGGTTTAATATGAAACAGATAAGATCGATTTTTCAAACCGCCGGCTTTATTTTTATTATCTCTCTCTGCGTTTCGTGCGGGTATCAATTTGCAGGCGGCGGATATATCCGCAATACCGTGGCAACGGTGGCGGTCCCGGTAATGGAGAATCACAGCACGGAGACAACGGCGGATGTTGCTTTCACCAATGCGGTTATACGTGAAATCATCGAAAAAACAGATACTGAAATCGTGGATGAAGAACGAGCGGATGCCGTTCTTAAAGGATCCATCCGGTCAATTTCGTTCGCCACCCTTTCCCGTGCCACCACTGAAACCGTTCTGGAGCGGAGGGTTACCGCCACTCTGGATGTAAAGTTGATCAATTCGGAGGGCGACGTCATCTGGTCGGTTAGCGATTTTTCAACGGATGACGACTACATGGTATCTGATGATCAGGCAACGGATGATACCAACAGGGAGGCTGCCATTGATGAAATTGCCGAAAGAAGTGCGGAAAGATTAATCGGTAAGCTTCTGGTTAACTTTTAATCCGTGTTCGAAAAAAGAGAATAGAAAAAGACAGGGTCCGGAATCGATCATCCGTATCCTGTCTTTCTTATTTAAAACAAGCAATAAACGTGGAAAAACTAAGCGTTAATATATTTAAACAATCTTGAAATTTTTCTGGACGCGGTTTTCTTATGGATAACCCCTTTTTTAGCAGCTTTATGAAACGCAGACTGGGTTTTTCTCATCAGTTCGTCTCTGTTTTCGCTATTCGCTTCTTTTGCCGCGCGAACGTTCTTTTCCAGGTTTTTAAGCGTGGTTTTTACAGATCTGTTTCTAAGCCGTCTGACCTGACTCTGTTTTGCACGTTTTTTTGCAGATTTATGGTTAGCCAACTTGGTCTTGCTCCTTGTTTAAATGTCATAAATTTAAAATTCTGTTATATTTCAAATTCGAAAAGATATTTGATTATTTGAATTTTGTCAAGGAAAACTTAATGCCGCAACTGTTGAAAAATACGGCCCTTATCAGCCTTTTAACGTTGGTCAGCCGTATCCTTGGTCTTATCAGGGATGCGAGCATTGCCTTTGTGTTTGGAACGAGTGGTCGGACAGATGCTTTTTTCATCGCTTTCAGACCGTTTGATCTGATCAGAAAACTTTTTTCCGAAGGGGTTTTAAGTACCTCATTTATCCCCGTGTTTTCAAAACGGTTGGATACCAAAGGGCGGGAAGATGCACTGGCAATGGTCTTTTCATTTTTTTGTTTCTTGTCTGTGGCAGGGGTGATTTTTATTCTCCTCGGGTTTATCTTTGCACCGGTTATTGTCGGGACGATTGCCCCGGGATTCGGTGACCAGCCGGTCTCTGCCAACCTGACCGTTTCCCTGTTCCGGATCATGCTGCCCTATGTGTGGTGTATCTTATTGGTTGCCTTGTGCATGGGGGTTCTCAATACACTGGGAAATTTCAGCACACCGGCATGGGCCCCGGTTTTGTTTAATCTGATCATCATCGTATCTGCTCTGGTTGTCTGTAACCGTATGGGAGTCGGCATAAAAGGGCTTGCCGCAGGCGTGGCCATCGGCGGCATGGTTCAACTGGCCATTCAGATTCCCATGATGGTCCGTTGCGGAATGGTCGGCTTTAAGCCGGTCCGTTCTCTCTCTCTGTTTTTTCAGCGGATCCGCCACCCGGGCATGGTTGATGTGTTGAAACGAATGGGACCTTGCATGGTGGGTGCAGCCGCTTACCAGGTAAATGTCATGATCGCCTCTTTTTTTGCATCCGGATTGTCAGAAGGCAGTATCTCTTATCTCTATTATGCCGACCGGTTGGTTCAATTCCCAATCGCTTTGTTTGCGGTTTCCGTGGCCACGGTCTTTTTACCGGAACTCTCCCGAAAAGCCCATGTGGGCGGAGAAAATGAGATCTCCCTTATTTTTACCAACGGGGCAAAACTTGTTTTTTTTATCTCTTTTCCGGCAATGTTCGGTTTGATGGCATTGGACTATGAAATTATCCGCCTTCTATTCGGCCAGGGCCGGTTTCAGGAAACGGCGATTGCACAAACCTCTGACTGCCTCTTATATTTGGTGACCGGATTGTGGGCATTTACCGGCTCCCGGATATTTGTGACCCTTTACTTTGCCCTGTCTCAATTCCGGTTGCCGTTTTTTTCCGGCATAATCTCCATGGGAATGAACGTGTTTCTCTGTTTTTTACTGGGGCAGATTTTGGGGCTTAAAGGGCTTGTCTTTTCAGTGGTTTTATCTTCCGTCATCGGTTTTACCATCCTGTTTTTATACATACCCGGAAACGCGCGGATTGATAAGAGGGATCTGTTTGTTTCTGCTTGCAGATCACTTTTTATATCTGTTATAATGGCGTTCCTTGTTGAAAAACTGTCGATCATATGGGTTGAAACCGCCGGTAAAATTGCCAATGGTACTCAAGTGGCAGTCGTTGTTTTGTTTGGAATGACCACCTATCTGGGACTCCATTTAATATTCAAAACACCGGAGTCAAAATTGCTTAAAAAAGGATTTGACCAAATAACGATATGACTAGAGCTGAGATAGCGGCTATCTGGATTTCCATCGGCGGTATCATTACCCTGATTTTCTTAATCGTTTTTTCAGAGCACGGATTTGTTGATTATAGAGCTCTGAAATCCAAAGAAACCGGTGTGCTGGAAAAACTTGAAACGGAAAAGACGGAAACACGGGCCCTTGAAAGTGAAGTACACAGCCTTAAAACAGATCTTGAATACATCAAACACATTGCCAAACATGAGCATGACATGGCCGAGCCCGACGAGCTGATTTTCAAGCAGGAATCAGACGCGGAGGAGGGGAGACAATGAGCCGAAAAATAAATACATTAGAGTTGGCAAAGATATATGAAAGCCAGGGATACTTTCAGGATGCACTGGAAATCTATACGGCACTGGATAAACGGGAACCTTCGGAACTGAGCACAGCCGGGTTAAACCGGATGAAAAAACGGCTTGATTCCACACCGCATCCGAAAAATGAAACCAGTGCGTTTGACATTGAACTGCTTGACCGGCTGGGTTCCGGCACGGCGGAACCTCCCCATCTTTCCGATCAGGTCCGTGTGTCTGAACGGCTGGGAACTTTGATGCGTCTGACGCTTTTAGAACATCAGTGGGCCCGTGCAACCCAAGCAAGACAGCGCCTGGAGAGACCATGAGCCGTGCAGATCTAAAAGGGGTTTTATTTTTATGTTTACTGTCCGTTGCAACGGCAGCGGCATACAATCAGTTCTCACCCAACGGCATTGCCTGGATCGGCCAGTGGGATGCGTCCAAAGGAGTCACCCGGGCAACATCCAAAGCAGACGACGCCACTGCATCTATCGAAATTCATGATATTGAAATCGTATCGAAAATTATTGAAACCGATTCCAGGCTCGTGATTGATGCCCGTTCAACAGAGTCGTTTCACCGGAGCCGGCTGCCTGGCGCGGTCTCGTATCCGGCGGAACGGATGGATGAACTCATTCAGGATATCCTAATGACGATTCCCCCGGATCAACCCATTCTGGTATATTGTTCGAGCATTGAATGTACTGACGCCCACACCATGGCCCAACAGCTAATCATCATGAACTATTCGGATGTGAAGATCTTTTCAGGTGGATTCCGGGCCTGGGAAGAAGCAGGGCAAAAGATAGAAAAAAATGAAAGCTGATTACACCCCGTTTGTTGTTTTTATATGCAAGCTGATATTGGGCGTTACCTTTATCTGGGCCAGCTACTCAAAGATAGAGGATCCGGCCGGGTTTGCAACGATCCTTTACGGGTATGGCGTATTTCCTGCGGTGACCATCAATCTGTTGGCGATCATTGTTCCGTTTCTGGAACTGGTGGCCGGATTCAGCCTGTTGATGCGGCTTTTTCCAAGATCCGCACTTATCATTATCAACGGATTCCTTGTCTCTTTTATCGTCCTTTTGAGTTTTAACCTGGCCCGGGGCCATGAATTTGACTGCGGTTGCTTTTCCGTTACCGGGGGCGGTACCCAGGCGGTTGTCAGCCTGTTAATCCGGGACATATTTCTATTGGCTGCCGGCATCTATCTTTTCAGAAAGACAAAACCGGCATAAGGGTGATATCTCCGGGATAGCCGCTGTTAAAAAGATTATTCCATCCTGACAATACGAAATCCCAAAGAGTTTCTCTTTGTGCCGGGTTTATAAAGACCCCTGTATGCAGACCGCTGAAATTTGCCGGTCTGGAACCATCCGCCTCCCCGGATAATCCGGTGGTCCCCAACCGTGCTGAGCGGATCAACGATATTGTCTTTGTAAGTATCGGTGATAACACCCACCCGGGTTCGCCACCGGTTCCGTTGCATGGCCGCGTCCTGCACCCATTCCTGAACATTGCCGTGCATATCGTAAAGCCCCCACTTGTTAGGAAGCTTGGTCTTCACCGGGTGGGGTTTGAAGTCCCGGGCCGGATTCGTAAGACCGGAATTATAGCAATACCAGGCCATATCAACGATAGCCGGTTCGGGTTCGTTGCACGAGATCATGGTGATCGGGCCGTTGGAAAATGCCGTTGATGACCCGGCCCTGCAGGCATACTCCCACTCGGCTTCGGTGGGAAGCCGGTACTTGTTTGTTCCTTCGGTTCGGTTGAGAAATTCGATAAACTGGATACATTCTTCCCAGGAGACCGAATCGACGGGAAGGGTTTTATCGGCGTTTGAAAAGGAAGACGGGTTGGGGCTGGCGATTTTTTCCCACTGTCCCTGGGTCACTTCTGTTTCTCCCATGTAAAATCCTTTGGAAATAGTGACCCGGTGTTGTTTTTCATGCCATTGCCGGCCGAGCTCAGACCGGGGGCTGCCCATGAGAAAAGATCCCGGGGGGATATAGACAAACCGCATGCCCAGTTTATTGGTGATGACCCGGGATTGACCGGCGGCGGGCCGGAGGATAAAAAACAGAACAAGCAGGCCTGTCAGCAGCGTAATAAGTGATAACCGATAGTATGTCATAACCGATTCCCGGATTTGTTGTTCAGTTGGCAATTCAGGTAAAACCTACCATAGATCGGATACCGGATTCAACCGAGAAATGCCGGACCGGTAACCGGAATTATTTTTGACCGGATGCTTTGAAAAATAAGTATAAGATGTTAAAAGGAAGAATCGACCTTTTACGGGAATGCCAGGAAAGACAGGAGCGCCACGATGAAAAAACGACCCCGGACGGAATCGAAAATTCCGACGACACAAACCAACACCAATCGTAAAAAAATAAAGGGTGGACCGGAAAACGGTGGATTATCGGAATCATCCCTGTTGAAAAAAAATGAGTTTGCCCTGATTCTTTTTGGTGCGCTTTTGCTGACCCTGATCTTGTTTTTTATCTTTTTCAGAAGTCCGGACTTAAAATCAGACGCTGGTTCAGAACCGGATTCCGGTCAGATCGCCAACGGAAGATCTCAAACAACCGGTGAAACCATCGCCGGTACGGCGCCAAATGACGGCCAAAGCCCCTCATTTGCCGATCTTGAAAACCGGATAGTAAAACTGGAACAGGCCATAGCCCGCATGACGGCATCCCCGGGCGAGGAAACAGGGGACGTGCAAAACAAGCCGGCCGGTTCCGATCCGGTCAGGGAACGGGTCAGTCGCCTTGAAACGGCGTTTGGTGTCAAATTTGACTCTTTGATCGAACGAATGGACAGCCTTGAAAAGCATATTGCCGCCTTAAACCAGGCCACCCGGGAAGCGGCATCAAGAAATACACGCCCTCCCAAAAAGGTTACACTCTCTCAAACAACCGGGGCAGGTGAAAAGATACCGGAAAAAAAATCGGTTAAAAACCAGACCAAGGCGGCCATGTTTCATACGGTTAAAAAAGGAGAGACCCTTTACAGCATCGGGAGAAAGTATAAGATCAGCATTGCCCAGCTGAGAAAAATGAACAATCTGTCTGCAGACGCCAAGATCTATCCGGGTAACAACCTGTTGATCCGGGAATAGGCACTTTTTTGGAAATCAACGAATGTGCAAAGGGCGGGCAATGCCGGTTATGACAGGACGGCACGGATAAAATCCCTGACCTTTGATATCTCCTTGACGCCATGGCTGCGTTCCACACCGGAAGAGATATCCACACCGGCCGGGCACGTCTTTTTAACGGCCCGGGCCACATTTTCACAGGTCAGTCCCCCGGCAAGAATGACCGGGGTCCGGGAGTTTAGCCGGTTTGCCAGGCCATAGTCCCAGGACTCAGCATTTCCGCCGGGTAACGCTCCTTTTCCATATTCAACCAGGAGATAGGAGGCCCCGTCATAGGCCTGGGCCTGATCAAGAAGAGGCGGTCTGGCCGCAAACAGGGCTTTGATAACAACCAGGTTTTCCGCCCGGAGCCGGTGAACAAGATCCGGTGGTTCATGGCCGTGTAATTGGACGCCGGTCAGGCCGCAATCGCCGACTTTTTCCATGATCCGCTCATAGGTTTCGTTTACAAAAACCCCGATTTTATCCGTTGATTCGGGCAGGGCTGCGCAGATATCGCGTGCCGCTTGATTTGAAACATGACGCGGACTTTTTTTAAAAAAGACAAGCCCGATGGCATCCGCACCGAGTGCGGCACATGCCACGGCATTTTCAACCCGGGTCAGTCCGCAGATCTTAATCCATGGCCGGGACGGGGTTTTATCCGGATCTGTCAACTTTTTCTCCGTCTTCATTTCTGAGTGCCCGGATAAAAGCCACCGGGTCCGGCGACCGGACAATGCTTTCCCCCACCAGGAAGTTAAAGATTCCCGCATTAAGGCTGTTTTGAATATCATCGTATGACGCGATCCCGCTGGCCTCGACCGCAATGACGTCATCCGGAACAATGGCGGCGATCCGTTTGGATACATTTAAATCGGTTTCCAGTGTTGACAGGTTCCGGTTGTTGATATCCATAACCGTGGCCCCGGCTTTATAGGCGGTTTCAAATTCAAATTCCGACGTGATTTCAACAAGGGGTTCCATGCCCAGTTCCCGGACCAGGGAAATATAGTCTTTGAGCTGGTCCAGTGAGAGAAGCGTGGTGATCAGTAAAATCGAGGCCGCCCCCCACCGTTTGGCCTCATAGATCTGGTAGGCGCTGATGGTAAAATCTTTTCTCAGGACCGGCAGGCTGGTACGGCTGCAGACGATCTTCAGATCCTCAAGCGTTCCTTTAAAATAGGCGGATTCCGTCAATACGGAAACCGCCCTGGCACGGCCTTTTTCATAAGATTCCGCCATCTTTGCCGGATCAAGATCCGGCCGGATATCCCCCTTGGAGGGCGATGCTTTTTTTACCTCTGCAATAATTCCGATATCGTCTGCACGGCTCTGTTTCATTGCAGAGAGAAAGCCGGCCGGAGGATCAATGGCTTCGGCTTCTTCTCTCAGTGCGGCCAATGGAACCGCAGACCGGTTTTTTTCGACTTCTTCCTGTTTGACTGCCCAGACTTTTTTTAAAAATCCGTCAATTTTCGGGGTGTGTCCACGCATCTTAACCATTCTCCCGGGTGTATTCTATCAGTGCTTCCAGTTTTTCCATCGCCTTGCCGGAGTCAATGGCCTCTTGGGCCAACCGGACGCCTTCCTTTAAGCTGGGGGCCGTCTCCGCCGCCAATAGGGCGGCTGCGGTATTTAAAACCACCACATCGCGTTTGGGGCCTGGGGTCCCGCTTAAAACGGACCGGGTGATGGCGGCATTTTCTTTGACATCCCCTCCCTTAAGATCGTCAGCCGTGGCATAGTCTGAAAAGAAATCCAGCGGATCCAGATCATAGGTCTTGATCATCTCTCCGTCCAGTTCGGTCACACGGGTCAGGTCCGTGGTGGTGATCTCATCCATGCCGTCATGTCCGTGGACAACAAAGGCTCTTTTGACACCCAGAAGTTTTAGGGTCCGGGCAAACATTTCCGTCAGTTGCGGGGCAAAAACACCCAGCAGCTGGCAACTTGCCGCCGCCGGGTTGGTTAACGGCCCCAGCATATTAAAGATACTTCTGATACCGCAATCCGCCCTGGCTTTGCCCGCATATTTCATCGAACCGTGATACATGGGGGCAAACATGAAACCGATGCCGATTTCATTGATGGCCTCTTCGACGATTTCCGGATCGACATTGAGATTGACCCCCAACTCTTCCAATACATCCGCACTGCCGCATTTACTTGATACGGACCGGTTGCCGTGTTTGGCGACGACGACACCGGCACCTGCCGTGACAAATGCCGTGGTTGTGGAGATATTAAAGGAACCGGAGGCATCCCCTCCGGTTCCGCAGGTGTCGATAACATTTTTTGACAATGCCTGGATACGGACGGCTTTGCGTCTCATGGCCCGGGCCGCTCCCGCCAGTTCCTCAAAGGTTTCGCCTTTGGTGGCAAGGGCCGCCATAAACGCACCGATCTGCGCTTCGGTGATACGCCCTGAAAAAATATCCGTGAGCATGGCGGCACTGCTCTCCTGGTCTAAATCCCGGCCTGAAATAATTTTGTTTAAATTCTCGGTAAATGTCATGGCTCAGGCTCCTTTGATAAAATTTCTGATCAACCGCTTGCCCATGGTCGTCATAAACGACTCCGGATGGAACTGGACCCCCTGGGTGGGGTGTTTCCTGTGCCGGATTCCCATGATTTCACCGTCTTCCGTTGTGGCGGTGACTTCAAGGCAGTCGGGAAGATTATCCGGGGATACGGCCAGTGAATGGTACCGCATCACTGCAAAGGGTTTTTTAATTCCGGTAAAGATATCCCGTTCATTGGCTGTCACCATCGAGGTCTTCCCGTGCATGATCTGCTTGGCATGAATGATGGTTCCGCCAAAGGTCTGTCCGATCACCTGGTGGCCCAGGCAGACCCCTAAAATCGGTATGCGGCCGGACAGCCGCTTCACCGTTTCCAGGGAAATCCCGGCGTCTTCGGGCCGGCCGGGGCCGGGGGAGATGACGATGGCGTCCGGGTTCAGTGCCTCAAGTTCCCGGACCGAGATCTTATCGTTTCTAAACACCTCAACATCGGCACCGGTGTGGAGAATATAGTGGACCAGGTTAAAGGTGAAGGAATCATAATTATCAATAACGGCTGTTAACATTTATTTGCCTCCGTTTGTATTTGAAAGGGCCAGCTTTAAGGCTGTTTCCACACTTTTTGCTTTATTCCGGCACTCCGTCAGTTCTGTTTGGGGATCTGAATCATAAACAATCCCGGCACCGGCCTGTACGGTTAATTTATCCTCTTCCATGACAGCCGTCCGGATCGTAATGGCAAAATCCATGTTCCCGGTAAAGGAGATATAGCCGGCCGCACCACCATAAACCCTTCTCGGCAGGTTTTCAAGCTCGCCGATGATTTCCATGGCCCGGATCTTAGGGGCACCGGACAGAGTGCCGGCCGGAAATGTGGCTTTAAACAGGTCATAGGCATCCAGCTCCGGTTTGAGATCACAGGTGATATTGGACACCAGATGCATCACATGGGAATACCGTTCGATGACCATGGTATCGGTTACCTGGACCGTGCCCGCTTCCGCCACCCGTCCCAGGTCATTCCGTCCCAGATCGATGAGCATCACATGTTCGGCCCGCTCCTTTTCATCGTTGAGCAGATCATCGGTCAGTTTGCGGTCCTCCTGTTCGGTTTTGCCCCGGGGCCGGGTTCCTGCGATGGGCCGCAGAGTGGCAATGCCGTTTTCAAGGCGGACCATGGTCTCGGGAGAGGAACCGGCCACAATGATATCTTTGAAGTTCATGAAAAACATATAGGGAGAGGGGTTGATATATCGCTGGGCACGGTATATCAGGACCGGGTCCACCTCTGTTTTGCACGAAAACGGCTGGGAGTAAACCGCCTGGAAGATATCGCCCTCAACAATGTGTTCTTTTATTTTTTCCACCCCTTTCATGTACTCTTCGGCCGGTTTTTCAGGCTCAAGGCGGACATCTTCCAAGGATTCGGACGGCTGATCTGAAATCGGGGCATTGATCGTGTCCAGCATCCTGGAAAGATCGGATTGTGCATGGTTAAAGACCGCGTCGGGATCATCCGTCTCTTTCAGGTAACAGATTTTAAGACAGGTCAGCGTCTGTTTCATGTTGTCAAAGATGATCATTTCATCGGGAATGATGAAATGGGCAAAGGGGGTATCCGGGGGTAAAGAGACCGGTATGTTTTCAAAAAAGGAGACCATTTCATAGGCAAAATAACCGGTCAAACCGGTCCAGAACCGGGGCAGTTCGGGAATCCGCGCCGGTTTGAAAGAGGCTGAATACGACCGGATAAGATCCAGGGGTTGGTTGTCGTGTGCCATGGAACGGGTCTCATCCTTTGTTTCAATCCGCACATGGTCGGAAAAAACCCGGATGCTGCCGTAGGCTGAAACGCCCATAAACGAATAGCGGGCCCATCGTTCCCCCCCTTCCACGCTTTCCAGCAGAAAGCATTCTTTGTCTCGTTTAAAAAATTTTTTGAGAATGGAAACCGGTGTTTCCGTATCTGCCAATATCCGTGTGCACACCGGAATGACGTTGTGGTTCCGGGCCAGTGTTGAAAATGTGGACGGGTCTGGAAATTGTTCTAAAATCATGGTGATGCTTCCTATGGATGGATAACCATCTGGTTGTTTAGTCGATTCAAACGCCTCTGTAAACAAAAAAAGCTGCGGTGTGAGTGATGCTGCCGCAGCTTAAGGTTCAATTAAATTGATTTGACCGGATCAAACCACGGCAGCTATAGCCAGGTCCAGATTTGCCACCATGGGTTGAAGTTTATTTTAAACGTATCATTCATATACATTCTGTATCCGTTAGGCTGAAAATAACGTTGATCCGGAAGGAAGTCAAGAAGAATGTTTCTACAAATAGAAACATTTTTAAATTTATTTAACTGTTTTTTTGTTTTTACGGATGAGGATTGGTATCGAATATGGTAGATATAGCAGGATTAATGATCGACGCAACAGGACACCAAAGTATTATGTTATTAATTTTTCCACCGGTTGCAAAACCGTGTGAACCTCCGGCAGGCGTTGCGCTGCTCTCTGCCGCTCTGAAAGAGCAGGGGCATGAGTGCCGGGTGATTGATGCCAGTGTGGAGGGGTTGCTATATCTGATCAACTCCGATATTCACCCCGAAGACTCATGGTCGCAACGGGCATTGAAGAACCGGGCCCAGATCCTGGAAGACCTTAAAAATCCGGCGCTGTACAGCAACATGGACCGGTATCACCAGCGGGTGTACGACCTGAACCGGCTGTTGTCCGTCAGTGTGGATCAGACCCGGTTCCGGATCACCCTCAGTGACTATTCAGACAACCGATTCTCTTCCGTCTCCAGCATTGATCTGCTGAAAAGCGCTGAAAAATACCGGGAAAATCCGTTTTATCCTTATTTTGAGACCCATTTAAGACCGGCGGTTGAAGCGTCGGACTCTCCCTTTATCGGCATTTCCCTGTGTTATCTGAACCAGGCGCTCACCGGTTTTGCCCTGGCCGGCTGGATCAAAGATCAGTTCAAGGGCAAATACCTGATCATGGGCGGCGGGCTGGTCTCCTCATGGATGAGCCGGCCTGACTTTAACGATCCGTTTAAGAGCCTGATCGACCGGATGGTCAAAGGAGAAGGGGAGATTCCCCTGCTTGAAATGTTGGGAAAACCCGGACGGAAAAAACGGCACTTTGTGCCGGATTATGATTTTGTGAAATCCGACCTTTACCTGGCACCGGGCAAGGTGCTGCCCTTCAGGGCCTCCATCGGATGTTACTGGAGCAAATGCCGGTTTTGCCCTGAAAAGGCGGAAACACGGCCCTACAGCTCCCAGCGGTCCGTTAAGGTGCTGGAAAACCTGAGACAAATCGAGGACCGATATGCCCCGGATTATATCCACTTTATCGATAATGCGATGACCCCGGCCTTTATGAAGGCCCTTTCATCGGAGCGGTTTTCATTTAAATGGTACGGGTTTGTCCGGTTTGAGCGGGAACTGCTTGATCTTAATTTCTGCATGCAGTTGAAGGCGTCGGGATGCATCATGCTCAAACTCGGCCTTGAATCCGGAGACCAGCATGTGTTGGACCTCATGAATAAAGGCACACGGCTTGACGAGGCCTCTGTTATTCTGAAAAATCTCAAACAGGCGGGGATTCTCACCTTTGTATATCTGTTGTTCGGTACCAGCTTTGAGGATGAACCGGCAGCCCATCAGACCCTTGAATACATCAGGGCGCACACGGATTATATCAACTACCTGAACCTGGCGGTATTCAACCTGCCCAAATTCAGTGAGGATGCGCAAACGTTGAAAACCCGGGAATTTTATCACGGAGACCTTTCCCTTTATTTAAATTTCACGCATCCGCACGGTTGGGACCGGCGGCACGTCAAACAATTTTTGGACAGGACTTTTAAACGGGCCGTATCCGGTTCCGGTATCCGTAAAAACCCGGCCTTTTTTTCATCCAACCATGCAGCTTTTTTTCCGGTTTAAACGCACACGGCACAGTTATGTGTTATGCTGCGGATCAGATTAACAGGTTGTTATTTAGGAGGAGTGACCATGATTGCCCATATTATTTCCACGGGAGACGAGATCCTTTTGGGGGATATTCTTGATTCCAATTCCAATTTTTTGTGCCGGTCATTGAGGGAAACAGGCATATCGGTCCATCAGACCACCAGTGTCGGGGATTCGTTAAGTGATATCAGCCGTGCCGTTAAAGCGGCGGCAGACCATGCCGATGTCTGCATCGTGACCGGCGGCCTTGGCCCGACACAGGATGATGTCACCGCCCAGGCCGGGGCCATGGCCGGTGATCTTTCGCTGGTCATGAATGATCCGGCCCTGGTCTCCATAAAAGCCTTTTTCAAGGAAAAAGAACTGTCCTGGACCCGGGAGAATGAGAAGCAGGCCCTTTTGCCTGACGGATCACAGATCATGGTCAATGCAAACGGAACCGCCCCGGGCTTTTACTTTTCCATTGGAGACTGCCTTGTTTTTTTTCTGCCCGGACCGCCCCGGGAGATGAAACCGATGTTCACCCATCAGGTGAAACCGGAATTGATCGACAGATTTAACTTGGAGCACCGGGTCATGGTTGAACGGGTAACGGTTTTTATGTTGAAAGAGTCAGCTCTTGGACAGAAACTCAATGGATTTGAGTCCCTTTTTCCCCATATGATTTTAGGCATCCGGGTCTCTTTTCCCACCATTGAAGTGAAGATCCGGTTCAAGGATCAGCCGGATGATCATCAGACCGCCCTCACGGCGATGAGCGAAGCCAAAACATGGGTCATCGACCAACTGGGGGATAGAGTTGTTTCATTTACCGGTAAAAGCATTGTCCAGGAAGTGGCCCGGCTTTTAACCCGCCAAAAAAAGACCGTGGCCGTCGCCGAATCCTGTACCGGCGGCCTGATATCCAATATGGTGACGGATCTGCCGGGCAGTTCCGACTTTTTTCTCTTTTCAGGGGTTACATACTCAAATGAAGCCAAAACAGCGGTGCTGGGTGTCAAACCATCCACATTAATTGAACATGGTGCGGTCCACGAACAGACCGCCCTGGAAATGGCCCAAGGGGCAAGAAAACTTGCCGGTGCCGACTATGCCGTCTCAACCACCGGCATTGCCGGACCTGCCGGAGGAACGGATGAAAAACCCGTGGGCATGGTCTGTATCGGGCTGGCAGGAAAGACGACGGCAACGGCCAGAACCTTTGTCTTTAAATTTGGAGACCGGGATAAAAATAAACGGATGTTTGCCCATACCGCCCTTGAAATGCTCAGAAAACACTTGTCATCAAACTTTTAACCAGGGGCGATATCAGATGGAGAAACCGTCTAAAAACCACTGAACCGTTCTTTTTTCAAAATCCTGCTGGTCGGTTTTGGCGGTCATCTGGTGATCGCCGTTTTTATGAACCACTAATTGTTTGGGGTTGCGGGCCAGGCAATGGATCTCTTTTCCGTTGGAGACCGGTACGATGTCATCGGCATCCCCGTGAAAGATTAAAATGTTTGAGAGATCCTTGGCCTGATCTGTCAGATCAAAGAGCAGGTTTTCTGCAAAAAAACTCAAGGGCAGGGCAGGCCGGTTGTCATTTGCCGCCGTGGGGATCTTTTCGATGCTCAGGCTCTTTAAAGGGGCCGAGCAGATAACCAGGACCGACAGGCTGCAATCCGTTTTTTCTATCCGGTTCCAGGCATTGATGCAGGCGGCTCCTCCCATGCTTGACCCGAACAGGCCGATTCGTCTAGAAGTCAACCCAAGGCCGAGAACATGGGCAACGGCATCGATAAGGTCCTGGGTCCGTTTCTCAAGTGAGGTATCTTTGATAAAATCTCCCTGGCTGTTTCCGCACCCCCGGTGGTCGAAGCGAAAATAGGCTATTCCGTGTTTGCTCAGAACCGTTGCCAGGAGGAGCTGTTTTGCCGACTCCTTTGACCCCTCAAGTCCGTGAGATCCAACCACCAGTGGAGGGGACTGGGTTTTCGGAAGATGGAGAACCCCTTGGAGCCCGATTCCCTGTGAGGTGAATTCAATATCCATGCTGACAATTTCCATAGCTTGTCTTTATGCCATTAAACCTATATAATATCAAGTTTTCAAAATGAAAATAAACCCTATATCAGGAAAGAACCCCTTTTTATGGCACTTAAGAAACGTAAGGCATATGAACTTGAAATTATCGATCTGGCATATGGCGGAAAAGGCCTTGCCAAACCGGACGGGTTTCCGGTTTTTATTGACCGGTGTCTTCCCGGCGACATTGTTTTTGCCAAAATCATCAAAAAGAAAAAATCATGGGCAGAAGGTAAACTCATCCGGATCATAAAAGAGAGTCCCATGCGAAGCCGGGGAAAATGTGCCTATTGCAATTATTGCGGCGGCTGCAAATGGCAGCAGCTGGACTATGACCGGCAGCTTGAATACAAAAAGAACCATGTATCGGAGTCATTGGCCCATATTGGAAAGCTAAAAGGTATTCAGGTCAATGATGTCATCGGGTCTGATCCGATCTTTGGCTATCGGAACAAGATGGAATTCTCATGTTCCCCCCTGCGGTGGCTGATGCCGTCTGAACTTGAAGACCCGGACATTAAAAAAGATTTCGGAATCGGTCTTCATGTGCCGGGAACCTTTGACAAGGTCATTGATATCCGCCAATGTGAGATTATGCCGCCCCTTGGAAACGAGATCCTCCATGATGTCAGGCAGTTTATTAAAACCTCGGGATTGCCGGCCTATCATTTGAGAACCCATGACGGGTTCTGGCGGTTTTTAATGCTCAGGCATTCCGTGGGGTTTGACCGCTGGATGGTCAATATCGTAACCAAAACAAAAAACATTGAAATTATAGGAAAACTGGCGGAACGGCTCGTGGAAAAATACCCCCAAATCGAATCTGTCATGAACAATATCACAGATGCCAAATCCGGTGTGTCTGCGGGTCAGGAAGAGATCTGCATCCGGGGTGAGGATCATATCAAGGAAAAACTGGGCCGGTTTGTCTTCAAGATTTCAGCCAACTCATTTTTTCAGACCAATACAAGGGCCTGCGAAAGGCTATACGCAACGGTTGCCGAGTATGCCGGATTGACCGGAGGTGAAATTGTTCTGGATCTCTATTCCGGCACGGGAACGATTCCCATCTGGCTGTCCGGGCAGGCAAAACAATTGTACGGCATTGAAATCGTGGAGAGTGCGGTCCGTGATGCAAAAAAGAATGCCGCATTGAACGGTATTGAAAATTGTTCCTTTATGCGGGGAGATATCAAGGACGTTCTTCCGGGATTAGAGAAGACGCCTGACGTCATGATCATTGATCCCCCGCGGGTGGGGATGCACAAAGATGTGGTCCGCCAGGTGCTGAACCTGCGGGTGCCGAAGATTGTCTATGTGTCGTGCAACCCGGCCACGCTGGCCCGGGATCTGGAAATGCTGACATCCCGGTATGAGGTCCAGCAGGTTCAGCCCGTGGATATGTTTCCCCACACCTACCATATCGAGTCTGTGGCCTTGCTGAAACAACGCTAGGACAATAAAAAAGACCCTGTCCGGCAATATCTGCGGGCAGGGGCTTTGAATTTCAATCAGCAGGGGATTCACCGTCTTGAATCGGATCTGCAAACAGGGCTTTCAGGACAATGATCTCAGAGTCTTCCGGATCTTTTTTCGATATTATTTTATATGGCAGTTTATGAAACAGGTTTCTCATGGCCTTGTTTTTCGGTGAGGTATAGGCCACCAGGCCGTCGATATCATTGTCTCTGGCTGCCAGGGTAAGCATATCAAGAAGAATCGCTGCAATCCCCATCCCCTGGTAACCCTGGGATACGGAAAAAGCAATCTCCGCCATGTTGGAAACCGGGTTTTTGAAATATTCGCCCACAGCAATGATTTTTTCAAAACCCAATTCACCGATGGTGGCAATGATTGTTAAATCGTTAATATAGTCGATTTCAACTGTTGTATCAATCTGGTCCCGGGCAAAACTCTTTTTTTCATGGAAAAATCTTGAAACCACATCCCCCCGTTCCATGGTGTAGTAATGTTCCTGGATCGCCCTGTCATCGCTGGGCTTTGCCGGTCTGAACATGATATCAATATGCTTGACTTTCAGCTTTTTCTCATATTTTAACGGGTAGACGCCTTTGATGGCCTCTTTGAAGCGCCGGTTGGAATCAATCAGATCCAATTCCTTTGCCATGGCAAATAATTCGTTTCTAAAATCCGGGTGGGCAATGCTGATCAGAGCCGTGGCCCGCTCCTGAAGTGTTTTCCCGAACAGGTTGACCACGCCGAACTCCGTGGCCACATAGTGGACATCCCCCCGGGGCACGACCACGGGCATATCTGATAACGTCGGAACGATCCTGCTTTTTCTCCCTTTCTCTCGCGTGGATGCCAGCATGAGAATCGATTTTCCCCTGTTTGACATGGCCGCTCCCCGTGTAAAATCGAGCAGGCCGTTTATACCGGTGTAATTATTAAAGGGCAGGGCATCGGCTGCAACCTGGCCGGTCAGGTCGATGGCCATGATCGTATTCACGGAAATCATTCCATTGTTCCGGGCAATAATGGACGGATTGTTGACATAATCGGAAGGGTGGAATTCAATGCACGGGTTGTCATCGATAAAATCGTATAACAGCTTGGAGCCGACGGCGGAACCGGCCACAATTTTACCGTTGTTGAACCCTTTTTTCTTGTTGGTCACCACCCCCAATGCAAATAAGCGCATCATCCCGTCGGACAGGAACTGGGAATGAATACCGATATCATTTTTGTCCGAAAGGCATTGAATGATGGCTTCGTTGGTCACCCCCAGGCTGATCTGGAGTGTGGAACCGTCATCTATGAGCCGTGAAATATGTTTGGCAATGGTATTTGCCGCCTCCAGTTCCGGCAGGGGCTGAATGGTCAGCAATTCCTCTTCATGTTCAACAATATGGTCCACATCGTTGACATGGATGAAGCTTTGCCCCAGAACCCTGGGCATGTTGGGATTGACCTGGCAGATAACCAGATCCGCGGATTCACATGCGGCAAGGACAATATCAACGGAAACCCCCAGGCTCATCCACCCGAAATCATCCGGCGGAGATGCCTGGATCAATGCCGCATTAATCGGCATTAACCGTGATTTAAACAATTGGGGGATTTGTGACAGGTTGATCGGGGTGGTGAACCGCTTGTTTTTATGAATCTGTTTTAATGCGGACGACCCGAGGTAAAAGGATCGGATATTAAATTGCCTGAACTTGTTTTTATCATTTACCTGGGTAAACGGCCCGTCTTCTATGCTCAGCATTCTGACGATTTCCATATCTGTCAGCCGGATGCTGGCTTCTGACAATTCATTGACCATGTGCCGGGGTTCACCGCATGAGGAGCCGATGAAAACACGCTGTCCCGGTTTGATATAATCAATCGCCTTCTTGGCAGTGGTAAGCTTTTCAACATATTTATCAGCCCAGTAAACTGTTTTTGGCATTTTTTGACCCCCGGTTAAATATGAATCCGCTGATTTACGCGTATAAAACTAAAAATAATAATTCTTCGAGTATTTATACCACAAAAGAGGGGGACAGTTTAGATTAAAAGTGATCGCCGGGGGCATAAAAAAACAGAGACAGGCCGGTTTGTTTGTGAAAGATCAAAATCATTTGCATAACCGGTGAACGGTTTGGGCATGCCACTCTCCTTTGCCCGAAAACGTTGGAATTCCTTTTCGGGTCAGATAATCTGCGATCTGTGCAAATGTCGCCCCTTTTTTTCTCAACGTTTTCATCGTATTCAAAATTTCATCTTTTGTATAATGGGTGCCGGATGCATAACTGGTGGACACTTTGACTGCTTTACCCGAAGAGACAGACGGATCGGATTGAACCAGGGTATTCAGATTCTCAAAAAAAGTGGAGATGGCTTCAAGCTCTCTGATTTTAGCATCAATGAGCAGTTCGCTTTTTGTTTCAAGAATTTCCAGCAAAGAGGAGAGCACGGAAGAATTGTCTGCGATTTTGGGCAAGAGTTGAATCAGTTCCTCAACCAGGTAGTCAAGTGTGTCTGAAGAGGGGATGTTTCGCCTGTCATGGACTTTTCTGCGATCATTTTTAGGATAGAAATGCCCGTCCAGATTCCGCTTTGGATCTGATGGGTCGTTTTTATGAGAGCTTCTTAGGTTTTTTAAAAAATCGCTCATCACTTACCTCCAAAAAAATAAACATATGACTGTTCAAATGATCAAGGGGGACAAAATCGACTGGTTCCTGCAAGCAAACGGGGCATTTGAATGGTAACGATTTCAACTAAATATATAATAAATCATTTGGGTTAATTAATCAAGAAGGGGGAGATTCCCAAATCCACCATCAAATTTTTGTTTCGCATGTGGGCCATGGGTTGCACCGCCTCCCTGACCACCATACGGTGCCGGATGCAAGGCAGCAGGCGGGACCGTATGGTTGTCAGGGGATTCAGGACAGCAGGCCCAATCAAAGTAAGTTTTCCGGTTAAATATCGTGATAACGACTCTCCCGGTCTTCTCAGGAGGCAAAACATCTATTCTTTTTCCATTGGGGAACACAAGGCCCCAATTTCTGCCAGGGTTGGAAATGGTCAATACACAGCGGTTTAAAGGGGTGTTTTTTCAGAGATCAAAACCCTTGTTTCACCATGGACCAATGCAAGTCCTGCATCAGCTTCGTCCATGATTTTTGATAATTGGGACATGGCCTGGGGACTGAATTGAATCAGATGCTCAGGTGTCTGAAGAAAGAGGGTGTCCTTATGTATAAACAGGTCATGGGGGTCCATGACCAATCTCTGTCCGGTATTGAGGATCAGATCCAGGGTGCTTCCCGTACAGACATTCACGGCAAATACAGCCGTGTCTTCATAAGGAAAATATATTTTTTCCTCCATATCTTCGATCTGCTGGCTGACAAAATAACCCTGGCTGTCTTTACCGATGGAGCGGTTGAAATGGCTGATGATTTTCGGATGTTCAAACCGGCCGTGTTTGTTGTGCCAGACACCGCGATTATCCATCCAGAACACAGCATTTTCTTTGGGAACAACCCTTGTTTTTTTTTCAGTCTCCATAGTGGTTTCCTTAAAATATCAAAATTTAGCCCGAAAATTTCACGAATCGATTTTACTTTAGCTGTTCGGCACAGGTCGTGAAACAGTACACTCCTTTAAACATTCTCAACGGATCCTATCCAATATCAGGAGGGATTGACAACGGCTGATACCCCATTTCAGTGGAGATTTCGTGGGTGGCCCTAAGCAACCGGGTCGCACTTTTTTCAATTCTCTCTTCGTCGGTTTCCTCAGGATTGAGTTCAATGCTGGCAGCAGCAATGACATTTCCCGCTTCATCGAATATGGGCGCGGCAACGCCGATTTGATGAAGCAGTGTTTCCCGGTTGCTGATGGAATATCCCCTTAACTTAGTATCTTTCAAATCTTTCATTAAATCATTTTTATCGGTGATGGTGTATTTTGTATAGGGTGAAAGCTCTGTCTTATCAAGGTAAAATGCAATTCTCTCATCCGGCAGATGAGCCAGTATCGCTTTCCCAAGTCCTGTACAATATGCCGGAATTCGCGGGCCAAGCTGGCGGGACTGGTTATCTGCTCCCTGGGGGAAAACCGTTAGTGTAATAAAAATCGTATCGGCGTCCCATATTGCCAATCTACAACAGGAGTTGGCTTCATTTGCCAGAACATGTAATGGCTTGGATGAGTTGCGATTGATTCGCATGTTGGTTGCCTGAAGCGCTCCCAGCTCAAAAAGCGCAAACCCTAAACTGTACTTTTTGGTGTAGATATCCTGACGTAAAAATCCATTGTACTCTAAGGTTTTTAAAATGGTATGGACGGTTGTTTTGGCAATGCCCATGCCAGAGGCTATTTCCGCCAGGGAGAGCGAAGACCGGTTTGCCTTGAACAAATTCAGGATGCCAATAGCCCTTTCAATAGACTGGATTCTCATGTCGCACCATATATGTATTGTAGTTAAAAAAACATTCTATAATCTAGGATGAGTCTTTTTGTTTGTCAAGAGATTGTTCAGAACTATTCTTGTTATCGGATCTATATGTCTTAATATGCTTCTATACCCCGTTTCTTGGGTTTACATAAAGATAGTTCAAAAAAAATGGCGTTCATTAGCCTGAAACCCGGAGATAAATTTCATCTGTGTCCTGCAATCGTTTTTGTGTCAGGCATGACTCTATTATTAAAAATGTATGAGATAATATTTGACAAATAAGGTATGATTATATTATTTGGAATATAATTCTATTATATAGGATAATGTTCAACATTAAAGTCTATTGAAGATGTAATTATACATGAAACAGGAGGAACGTATGGGATGGTCGCCAAAAAGACCGCAGGGATTAATTTGCTCTGAAAACAACAGTTATGGCGGGTATACCGTTATTGTTCCAAATGGTGGTGACCATATTTACCTTTTGGGTCCGGACGGTCAAATCAAGCATAACTGGCACCTGCCTTGGTACAAGCCCGGTTATGCATTTTTAACAAAATCAGGGACCCTGCTCACCCGTGGCCGGCTCATGGAACAGGTACAAGGCAGATGGGAATTCACCCCTGGTGCCGATATTCTGCTTGAACTGGATTGGGACAGCAATCTTCTATGGCGCTGGGAAGACGGAGATCTTCATCATGGCATGCAGCGCCTGCCAAACGGAAATACCCTGATTATCATTTGGACGCCGCTGCCGAAAGGTTTTCATCAGCGGATTAACGGCGGAATGCCAAAAGAAAAATGGGATGCACTGCTAAAGGCCGACCCGACGTTTTTAGATTTTGCACTGGAAGGAATGGGCGTTGGCGGGCGTCCGAAAATGGATGGCGAGTATGGAGATGCCATTATTGAAGTCAATCCTGACGGGGAAATCGTCAAGCAGTGGAATACTTTTGACCACCTGTCACCCGAAGAAAACCCCACCTGTTCACTTTGTCCCGGAGCCGAATGGACCCATGCCAATTCGCTTGATCTGACCCGAAGCGGAGAGGTGATTATCAGTTTTAGAGAAATCAGCAAAACTATTATTATCAACTGGGAATCCGACGAAATTGTTTGGGAATTCGGTGCTCCTGTCATCAGCCACCAGCATGATCCCAATGAGACGCCGGAAGGGAATATTCTTATTTTTGACAATGGTGCCCACCATCCCATACAGGGCAGGTCACGGGTCATAGAAGTGGACAGAAAAACAAAAAAGATTGTGTGGCAATGGTCCGGAGATCCTGTGTTTTCATTCCGTTGTCTTCATATCGGCGGGGCTGAAAAGCTCCCCAACGGTAACTATATGGTGTGCGAAGGTGAATGCGGAAGGCTCATCGAGGTCACTCCTGACAAACAGATTTGCTGGGAATGGGTCAGCCCCTTTGTCCATGATTTCAAAGGCAAGCCGAATATTCAGATTTTCAAAACCCGGACGTATGCTGAAGATTCGCCTGAACTCGCCGGCAGAGACTTAAGCGGAACAGACTGTGAATCCATTAATAAAGCGTATCAGTTAATACAATAATAGAGGGAGTGCCCAACGTTTTGAAAAATTGTTGGAGACGTTTTTGTTTATCAGGCCGACTTTTGCATGGTTTCAAGGAAATGTAGTAAATCCTTTTTCACAGCCGGGTTCGAGTTCATTATCAGGGTGGGCTTACTGCCCGGCCTGGTAAAACGACCGGCTCTTTGAAGGAGCCGGTGACTGATCGTATCCTGCATCTGAAATCGCCATGCCGATGGGCGCTTAGGCTTTGCCCTTCCGGAGGCCGGGGACGAAGGCATTTGCATCTTTTGAGAAAAATTGTGTGCCATCATTTAGGTCAGTGTGGGAGAAACTTCGTTTCAATTTGTTTTTTAACCCAACCGCTTGAACAGCATCGGAAAAATTAAGGATGCAGGCGAATGATTTTAGCTTTCTCTCCTCAAAGTTTATCTAGAAAATTTTATGGAATTTAGTATAAATATGTGCTTTACTGGCTTCACTTGAGGCGCCCTTCTGAATGGAGTTGCTTTTTGTCTTGATAACTTAATTATAACCTTTATTCATTAAGAACCTCATCTTTATTTATGCAATCTTAGGGTGAATTAAAAAAGACCGGTATTTTAAATGAAATATAGCTGAAGGAGAAACCCAAGTGCAAAAAATGAAGGCTCAATTTCCGGATTTTATTTATCAATTTCCCAAGATTACCCTGCCCCCGGGTGTTGAAGGAAACAGCAACCTTCTGGATGCCCCGCAGGGTCAGGCGGTTTTCCACACCATCCCAAAAGGACAGCAGATACCGCTGCATACACACAAAGATTCATTTGCAGTTCTGTTGTCCGGTCGTCTTGAATTCACCATGGGCAATGATATTCAGGAAAGAGTCGGTCCCACGTTTTGGTTTATACCTGAAGATGTGCCGCACAAAGGCAATGCTTTGGCAGATTCGCTGCTGATTGAATTCTTTTGTGAAAAACGGTTTCAACCAGGGGTGTAATAATGAACCTATTCGACTTTTTCAGAAACAGAAACAAAGGAGCTTTATGATGGAACCCATATCTGAAAACCGTTTCGCATTTGATCGGATCCCCATTCCGAACCGCCAGGAGAAACCGCGCGCACAGGGACTGACCATGATGATTGACTGGGGTCTGCCATTGGGGCTCCAAAAGGACTGCATTGAAAGTCAGGGGATCTATATCGACGAAGCAAAAATTGCCGCCGGCATTCCCCGCATCATGCCCGCAAACCTGCTTGAGAAAAAAATAGGTGCCTATGCATCGAATCATATCCCATCCTTCCCCGGCGGCCTGTTTACCGAGCTGGCAATAGCACAGGGCAACTATGAAAAGTTCCTGGAAGAGGCCGAACGGATTGGTTTCTCGGCTATTGAAGTGTCAGACAATTTGCTGGCATTAAGTCCTTTGGAGAAAAAGCAGGCGATTCGGACGGCGACAGACCGGTTCAATTTAAAGGTCATGGGTGAAGTCGGCCGCAAAGAGGGCACCCTGTCACAGGATGAACTGATCGCTGATGTTGAAAATTGTATTGAGGCAGGAGCTCAGCTGGTACTGCTGGAAGCCCATGAGCTGTTCCACGGGGAGATACGGCAGGATGTAATCGAGGCTTTGATCAAACGGGTCTCTTTGTCAAAACTCATGTTTGAACTTCCGGTACAGGTACTGCCGGACGTCACCCGGGATTATAAACACCGGGTGTGCACCTGGCTGATCAAGCAGTTCGGGACACAGGTCAACCTGGCCAATGTGGAATGGGATGAAATCTATTTTACCGAGATTGCCCGGCGCGGTATGGCCGGTGACACATCACATCCCCAAGGTGCCTATCGCCTGGCCGGGATATCCTCACCCGGGGATGATGTATGATAAAACGAATAATAGATCCAGCTAGCGGGAGATAAATAATATGACGATAAAAGACAGACTTAACGACCATCTCAACTCAATTGTGCTGCAATACGGCCAGCACCAGGGGCTGACCAAAGAGGAGGCTGCCTATTTCTACATCGGTCCTCATGAGGAGGTGGCCCCGGGGGTATGGCATTTTTACAGCCTGGCCCATTCCATCACATTTATCTGTGAAGACCGGCTGATGCAGGTGGATGCCAATATCGGTTTTAAAGCGCCTGAAGTGATTGAACAGATGCGAAAGATAACAAAACTGCCCATTGATTCAATAGCGATCACACACGGTCATATCGACCATTGCCTGGGGACCTGGCACTATGTCCGGGACAACCTGGACCGTGGATTTGGGCACCCCAAGGTGATTGCCCATAAAAATCTTCGTGACCGGATCGATAAAAATAAAATGATGGAAGGCCATCGCAGCGGCACCGACAAAAAACAATTTCAGTTTGACATGAAGCTGAAAGAGGAATTTGTTTATGCCAATGTAGAGTTCATGGACCGGCTTGAAGTCACCGTTAAGGATCAGAGTTTTTTGATCGTCTATGGGAACGGCCATACAGAAGATTCCATCTGGGTTTACAATCCGGAACGCAAGGTGCTTTGCTGCGGTGATCTGTTTCAATGGACCGCACCCAACGTAGGCAACCCTTACAAAATGCAGCGGTTTGCCCTGGAGAACGCACAGGCCCTGGAAGAGATGGCTGTCCAGGGAGCAGATGTGCTCTGTCCGGGTCATGGGCCTGTTATTTATGGAAAAGAGGAGATTAAAACCTGCCTGCTGACATCGGCCCGCTATTTACGCACGATTCAGGATCATGTGGTTGCATGCCTCAATAAGGGCATGATTCTGGAAGAGACCGTCAATACCCTTGAAATGCCGGAGGATTTACTCAATTCCAAATGGCTGCCGCCCCTCTATGGCCATCCCACTTTTATCGCCAAAGGTATTTTCAAGCGGTATGCAGGTTACTATTCAGGCCGGCCTGCAGAACTCTTTCCCCCGGATTATGCCGACATAGCAAAAGAGATGGTGGCGCTTGCCGGCGGATCTGCGCCGATACTGGAGCGCGTGCATCATCTAATGGAAAAGGGCCAGGTTGAGCTGGCCTGTCAGCTGTCCGAGTGGCTGATAGAATCAGATCCGGATAACCAGGAGGCCTGGGAGCAGTATGGCATGCTGTTCAAGGAACGGGCTGAAAAGGAATTTAATATGCAGGCCCGGGGCACGTGGAATCAGGCGGTACGAAGAGCCGTCTCCAACCTGGAGCGCTTAGAAGCACAAGCCACGGCTTGATAAGGAGTAGGATTTGCCGATTCAAACCCGAAACAGAGATGACAGGCTCTACCTGAAAGGACAATAAAGCGTGATTTTTATATAAGTGTAAAAATCGGTCTGATATCTTAACAACTTAGAGACAAAGGAGACCCGGGTATGTTTAGAAGCGATTTATTTAAAACCATAGCAATACTGATCATGTTGATCGCAGGCATGTTGTCTGGCAATAGTGCATATGCAGGATGGAATCCCGGGGGGCCGATAAAACTCATGATTGGTTTTAAAGCAGGCGGCGGGGCAGATACCCAGGCACGTCTGATTGCCGAGGAACTGCAGGCCAGACACGGCTGGAAAATCATCCCCTCACAGGTGATGGGCAAAGGGGGCATAAACCTGGCCAATGCAATCAAAAAATCACCCAATGACGGTACGGTGATCGGTATGTTTGTTTCCGAAACATTTGGATATAATCTTGTGGTTTCCAAAAAAACAGGCCTTGAACTGGATGATTTTACACCATTGGTAACCACAGCTGCATTTGAGATGGGGATCGTTGCAAAATACAGCCAGGGCTGGAAAACCTTTCATGACGTGATCGCAGCGGCAAAGAGCGGCCGACAGATCCGTTTCGGTGCCATGTCTCAGAAACTGGCAGATCTGGCATATCTGCTGGCAAGGAACAATGGCGTTGAGTTCAATATAGTGATGACCAAAGGTGGAAAGGGTGTCATGAACAGTCTGAATGCCGGTGATATCGATGTTGGATTTGTTGCCGGTATCCAGGCTAGGTCTGTTGCATCAGGAGATATGGTCAACCTGGCGTCCGGGCTGTCAAGGCCGTTGAAACAGACCCCTGAAGCACCGGTTATGAAAGATCTGGGTGTGCAGTTCGATGCGGACGGATATTTCATGTTTGCCGCACCTGCGGGCCTGCCTGCCCAGGCCCGGCAGGAACTGAGCAAGATCATTGCAGAGATTGTCAATGACCCGTCCAGCAAACCGGGTGGTTTTATTCAAAAGGCATTCGGCGGTGCATCTGTGATCACGGGAGATGACCTGGATCATTTTCTGGAGCAGCAGTACAAAAGCGCAGAACAGCTGCTGAAGGCGGTAATGGATTAACAAGGGAGGATGCGTTTGCCAGCACGTCGCTTTAATTCAGATTTTTACCTGGGTCTTGGCGGTATCATTGCCGGCTGTGTGATTCTTTTTGTGTGGATTCCTCTGGACGTTGACACCGGTCTTGTGGAAAAGGTGAGGGGGCAGATCAAGATCGGCGATGCCATGGCTCCCACTCTGGCAGCCGGTTTTTTAATCCTCGGCGGCTTGCTGACGATGTTTCAATCGTTCAGATTCCAGGGCCGCATCAATTTTAACCTTAACTGGACAGGCATGAAATTTTTGGCTCTGACGCTGATCCTGCTGGCCATATCCCTGGCAATCATGCGCTGGGCCGGCCCGTTTTCCGCCCAGTTCTTTGCCGCAGACTACCGCAGCCTTCGGGCCACCATACCCTGGAAATACACCGGGTTTTTTCTGGGCGGCGGATTTATGATTTTCAGCCTCATCAGCCTGATGGAAAAGCAGATGCGGTGGAGAATCTTCATTCTCAGTATCCTGGCTGTGGCGGCGATCATGCTGATTTACGACCTGCCCTTTGAAAACCTGCTGCTGCCGCCGAACGGAGATATCTGATGGATGTACCGGGATATGTCTGGTCCGGCGTACTGGCCGTCTTCCAGGGGCCGGTCCTGTTTGAAATTTTTGGTATCGGGATCCCCATAACGCCCGTGATGGTGCTTTCAGGCCTGCTGCTGGGTATTGTTGTCGGATCCACACCCGGGCTTGCCGGTCCCATGGCCATGGCCATCTCGCTGCCAATCCTGATCTCGGCATTCGGGTACAATGAAAGTGCACTTCTGCCGGTGATGGGATTCCTCCTCGGTGTGATGAAGGGTGCCACAATAGGGGGCGCGGTCCCTGCCATTCTCTTTAATACGCCAGGTACTCCGGATGCATATCTGACCACTCTAGACGGCTATCCCATGACCCGGAACGGGGAATCCAAAAAAGCGTTGCGGGTGGCCCACTTTGCCTCGGTAAGCGGTGACACCGTCTCTGACATGGTGCTGTTTACCTGTGCCCCCTTTCTGGCCATTCTGGTGGAGGCCTACCTGGATTTGCCCGAAAAAACCGCGCTCATCATTCTCTCCCTCTCCTTTATTTCCGCTGTGGTCGGAAAATCGGTTTCAAAAAGCCTGATGAGCATGGCCCTGGGGATGCTGGTGGCCTACATCGGAACAGGAGAGGATTTCCATCCCCGTTTAACCCTGGGGTTGTCATCCATAGCTTCCGGTTTTTCCATGTCCACCGTCATCCTCGGCGTCCTGATTTTGGGAGAGGTGTTTAAAAGCATGGAAGACCTGTGGCGGGCAGGCGGCAGTAAAAGCATGCAGGTGAAAAAATCAAAGATGAGTAGCCGTCTTACATGGGCGGAGATTCGGAAACTGGCACCCTATATCGGTAATTCCGCCCTGGTGGGCACCATCATCGGCACCCTGCCCGGCATCGGCTCTACCCTTGCCGCCACATTGGGGTATGCGGCGGGTAAAAAAATGCATAAAAGGAAGAAATCAGCAGATGAACCGGAATTCGGCAAGGGGGTGGCCCAGGGTGTTGCATCAACAGAAGCAGCAAATTCAGCGGTTTCCGGCTCAAATCTGATTCCGGTGCTCTCCCTTGGCATACCGGGCAATGCGGCAGCTGTTTTCCTGATTCTGGCGGCAGAGAGTATAGGCGGATTCAATCCAGGGCCTTCTGTATTCAGATTTACAACCGAAAGTGTTAACCCGGAACTGGTGATCGCATTTGGGCTGTTTACCATCATGGTACTGGCCAACCTGCTGAACTGGACCATCGGCGGTTTTTTTATGCGCAGCATGGGTGTCATGGCACGCGTTCCAAAGCATATCCTGATGCCCATCGTGCTGCTGGTGACCCTGACCGCCATCTATGTGGAGCAGACATCCATGGAAGCGATTCTGTTTACCATAGGAGCCGGCATTTTAGGCTATTTTTTCCGGCGTCTCGGGATTTCACCCCTGCCCTTTGTCATTGCCTTTATTCTGGCCGGCAGACTGGAAGAGACGGCCCGCCAGGCATTTTCCGCCACAGGCGGGGATAAATGGTTCTTATTCAGCAGTATGACATCCACGGTCTTCATGGTGCTTTCCGTAGCCGTGATCATCGGGTTTACAGGTAAAAAAAAAGAATAAAAATATGACAACGGACAACGCATGCACAGGCTACACCCTTTACGCAGGCATGGGGCAAGACAAAAACACCTATCTTGTGGACATGGACGGCAACAGGGTCCACACCTGGCCAATCGGCGGTATGCCCGTGAAGATGCTTTCAAACGGGAACCTGATCGGGGCTAAAAAGGACAGGATAGGTAAAGATCCTTTGATCGCAGATCCTGCCCCGGAAGATTCTAAAAAATTTGCCCCCTGGCACGACAATATCGAATTGGTTGAGCTGGATTGGCAGGGCAATGAGATCTGGTCCTTTTCAGCCTATGACGATGACGGTTCCGGAACGATGATGTCCAGGCAGCATCATGATTTCCAGCGCCAGGGAAACCCTGTCGGGTACTGGGCCCCTGGCCAGGACTTTGCAGACAACGGCAACACCCTTGTCCTTGCCCATCTGAACCGGGATATTCCGGAAATCAGTAACAAACGCCTGGTGGATGATGTGCTGTATGAGGTGGACGCAAAAGGGCATCTCACCGGTTACGAGTGGCGCTGCGCAAACCATTTTGAAGAATATGGATTTAAGGACGCCCAGAAAAACCAGTTTTTTGAAGCTGTCAATTTTGATGCAGACAAAAACCGGACAGACTGGGTGCATCTGAATGCCGCTTCATACCTGGGGAAAAATCGTTTTTATGACGACCTGAATGATCCCCGCTTTCATCCTGAGAACATCATTTTCAGCGCCCGGAATGCCAATTTTATTGCCATTATCGACAAACCGACCGGCAGGATCGTGTGGAAGGCCGGGCCCCACTTTGGTGAAAAGTTTCCAGAACACCGGATGGGCCAGCTAATCGGTCAGCACCACGCCCACATGATTCCGCACGGCCTGCCCGGTGCCGGCAATATCCTCATATTTGACAACGGGGGGCTGCCTGAGCACTGCGGTAACGCACCCTCTGAATTTCCAAACCATCGCGGTTATTCACGGATCATAGAGATTGATCCGCTGACCTATAATATTGTCTGGCAGTACGGTGCTGCCCAGGGGACAGAACATTTTTACAGCCGCTTTATCAGTTCTGCCCAGCGGTTGCCGAACGGTAACACCCTGATCAATGCAGGGGCATACGGCCACTTTTTTGAAGTCAGCCGGTCAAAAGAGATCGTATGGGAATTTTCAAATCCAAAAGGCCGCAGACATGAGGCAAGAATTTACCGGGCATACCGAATCCCGCCGGAATGGGTTCCGGGCAATCCTGCAAGATATCCGGAGTGGCAAAAGAGTTATGGTGTTTCATAGCCGACAATATCATCGGCAAGGAGACCGGGAAAGTGATATGGAAAGTCGGGCCGTATTATGATGATACGGCGGAAAGAGAGCTGGGCTGGATCATTGGGCAGCACCATGCCCATATGATACCCAAAGGCTTGCCTGGAGAGGGAAAAATCCTGGTTTACGACAATGGTGGCTGGGCCGGTTACGGTGCCCCCAAACCGGGCAGTCCCACAGGAACGAAAAATACACTGAGAGATTTCTCCGGGGTGATCGAGTTTGATCCCGCCCCCCTTGAAGATCATATGGCAGATGACCCCACAGGAAGCTGGGTTTGCCCACCCCACCGACAGCAACCGGTTTTACAGCCCTTTTATCAGTTCAGCACAGCGTCTTCCCAACGGAAACACCTTGATCACAGAGGGCAGCGGCGGCCGGATCTTCGAAGTCACGCCGGCCCATGAGTTGGTATGGAAATATATCAGTCCTTAAAAACTCTTTCAGCAATAATGGTATAATCTGAAACATTTGAATTGACCATGTCTTTGGTTTTTCAGGGCAGGATCACCCTGTAATTACACCCACTATGGATTGAATTGCATCCAACATTCTTTGGCGGGGATCTTACACCTGCCGGTCTTATAACTGATTTCTTTTGTGACATCTGCTGTCTGCCGGGCAAGGCGCTTGGTTGATGATGAATAAATAAATTTCTTGACAAACTTATTAGGTATACCATATATCTTATATATATAAGCTATATGAATGATTGAGTGGTGCCATCCTTCTGAAACTACGGCATTAAAAAGGAAGCACCCTGAAGTAAACAGGTAAACCAGATACCAATGGAGGTACACATGAAAAAAATCAGTTTTATCTTATCCATGCTTTTTATGTTCACCGGTGCGGCTATCGCCGGTGATTTTCCGGTGAAGCCGATCACGCACATTATTCCGGCCAAAGCCGGCGGCGGGTTTGACAGATCCTCCCGGGTTTTGTCCATGGGCTGGGAAGATATTCTTGGAAAGCCGGTGACCTTTGATTATTCCCCGGGCGCTTCCGGGAATATCGGCTTCGGAAAGATGCTGTCAAAACCTTCGGACGGTTATACCACCATTATGACCACCATTGCGATGCATGCCATGAATGTCAACACCGGCAAGGCCAAGGCCGGCTGGGACAAAATCGGATTTGTCGGCAATCTGATTACCGATCCCAACGTCCTTCTGGTGCATAAAGATTCTCCTTATACAAGTGTCCAGGCGTTTATTGATGCCGGTAAAACCGCTAAAAAGCCGCTGACAATTTCCACATCCCATCCCAAAGCGGTTTCTACCCTTGCCGCTAACATACTGATTGAACTCACAGGGATCAATGCCAAGGTTATTCCTTTTAACGGCGGGTCCAAAGCCAGAAACGCCCTGGCCGGTAAACAGGTTGACGCCTGTATCGGCCCCTATTTTTCTGCCTCGTCAAAAAAAGACTTTATAAAGGCAATTGCGTCGTTTACGGACAAGAAAGTCTATTCAGGACTATGGGATATCCCGACGCTTTCCCAAGCGACCGGAAAAGCGTTTCCCAACCTGATCGAACCCTTTGCATTTATGGTTAAGCGGGACACACAGACTAAATCCCCTGAAAATTACAAACGGCTGGTGGAGTCCTTTAAAGAAGCCGTTGCATCGCCGAAAACCCTGGAGCTTGCAAAACAGCAGGGAATGGCCCCTTTTATTGATTACTGGTCTCCAAAAGAGTGCGATGCCTATGTTAAAAAATTCCAGGAGGTATGGGAAAAATACAAACATTTAATGTAATTGTTTCGTTTAGGCAACGATCGCCGGACCGGTATGGTCCGGCCTTTTACAGGAGGCTGAAATGAGAAAAGGCAAAAAACGGTTCAGACCGGGAGAAGCAATTATCCCGGGTATCTCTCTTATTTTCGGTATCTGGTATTTTATCCAGACCCGGGACGCATCCCTGACAGCCATTAAATGGCCTTACATTATTGCGGCTTTAAGCGGTATTTTGTGGCTTGGCGTTGTCTTTTTCTTTGTTTTCACCAGCCGGGAAACCGTATCTGTCGAACCGTTCCAAAAAAACGGGATGTCAAAGATCATTCTCATTTTTCTTGCACCGGTTATATATATATGGATCATGCCTTACATCGGTTTTGGCATCGCAAGTTTTTTATTTCTGATGATTCTGTTCAGGCTGCTGGGCGGCAGATCCTGGATTCGGAACGGCGGGGCCGCACTATCCATTACACTGTTTCTTTACGTGTCTATGATCCTTTTAATGAAAATGTCTCTTCCACGGCTCATCATCGGGCCGTTTCAGATTTAAAGTGGGGATACCATGGAAATTGCAAGTATTGAAGGAATATTGTCCGGCTTAATGTTACTGCTTCAGCCGGAGCATCTGATGTGGCTGCCCCTGGGTATGTTTGCCGGGTTGCTGGTGGGGTCCATCCCGGGATTTAATGATACCAACTTTCTGGCCATGGTGCTCCCGTTCACAGTGTACCTGGGGCCGATGAACGCTGTGGTTTTTATGATGGCCTGCTTTTGCGCGTCCCAGGCGGCCGGGTCGTTTCCCGCCATATTACTTAATATACCGGGTACGCCCTCCAATGCCCCTACATGTCTTGAAGGGTTTAAAATGACCCGGACCGGCCAGGCCGGTTATGCCCTGGGGCTTTCTGTGGGCGCATCAACAGTTGGCGGGGTGCTGTCGGCCACAATTGCACTTTTTATTACACCCATTGTGGGTGTTTTCGCACTTAACTTTGGTCCTGCCGAACTCTTTATGATGGCTTTATTCGGAATGACGGCTGTGGGGTCCCTGACCGGGAAATCTTTATTAAAGGGCCTTTTTTCATCTGCCCTGGGGCTGCTGGTTGCATGTGTGGGAACAGAATTTCAGGAAGGATACACACGGGCCAGCTTCGGCTTTTTTGAGCTGTATGAAGGATTCCCGCTGATTCCGGTCCTGTTGGGGGTGTTCGGATTCAGTGAACTGTTCACACTGGTGAATGAAAAGAGCCTTGTTGCAGAAGGCGCCAAGCGCATCAGCGGCTACGGCCCGATTATCAATGGGGTGAAAGCCTCGTTCAGGCATAAAATAAATATGATCCGGTCGGGATTGATCGGTATCCTGGTGGGACTGATCCCCGGGACCGGGGCTGCCATTGCCACCTGGGTGAGTTACGGGCAGGCAAAACAATGGAGCAAAACACCTGAAAAGTTCGGCACCGGACACGATGAGGGCCTTGTAGCGGCAGACGCATGCAATAACGGTGTTCCCGGCGGTGCCCTTATCCCGACGGTCACCCTGGGCATTCCCGGATCCGGCACAACCCTGGTCATCATGGCTGCTTTAATGATCAATGGTGTGACTCCCGGCCCCAGTTTTTTTGGAGAACATGCGGTTGAAGCCTATGCTATTTTATTTTCCCTTGTTCTGGCCAATATCTTTCTTTTACCCATTGGAGTCGTTGTGGCCCGCCTGGCCACCAATGTGACCTCTGTTCCCAATAAATACCTGGTTCCGATTATTGCTATGTTCTGCCTGGTGGGTGCTTTTGCATGGCGCCAGATGGTGTTTGATATGTACTTGGTGGTCCTGTTCGGCGTGCTGGGCGCATTACTCAATAGATATGGATACTCGGTTCCGGCATTTTTGCTGGCCCTGCTGCTGGGCCCCCTGGCTGAAAGGAATTTTTTCTGGGCCGTGGAAATCGGCGGCATTGACAGTTTCATGAGGCCTATTGCCGTGGTCATCTTGTGTGCGACCGTGGGAATACTTCTTTTACCTTTATTGTTGAACAAGATGGTTGTAAAAGGAAAAGTCACAGACTAACGCTTTAAAACAGTATAGGAAAGATATGGATAACATTGTCATCGATTTTAAGAAAGAGAAGCCTTTGTATCTTCAGCTTGTGGAGATCATTAAACATAGGGTCGTTGAAAACAGTTGGCACCAGGGGATGAAAATTCCTTCTGAAAACGAGATGGCCAAAGAATTCGGACTTTCTGTGGGAACGGTTAAAAAAGCCCTGGGCGTATTGGTCCAGGAAGGGGTTCTTTTCCGTCGCCAGGGACAGGGAACCTTTATCTCAACACCGGATTTTTCAAAAAGTTTTCTTCGGTTTTTCCGGTTCGGTATGACCGGAGGAAAACCTTCGGAAGTTCCGGGAAGCCGGATTTTAAAGCTCAAGGTCGTGAAAGCCGGTAAAAAAATAGCAGATGTATTGAACCTGGCGCCCGATGATAAGATCTATCATATGAAACGGGTAAGGACCCTGCAGAACACCCCTTTTGCCGTAGAAGAACTTTATCTTTCTTATACACGGTTCAAGGGAATAGATCAGGTGGCTTTGGAGGATCAACTGCTGTACCCCATCTACAGCGAGCAATTTGCCACACCTGTTGTCTGGGCTGATGAATTTATGCAGCCCGATATTTCAGATCAGGAAACCAATGAACTGCTGGGAGTGGATAAGATAACACCGGTGATCTGTGTAGAACGCATTGCTTATTCTTATGGTGATTTGCCTGTCGAGTATCGTCAAAGCGCCTGCATCGGAGACAATTTCAAATATCATATCGTCATTCGATAATATCAGTTTCTAAAGAATAATAACATTTGGTTTGATAACATGAATCCAATACAATCCTATAAACTTTTTGACAGTCATTTTCATATCATTGATAAGCGGTTCCCCCTGGTGGCCAACCACGGTTTTCTGCCTGAAAGCCATACCTGTGAAGATTACCGGCAGAGGCTGAGTCAATATGATTTATCCGGCGGCGTCATTGTTTCGGCATCCTACCAGGGATTGGATCAGAATTATTTATTGACCGCGCTTAAGGTCTTAGGGCCTGCCTATGTCGGTGTCACCCAGCTTCCCGTGTCGGTTTCCGATGAAGAGATCCTCAGGCTCGATGCCGCCGGTGTCAGAGGGGTCAGATTTAATTTAAAACGGGGAGGATCCGAAGGGGTTGAAAACCTTGAAAAATTCGCCTTAAGAATTTTTGAGCTGGCCGGCTGGCACGCCGAGTTGTATGTAGATTCGGCAGAGCTTCAGGACCTGTCCGGGATGCTGATGTCACTTCCCATGGTCTCTATTGCCCATCTGGGCCTGTCCGGTAAAGGATTTCCAATTCTTTTAAAACTGGTTGAAAAAGGGGTCAGGGTAAAAGCCACCGGTTTTTACCGGGTTGATTTTCCGGTTCAGACAGCATTAAAGGAAATTGCCGGAATCAATCCAAACGCCTTGTTTTTCGGAACCGATCTTCCGTCAACCCGGGCCAAAAGGCCATACTCGGATGACGACTTTAAACTGGTTATCCAAACGCTTGAAGACCGGGTTGTCCGGAAAGTGTTTCATGATAATGCCGTGCAATTTTATAAACCGTCGGGAATACAATTAGATAAATAAAGAGGAATAAAATTAAAATGATACTATTAAGGGAGGCCCGGGCCGGCTTTGTGGATAAGGGAGATGCCGCTGTTCATCTCAGACCGGATCACGCACAAAAAGGTGTGAGCCTTGACATCAAAAGCAAAGTCGTGTCCATGTTTGGCGATTCGATCCGGTCCTCAGTCCTGGAAACCATTGAAAGCTATGGCCTGACCGGCCTTCATGCGTCGGTACAGGATATGGGAGCCCTGGATTATGTTATCCGGGCACGGGTTCAAACGGCCATTGAAAGAGCTGTAAGAGAGGAGTAGATATGGAACGTCTTCGCCGTTCAAGGATCTATCTGCCGGGGAACCGTCCGCGCATGATTCAAAAAGGCCCCCACCTTGGAGCGGACGCCGTGATCCTGGATCTGGAGGATTCGGTTGCTCCGGAAGAAAAAGATGCCGCCCGGATTCTGGTTGCCCGGGCCATTGAGGCGATTGATTTTCAGGAATCCGAAGTTATGGTAAGGATCAATCCCCTAAGCGCCGGAGGTTTGACTGACCTGCAGACCATCCTTGCCGCAGGGCCGGATGCCGTTGTCGTACCCAAATGTGAGAGCCGCAACGATGTGCTGGCTGTGGATCATGTTATCAACCAGGCCAATCTGTCCAGACCTGTTGCCATTCTGCCCATGATCGAGACCGCCAAAGGTATTTTAAATGCTTACGAGGTGGCCGGCGCCTCTGCCAGGGTGGATGCCGTCACCTTTGGAGGGGAGGATTTTACCCAGGATATTGGCGCCACACGGACAACAACCGGCAAAGAGATTTTCTGGGGGCGGAGCATGTTGGTCATTGCGGCAAAAGCAGCCGGTGTTCAGGCGCTTGATACGGTATTTTCAGACTTTAAAGATGAAGAGGGGCTGCGTTGCGACACCCGGGAAATCAAGGAGATGGGATTTGACGGTCGGGCCGCTGTTCATCCGGCGCAAATTGAGATCATCCACGACGTTTTCACTCCGGATCCGAGGGAACTTCAACACGCCGTCAATGTCAAAGCCGCCGCTGAAAGCGCCCGGCAGAAAGGCAGTGGTGTGGCTGTACTAAAAGGCAAGATGATCGACAAACCGATTATTCAGCGGGCCGGGAAAATCCTTCGGATTGCCGGCCGCCTGAACCTGCCTTTGCCTGAGCCCACAGTATAGGGAATTTTTACCATGCCGCAAAGCGATCTTGTTAAAAATGCAGTGGGCCGAATGGTACCTTGCAAAATTGATCAGAAAAGCTTTCGCCCCTTTGCCGGGGCATTTGCCAGCCCGCCGGAAAAAGACAAACGGCGTGTGGGACCAAAACCGGGCACCATTCTCCATCCGGGACAGGATTGTCTTGTTCCCACGATACGGGATGCCCTTGAACGGATCGAACTCCAAAACGGACAGACCCTCTCATTTCATCACCACTTCCGGGAAGGGGACAGGGTTCTCAATCTTGTGATGGCGGAAATTGCGGCCATGGGTATTAAAGACCTGACTTTGGCGCCGTCTTCGCTATACTCGGTCCACGAACCCCTTATTGAGCATATCAAAAACGGGGTGGTCACCCGTATTGAAGGGGGCAGCGCCCGGGGAAAGGTGGGACGTGCCATTTCAAGGGGGTTGATGGAGCAGCCCATTACCATCCGGTCCCACGGCGGACGGGTCAGAGCCATTGAAAGGGGGGACCTGCATATTGATGCCGCGTTTATCGGCGCTCCCTGTGCAGATGCCATCGGCAACTGCAATGGCGTAAAAGGGCCGTCTGCCTGTGGTCCGCTGGCGTATTCCCTGGCAGATGCCATATACAGCGAAAAAACCGTTGTCATCACGGATTATATGGAAGATACTCCGGTGATCCCTATCAGCATATCCCAGGAATATGTGGGAACGGTGGTCAAGATTGACGATATCGGAGATCCTGCCCAGATCGCTTCAAACACGCTCAGGATTACCAAAGATCCTGTTAATCTCAACATCGCCCGAAACGCTGTAAAAGTGATTGAAGCTTCTGAAGCTTTTCACGACGGAATCCGTTTCCAGACCGGTGCAGGCGGGATTTCCCTTGCTGTGACCAAATTCCTGGGCGAACGCATGGAGAAATGCGGCATCAGGGCCAATTTCGGTATGGGAGGCACCACCGAGCACATGGTTAAACTGATGGAAAAAGGCATCCTTGACAAGATTCTGACCATCCAGGCGTTTGACCAGTACGCCATTGAATCCCTGATGAGAGACTATAACCATATTGAAGTCAGTGCAGGCTTTTATGCCAATCCCCATAACCGGGGTACGGCAGTCAACCTTTTGGATGTCGTGGTGCTGGGGGCTACGGAAGTGGATCTTAATTTCAACGTCAACGTCAATACCCACTCTGACGGTCTGCTGCAATACCCCACAGGCGGCCATTCGGTTACGGCTGCCGGTGCAAAGCTGACCATCATCACCGCGCCTCTGCTGCGGAGCCGCATTCCGGTTGTCGTGGACGACGTTGTGGTTGTTTCAACACCGGGCGAAACCGTGGATGTTCTGGTGACGGATCACGGAATTGCCGTCAATCCACGGCGCCAGGATCTCATTGACCGGTTAAAGGATGCCCGCGTACCGTTGAAGAGTATTGAGCAGTTGCGGGACATTGCCTACGGCATTACCGGCAAACCGCAAAAACCTTCATTTAAAGACAGGATTGTAGCGCTGATTGAGTACCGGGACGGAACGCTTATTGATGTGCTCCGCGAACTGGAACCTGCCGGAAATGGCAGTGCAGGATATGAGCCGGTGCAGGGGTAAACTATTTGCTGCATGACAGTCTTATCTCTTTTTTAAAAAATAGGAACCAAATCCACCATCAAATTTTCGTTTAATGGTCTGATTCATGAGTTGCTCACCATCCGTGGCCATCAGCAAGGTGCCGGATGCAAGGCGACAAAGAGTGACAAGTGAGATAATATAAAACTCCATACGCCACAGGCGGTTCCTCACACGATCTATCCTTATTTGTTATGTGACTAAACCTGTTTGAAATAGGTGTCAAGATGATTTTTATAGGCTGATTCTATCCAGCTTGTATCTCCGGCAACTACATTATCCGCGTGAAAAGTTGGAATTTGATTTCGAATGCTAAGGTATTTGCTGGTCATTATTAATGGCTGTAACACATCATCGATATTCGATGCATCTTTTAAAACACAACCTTTGCCCAAATCACTTTTCTTTAAGTTTGATGTAGCGACAATCAGAAATGTATTGGCTGGAACTTGTCCTCCTTCGCCATATTCCTCTGTTATGATAAATGTCTTTTCATAAAGAAGTACTTGGTCAAGCCATTTCACCATAGGAGCCGGCATGTTAAACCACATAATTGGGGTAATATAAATAATGACATCAGCCCAGAGAAGCTTTGCTACCTCTCTGTCAACTTTCCACGTATCCTTGGTAACATGTAAACAGGGGCGACAAATCCAGCCAAAATCATCGTTTATAAACCATCCACCAATGTGATGGAACGCATGTATCCGACATCGGTATTACCCAAAGTC
>JANQML010000175.1 GCA_028280105.1 Desulfobacula sp. | reverse complement strand
GATAGACGGGTCGATCCCGTCCGGCCCGATAATAAGGGGAAGGATCATCTGCAGGTCTTGGACGCACCGGGCCATGGGGCCGATTTGTTGAAATGAATCCAGAAGCCCGCCGAATGGCAGAATATGGCCGGTTCTCGGGACCCGGCCGGATGTGGGTTTGATTGTGGTGATGCCGCAGCAGTGAGAGGGATAGCGAAGACTGCCGCCGTAATCACTGCCGATATCAAAGGCAGACCCGCCTGCGGAAACTATGGCGGCGGCTCCGCCGCTGCTGCCGCCGGGGCTGTATGATAAATGATAAGGGTTGCGGGTCTGCCCGTAAACCAAATTATCCGTTTCATAGGAGAGGGTGAATTCCGGGGTATTGGTCTTTCCCAGAAGGATGGCGCCGGCAGCACGAAGGCGGGCGACAACGGCGGCATCTTGGGAGGGAATATATGATTTTCTTCCCAGGGTACCGCCGGTGGATATAATGCCTGCTGTATCAAGGGAATCTTTTATGGTCATGGGAAGGCCATGGAGGGGGCCCGATATCTTTCCCCCGGCCAGGGTGTCATCTGCGTTTTCCGCCGCTTTCAATGCCTGCTGCGCGGCAATTTGTACAACTGCATTCAGTTTGGGATTGACGTGGTTGATTCGTTCCAGGCAGGCGTTGACAGCTTCTTTTGAAGAGATCTCTTTTTTCTGAATGGCCGTTGCCAGTTTCTGGGCAGAACAGTATGGTATGGCGTTCATTGTTTCCTTGTCCGGTTGTTTGTTAGGGTTATAAAACTAATCGGTTGCAACGTTCAAACCTATCATCCCGGATTATCTTTTGCAATATAATCTGTTTTGCGTTATTTTATAAAGAATCACTCTGTCTTCGAACCATCTGTTTTTTTGCTTTTTGTTTCGCCATATCGTCCTATGAGGAGGAGGCATGAAAAAAATAGTGTTCTGCTTTATGGTGCTGTGTATGGGGTTAAATCCGGTTTATGCCGGTGAACCTTTGAAGATATCCGCCCCCTCATTTCTCAACGCATCAACGTCTGAAGACCGGTTAAACGGTCCGATCATTGAACTGGTCCGGCAAATTTTTGCCGAATTTAATGTGGAAATCGAACCGATATCCCTGCCCTGGGCAAGAGCGGTTGCACAGATGAAAACAGGAGAACTGGACATGATCCCGGTCATTTTTTACACCCGGGACCGGGCAGAGGCGATGGTCTTCACCATTCCGTATATGGATGTTCCCACAGCGGTTTTTGTTCCTCTGGGTAAATGCTTTGAATTCAATGCATTGGGAGATTTGAAAGGGCGAAACGGCCTGATGATCCGGGGTGACAGTATTTCCGAGGAATTTAACGCGTACCGGCCAAAGCTGACGATTTCCGAAGTTCCGGCGTATGAGCAGATGTTGAAAATGCTTGATTCGTATCGAGTGGATTATGCGGTTGCCGCGGAATACGGATTTATGATCGAAGCCCGGCGGATGGGGTATGACCGGGTCGTTGAAAAATTACCCCGGCCCATTGCCTCCCGGGAACTCCATTTTGCATTTTCAAAAAAATCAATGTTTCAAAAATATTTGCCAGAAGTGAACCAGCGGATTATCCAGCTTCAGAAAGACGGAACCATGGACCGGTTAATTGAAACGGCAATCCGTCTGGCAAGCGAGTGACCGGGTTGTTTTATGGCAATTTGCATGAAAAACGGATATGCCTGCCGATTGAAAAAGAATCAATCCATGACATCCCCGGGACGGAATCGGCCTGTTTGGACGCCGCAGTTACGACGATGCACCGGTACTGAATTTTTTCCATTTATAACGGAACGTATGGTGATTCATTTTTAAAAGCCGTGCCGCTTTGCTTTCATTCCCTTTTGAGAGTTCAAGGGCACGGGCCATATATTTTTTTTCCATGGCTGCCAGCAGGTGTGCCAGTTCGATACCCTGATCCGGGATCTGGACGTCCGGCTCCTGTAACGCCATACCGCCGGAGGAAAGCGGAACCGTTCGGCTGTTCTGAAGCCCCAGGTCGTGGCCGGACAGATCTTCTCCCGTTGATATCAGACAGGCCCGCTCGATGATATTTTTCAGTTCCCTGACATTGCCGGAAAACCGGTGGGTGATTAAAAGCTCACAGGCGTCGGCGGAAATGTTCTTCAGGTTTTTTTTAAATTTGGTATTGAATTTGAATAAAAAATGTTTGGCCAGGGGAAGGATATCATCCCGCCGTTCATTCAGGGACGGGATTTCGGCCTGAATGACGCAAAGTCTGAAAAACAGGTCCTTTCGAAATTGATCTGTTTCAACCAATTGTTCAAGGTCTTTATTCGTGGCAGAAACCACCCGGGTCTCCACCTTATGGGGCGTGGTGCCGCCGACCTTGTAAAATTCGCCCCCTTCAAGAAACCGCAATAGTTTTGCCTGGCCGGAAAGACTTAAGTCTGCGATCTCATCCAGAAAGAGCGTTCCGCCCCGGGCCTCTTCGATCACCCCTTTTTTTCCCCGCTTTTTGGCACCGGAAAAGGCGCCTGCTTCATACCCGAACAATTCACTTTCTATTAACTGGTCCGGAAACGCCGAACAGTTGACCGCAACAAAGGGGCCCTGGAATACCGGACTTCTGGCATGGATGGCACGGGCAATCAACTCTTTGCCGGTGCCGGTTTCACCCCGGATCATGATGGGGGTATCCGGACTTTTTGCCACCATGTGGATAAAATCCATGACATCCTGGATATGCTTGCTTTCGCCGATAAAGCAGGGATGATTTTCCATCAGGTACTTTTCCTGGAGGATCTCCACCTCTTTTCGAAGGGCAATGGATGCAATCGCTTTTTTGATGGTCAACTCAAGAATATCCGGATTGATGGGTTTGAGAATGAAATCAAAGGCACCGATTTTCATGGATTGGATGACCATGCTGATATCTTCAAATGCGGTTATCATGATCACCGGTGTGGCCGGGTTCTTTTTTTTAAGAATGGATAATGCATCAATACCGCCCATTTCGGGCAGGCCGATATCCATCAGCACCAGGTCCGGCCGGACTGTATCCACCTCTACCAGAAAGGATTCCGCGTCCGCGTAACCGGTGACCCGGTATTCATCGGACAGGATGATGTCGAGGCTGTCGCGGATACTTTCTTCATCATCAACAATACTGATGGTGTATGTTATCACCTCTTTTATTCCTTTTCTTGCCTTAAAGGCAGTTCGATGATGAAATGAGCCCCTTTCCGGGATGCGGCGTTATACCTGAGTGAACCGCCGTGATCGGTGATGATCCGGTGGCAGATGGAAAGGCCGATCCCCGAGGAATTGGCCTTTGTGGTGTAAAACGGGTCAAATATTTTAGACTGGCCGGACAGGGGAATGCCCGGACCGGAGTCTTTTATGGAAATGGCGATGCTGTCCTTTGTTTTGTACGTTTCAAGACAGATGCGTTTTTCCCCGGGATCATCTTTCATGGCTTCGGCAGCATTGGTGACCAGGTTCAGTACGACCTGTTCGATCAGGTGGGGCTCATTCCAGCACTCCGGTATGGACGGATCCAGTTTTTTAATAAATTTGATGCCGCTTTTTCTCAATGAAACCGAGGTCAGCTTGGTGACTTCGTCAATGTTCCTGTTGATATTGGTCATCACAAACCGGGGATGTCCCGGCTTGGAAAAATCCATGACCCGCTTGATGATGGATTCGATTTTATTGGATGCCAGTTCCACCTTGTCGATGATGGAGAGGACGCTGTTAATCTCCCCCATGTCGTTGTATATCTTTTTTAAGGCCTTGAGATAGATGTAGATCCCTGACAGCGGATTCCGGATCTCATGGGCGATGCCGGCGGTTACCCGCCCCAGGGAGGTCATCTTGTCCTGGATCTTTAAAAAATTTTCCACCTCTTTGGTGTCGGTGATATCCATACTGTTGGTAATAATCGATTCAATGCCCATATAGTCTATTTTCCGGGCAGAGATGAGTGCCCATCTCAGACCGGATGCCTCTTTTTCAGCTTCAAGGGGATAGTATCTGAAATCCGTATCAATATGGGTGATCCGGTCCGCTATCAGATCCTCATACGCCTGCTTTACTTTTTCCCGGTCATCCCCGTACACACTTTTAAAATCAGGTGGGGTAAAGGCTGTGTTAATAAGGCGGTGGACTTTTTTGAGACCGGGGTTGTGATAGACCTCTTTGCCGTTCTGAAAGATGGAGATACAGTTCAGGGAGTTATCGATCAGTGCCTGGAACCTGAGGTTGCTCTTTTCCCGTTCTTTTTCCGCTGCCCGCCGCTCTTCTTCAAGATCAATCCGGTAAATGCCAAAAGCAATGTCGTCGGCAATCTCTTTGACAATATTTTTTTCCGTCTCATCCTGGCTGAGCTCCTGGGGAATGGACAGAACTAAAAAACCGTAGTTCTTCCCTTCATGGCTCAGCCGGACCGCCATGGCGCCCCGGTCGGAGTAGTCTTTTGAGAAAATGCAGTCTGCGCATTCCCGGACCGGGTCGGCAACCGGAAAAACCCGGTCCGACACCAGTGTCTTTTGGATGCACCGGGTGAATTCCTGTTTTTTAAGCTTGTCATGCATGAGATCAAAATGAGCTTCAAATCCGGATTGGCCAACGGTTTCAACTCTATTGTCCCGGCTGAACAGGCCGATCCAGGCATTAAAATACCCCCTTTGATCCACAAGGATGCTGCAGATGCCGTTAATCAGGGCCTGTTTGTCTTTTTCCACCACAAGCAGCCGGCCCACATTCCTAAATGCCCGCAATACAAGGTTGAGCCGTTTAATCTTTTTTATTTCATCGGTTGGGTTCACGCGCACGGTCCCGATTTCAGTGGCCTTAGTTGCAATACAATCCCATAGTTTTAAAGCCTTCTCCCGTGGTTTGAGCCGCGGATTGATCCAGGCGGTGGTTTTCGAAACGCTATCATAATAAGGCCCACCGGGACAAGGATAGTTTTCCCTTTTTTTAAATAAGTCCATAAAAATCGGTTTAAAAACAGACACGATAAATGACAGCGTGCTGTCATTTTTGATAACACACTTGACATCATGCTGTCAATATGGTAGCTTGTTGTCATGAATGCTAAAAAACAATTATCACGAACACCCGGTGCAGAGTCATTTACCCGTTTAATTCTCGAGACGTTCCGGTTCAACGGCAGGTTGCTTGCTGCCGGTGACCGGTTGGTGAAAGACCTGGGGTTGACCAGTGCGTTGTGGCAAGTGCTCGGTGCCATCGATGATGCGCCCCTGCCCATGGCCCAAATTGCCCGGAATATGGGGTTGGCGCGGCAAAGTGTCAGGCGAAGCGTCCATCTGCTTCAGGACAGGGGCTTTATCTGTTTTCAGGATAATCCCAATCATCAGCGCGCCAAGCTGGTCATGCTGACACCCAAAGGCCGGGATGTCCTTGATCAGGTAACAATGCGCCAAATAGAGTGGGCAAACACTGTTTCAGGCGGGTTAAATGAAGAAACGCTGGAAAGGGGTGTTCAGCTCATGAAAACAATAGGGGGGAGATTATGAAACAATTTATAAATTCGGAAGATTTGAATCAAAAGACGGGTATGGATGAAACTGTTTTAGATCGGTTGTCCCCGTTTCTTTCTCTGCTGGGTCTTGATGAGGAGCCCATGGGTATTTTTTATACGGATGACAAACCGGTCAGCGGGCTGTCTCCCAAACCCGGCCCGTTGCCCACTTTGGAAAGGGAACAGAAGAACGAGGTTGACTGGCAAAAGGTCTTTGGCCGCTTTTCCTGCGCCATGGGGCATATCTGGCGGGCAAGAAAAAAGACGTGTGCTGCCTATTTTTCCGCCGAACGGTTCGGATGCGCCGGCGGTGCGTTCTGGCTCGGATTTCTCAAGCCCCAGACAGAGACGATTGTCAACTATGTTTCCACCGGTATTCCCAACCGGGTCCCGGGGGAACTCTATTGTGAATCCCCCCAACAGCTCAGGCAGATATTTGAACGGGTTGACCCGGAGCCGGCACCCAGGACGTATTGTGTATTTAAACCGATCCGACAGTTTGAAAAAGATGAAATACCCGATCTGGTGGTATTTTTCACACGGCCTGAACCGTTAAGCGGTTTACATCAGCTTGCCACCTTTGTGACCAATGATCCGGAGGTGGTTAAATCCCCCTGGGGAGCGGCTTGCGGCAATATTGTCGTATGGCCGTATCACTACCTGTCAAAGGGAGAGAATAAAGCCGTGCTCGGGGGATGGGATCCTTCGGCCAGAAAGTTTTTCAGTACGGATGAACTGTCTTTTACTGTCCCGTTTCCGATATTTCTGGATATGATCAACCGATATCAGGATTCTTTTTTAACCCAAAAGACATGGCAGATTGTCCGGAAAAAGATCTCCAGGAGTAAAAAAGCATGGCATCGCTCTCCTTCCTCATCAGAGCAGGAGGGTGTGTGAGACGATACAATCCGGAACGGTTATCATTGAATCCTGCTGTTGCCTATAGATGTTAAGCCGGGGTGAAGCGGTTTGAATTCACCCAAATCCATCATCAGATTTTTGTTTAGCATGCGGGCCGTGGGTTGCACCGCCTCCCTGGCCTTCAGCAAGGTGCCGGATGCAAGGCGACAAGGCGTGACGACTGAGGGTGTATCAGCCATACGCCGCAGGGAGGAATGACCGCAGGCAACGTAGCAGGCGGGACCGTATGGTGGATCAGGGTTCATTAAAAGAACTTTACAAATAGCCGGAACTGTGGAACAACAAATGATGAAAGATAAATATCCACAGTGCCGGCCGGTTTTGTATCGCCCCAAATAGAGAATGATGCCTGATTCCGGGTCCTGACATTGGACAGAATTGAATCTGGCATAGTAATGATGTGTGCATGAAGGATTTAATACCGATAAAGAAATCGCATATCCGTTTCTACAATGATTTTCCGCTCTATTACATTTCAAAGAATGGTGATCCGCTCCTGTATAAAAAAAAGGATAAAACACTTGACCGTGAGATGCTGGATCGCAATCAATATCCCCGGTTTTTTATAAAAAAAGAGGATGAAGCAAAGGTGGTCAGGCAGTTGCAGGAGGTGTTGAACATAAAGCTGGCCAAAGTGATATCATCCCAGGGGGTGGAGGCGATTCGAGCGGCCATGTGTGATATTGTCGAGGAAGCCTTGAGCGGCCCCATTGATGCGAGCCTTTCAGCTTTGCCCGAAACCATTGAAATTCTCCTGATGGGTGCCCGGAAAAATTCAGGCCTGCTGGAGTCTTTGGCAACCATTCACACCGTGGGTAAAAAACTGGTGGGCCATTGTGTCAATGTGCTCTCCATTACGGCGCAATACTGTTTTTTTAAAAATTACCCGGATGATCAGGTCAAAGAGCTGTGTTTATGCGCACTCCTGCATGACGTGGGGCTGGGAAAGATTGACCGGAAATTGTTTGAATCTGCGGAAAAGCTCAGTGATAAAGAGTTTTCAGAATATAAAACCCATCCCACGCAAGGATATAAAGAGGTAATGAAATATCCGATGTTTAGCAAAACCGTGGAGAAAACCGTTCTGGAGCACCATGAACGCCTTGACGGCAGCGGATACCCCAATAAAATGACCGACATCTGTTTTGAGGCCCAGGTGATTGGCCTGATCGACAGCTATGAGCAGCTCAAATATCATGAAAAAAAATTCCGCAAAGCCCTGAAACCCTTTGAGGCGCTTCAGATTATCAAGGCGGATGTGGTTAAGGCCAAATACAATAAAAAGGTCTTTGTTGATCTGTGTTCCTGTCTGATTCAGTGAACCCCGATTTCGAGACACCGATCCGTTCAATCTTTCAATGGCTTCCTTTCAATGGCTTCTGGGGGTGCAATTCAGCCGCGGGGCGTGGAGGGATCTTTCGACCGGTCAGAACTCTTTGATTTTTGATATCCCGGGGATGATGGTCTGTGTCCGGTTGATTCCCTCGATCCGGCGGATGTTATTGTCCACGAATTCCGAAATGGTCTCTGCATCAGATGCCAGAAAGTCGCGCTCCAGCATCATTTTTACCAGGATATCTATACTGCCGTGCACGGAATGGACCTCCCGGATGCCGTCCAGTGCAAAGAGGGTGTCAATGACCCGGATTTCAGTGGATGTCTCAATGTTGATCAGCACAAATGCGGTGATGCTGCGTTTCATCTCCGGGTATTCCGGGGCGTTTTTTTCAAGCATGTTTCGCCTGAACAGGGACATGCTTTTGGGAATCAGCTGATCCAGGCCGATGCCGTACCTTCTTTTGGAACTCCTTTCCCAGCGATGAAAGGTCACATAGGCGTAGAGATCCGAAATCGTTCTTTCCGGAAAATACTTGAGCAGATCCCCGCTTGAAAGCAGGGTCGTCATGGGGATAAAGATGGTGCAGTACCAGTCTTTGGCCGCTTTATTCAGGCTGAAGTCTTTGCCCGATTGCTGGGTCAGATACCGCTGGTGTTTTCGGATCTGCTTTTCCAGAAAACGATATTTTCCCACTTCGGTGAGATCTATTTTTTCCTTTAAGCCGGTGGTGCTGTAAAAGCGTTTTTTTTCGATATACAACATGTTTTCAAGGCTGTTTCTGGAAGAGAGCAATTCAACCACCTTGGCCCGGATCTCGGTCCATCCCAGTTCCTTGGCCGCAGCCACACGGTGATTGCCGTCCAGGACAAAGTAATCGTCCCGGATCTGGTAGAGGCTCACCGGCGGCAGGGCCGTTCCTTCGCGCATGGCCCGCTTAATGTTCCGGAACCGTTTCCCGGACATGTGCTTTTTCGGACGGAACCTGGAATCGAAATCCGTATACTTGCCCACACTGCCGGTGATCTCATGGAGCGAAACCGTCAACAGCCCGTGTTCGATGAATTTCACATCTTCTTCCTGGGCCTGTTGCTCGTTGAATGAACTGACACGGTTAGGGGCTGTGTCTGAATCTTCAATTCCGAAAATCCGTTTTAAAAAGGCGATCATAATCAGACCTCGAATAGGGTGTAACCGCAGGTGTTAATGACGTTGGTCCCGTTAAACCGGGTGATCCGGTCATCCAATCGATCAAATTCCTGGTGGATATGGCCGTGAATAAAATAATCGGGTGCGGTTTTGTCAATCAGCCGTCTAAAGTTTTCAAATCCCATGTGGCAGCGGTCTTCCCGGTCATGGATATGCCTTGGCGGTGCATGGGTCACCACCATGTGGATGGGTCTGTTTTTCCAGATCTGCAGCTTCATCCAGAAGAGTTGTTTTTTCATCATGGCTTCGGTGTATTGGTTGGGGCCGCCATTGTACCACATACACCCTTCCAGCCCCATAATATGGAGAGAGCCGAACCGGATGATCCGGCCGTGAATATCTTCACACCCCCGGGGATTGGATGAACTGTAACGGATATCATGATTGCCTTTGACATATATGAGCGGCCGGTTGATCCGGTCCCTTAAAAAGGTCAGGTACTCGGGATCCAGGTCGCCGCAGGAAATAGTCAGGTCGATTTCAGGCAGTTGGCCATCTTCAACCCGTTGTATCAACTCCTTGCTGGTATAGTCGGAAACAGCCAGGATTTTCAACTGATGCGTCTTTTTGGACGGGCCTATTCGTTTCATACCTGCAAACGGCCTTATAATTGATCGGGCAAGAGGCCGGTCAATTGCCGGCCCGCTGTTTTGTAAAATTTAGAAATATATAGCGTCTCTAGTATCAATTTGTTATTTTAATGAGCATGTTATCATTATTTTTTTATCATTGATTCTGACAACGGAGTATATCACATGAAGGTCTTAGGAGTAAACGGCAGTCCGCGCCAGAAAGGAAATTCGCATTTTTTGATGTCCCGGTTCATGGACGAGATAACCCGCAGGGGGCATGAGACCCAAATTCTGGATGCGACAAAGCTGAAGACCACCCGGTGTATCGGGTGTGGAAATTGTGAACGGACCGGGGATTGCGTGTTTCAAAAAGACGATTTTACAACGATTTTTCTTCCGGCCGTGATTGAGGCTGATCTCGTCGTTTTGAGCAGCCCGGTCTATTTTTATGCGTTTCCTGCGGATATAAAGGCGCTGATCGACCGGATCCAGGTGCTCTGGTCCCGAAAATATCGGTTGAAGACACTGAACTTTGAGGGGCGGGAACGGAAAGGCCTGCTTCTGGCTGTCGGTGCGACCCGGGGAAAAGATCTCTTCGCCGGCATGGAACAGACGGCCCGGTATTTCTTTGATGCGGCGGGAATTGAATATAAAGGGTCGCTCTGCTACCGGGGGATGGATGAAAGAGGTGAGATGGAAGACCACCCCACCGTTCAGACGGATATCAAAAAACTGATAGACGATTTAGCGATTTAACAGGTCCGGAACAACAATACTGCCGTGCTCGGCCCTGAGTGCCTCAAGGCCTTGTCTCTGCTCGGAAAGGACGTCAAAAAGGGTGGCCGGGATGCCGTCCTCTTTTGCGTATGCCGCCTGCTGGAGATTAATCCGCCGGATGATTTTATCCAGGTAGAGAGAAAAATGTTTATCGTACAATGATTTATCATATGCTTTGTTAATGATTGACTTGAACAGGTCTTTGAGATCTTCATATCGGGGGATATTCCCAATGGGGGTGGAGATAAAACCGACTTCATTGTAGGCATATCTTTCCAGCCATGCCAGCCAGACTTTTACATCCTGTTTTTCCCCCAGCAGTCCCGGGGAATCTCCGCCTCTTGACTCGTCCGTAAGAAAATAGTTCAATCCGGCCAGGATCGGCTTATACTCGTCTTTAATTTTTTCAGACCCAAAAAATTTAAACTGGGCATCCATGTAATCTCCCAGTGCGCCGGGGATAAAAGGCGCGTTGGCCCAGGGGGCTCTTTTTATTCCGGTGGCCCCGATTTCCGTGGCTGTGGCCGCGGATACGATGCAGGCACCGATCACCACCCCGGCATCCGAGGTCTTGGCCACCCACACCGGCGGCATGGTATCGGCATCCCGCCCCGAATAGGTGAAGACACGGGTCAGTGCCCCTTTGGGATTTTCAGCCTGGACAATTATT
>JANQML010000110.1 GCA_028280105.1 Desulfobacula sp. | reverse complement strand
GAGCGCTTGGGCTCAGTTTGCGTGCGTCAAATTTTTCCATTCGGAGACTATAGCATATTACTGAACTCTTGTCGCTTATTACTTTGCCGGGTTAATATAGATTACAGCAGACCGAATAAAATCTAATTTAAGGAGATACTATGGATCTGATCAGAATTATCGTCGCAATTATTCTGCCGCCGTTGGGGGTTTTTCTACAGGTTGGATTTGGCAAGCATTTCTGGCTGAATATCATTCTGACCATTTTGGGATATATCCCGGGTATTGTCCATGCCGTGTGGGTAATTGCAAAAAAATAGTGGATCTTCCCAAAAAGGCCAACCCACTTCAAACCCAAGCTGTTAAATTCAAACAAAGAGATGCTGAAAAATAAATTTTATTAGCATTGACTAACTTTATTGGTGTATTAATGTTAACTCATGAAAGCGAACCCAAAGATAATAATTCCTGATTTTACACAACATGACAATTCAGGAGAATAAGCAAACTAATATTATAGAAAGGCGAATAAAATGAGTAAGATACCAAATAGAGATCTCAACGGTCATTGTGATGAAGGTGAGTGCAGAAATTTAGTAAGAGAAGGGGAAGTCAGACGTCAGCACAAAATCAGAAACGAGCCATACAGCGGCGGGTCAACCCCCAGCATCAGAACTGCCAGATCCAGAAACGAGCAGCCCGGTTTCTACGGCGGGCATGTCTGATTCATAAGCGTTTTTCCAAATACCCACCGGGCCGATGATTTTAAAACCAATCACCGGCCCGGTGGGTTATTTTAAGCCCGGTTAACATTCATGTATTTAAGTAGAACGGGTTAAACACGAATCGTTTCACCCGGTTTCGGTACAATCACGTCAAACCCTTTGCCCTGAAGGCCTGCTGCGAAAGCCGAGCTCTGTGACGGTTCGCCATGGACAATTCCGATTTTTTTTATTTCCAGGTTGGATTCACAAATAATCTTTTCAAGCTCATTTCTGTCTCCGTGGGCACTGAATCCGCCGATCTTTTCAACCCTGGCCCTCAAAGGGTATTCCTTGCCTAGAATCTTTATTTCCGGTGCCTCTTTCCCATTGGTTTCAGCCCTTTCCTGTCCCAGTTCTTCAATCCGTCTTCCCAGGGTATGGCCGGCCATATACCCCACGAGCAGAATGATATTTTTCGGGTTATGAACCTTATACCGCAGATGATGCAAAATCCGTCCGGCTTCACACATCCCTGAAGCGGAAATGACCACATGGGGCGAATCGTCCCGGGTCAGCCGCATGGATTCCTCAACCGTCTGAACAAACCGGATCTTGTCAAAAAAGAACGGATTCCGCCCCTTTTCAAGGAATGTGGCATGGGTCTCTTCATCATAGGCTTCCGGATGCTCTCCAAATACCTTGGTGATATTGGATGCCAGAGGACTGTCAATATATACGGGATGCTCGGGAACCGCCCCCTTGTTGTAAAGCTCATGCAGAATATAAATCAGCTCCTGGGTCCGGCCGTATGCAAAAGACGGGATAATAACCGACCCGCCGCGGTCAAAGGTTTCATTCAATACCCGTTTCAAATTCGATTCAAGATCTTCCACCGGTTCATGCTCCCGGTCGCCGTAAGTGCTCTCCGTGATAAACAGATCAATCCTGCGGTCTTCCGGATCAAATTCAAGGGTGGGATCTCTTAAAATGGGCTTCCCAAACCGTCCCACATCCCCTGTATAGAGGATTTTATAAGTCTTTTCGCCGTTATGAACCGTAATCACTGAAAATGCAGAACCCAATATATGACCGGCCACATAGAATTTAACCGTGGTGTTTTTTCCGATGGTTACGGGATAACCGAACGGATACCCGTCAATAAAGGACAGGGATTGCCTGGCGTCTTCCTGGGTGTACAGCGGAGAGACCCTGTCGATCTGATGTTGTTTTTGCAATGCATGGATGGTCTCATTTTTTAGTTCATATGCATTCTTCTTCAACAGCTTTTTGATCCGGCTTTTCTGCCTGTTGGAAACCGGCTGTTTCACATTCTTTTGTTCCAGCTCATATAAAAAGGAACGAAGGGACTTATAATTCAGATACTGGGCATCTGATTCCTGGATATAACCGCTGTCAGGCAGCATATAGTGCAATGCATCTGCTGTGGGCCGGGTGGTGATCACGCGGCCGTTAAACCCGAGTTTTGTCAACAGGGGAATCCGGCCGGAATGGTCAATGTGGGCATGGGATAAAATCATGTTGGTAACGGATTGCGGATCAAGGGGGAACTGGTTGTTTTTCTGCCGGCTCTCTTTCCGTTTTCCCTGGAACATGCCGCAGTCCATCAAAATCCGGTCATTTCCTGTATCCAGAAGGTGTGTGGAACCGGTTACCTCTCCTGCTGCACCATAACATATCACTTTCATAAGCACCTCAGCTTCAGGGGATTTCTAACAGGTATCGTTCATCATACTATTCAGACGATTAGTTTCCAAAAACCGTTTTCAGCAGTTGAGTGGTCTGTTTGACCGGATTCCGGCGAATGGCCGCCTCTTCCTTTGCCAGATAATAAAAAATGCCGTCCATTCCCCGGTTCACCACATGATCGGACAGATTTGCCTTCACATCCGGCACAAAGGGGAGTTTTTTATACTCCCGGATCATCCGGTCATAGGCTTGAATGGCACCGACCTGATCCAGTGTATTCTCCACCACCGGTTTCATTTCAAGGGCCAGTGCCGGGGACATTTTCTCCCTGAAATAACGGGTGGCGGCGTCGTCCGGTCCATTGTAAATGGCCTTTACATCATCCCGGCTCCTCCGGGAGATGGCATCGGCAAACAATTGTTTTGCCTTTGGTGTCGCCGCCTCTGCCGCCCGGTTCAGTCTGAGCTCCAGATCTTCAAGCAAACCGGCTTTACCCACGGTCGCCAAAATACTTTTGACTCTGTTCAGACTATCGGGCAACGGAATATGAACGGCTGCATCAGAGTAAAACCCGTCACGGGCACCCAATTGTTTTACAACCGTTTCAGATCCGACCCTCAACGCCTCTTTCAAACCGTCTCCGATCTCCCGGGCGGTTAATGAAGCGGACGTATCGGTACGGCCTCCTGATTTTAGAAGGCTGCTGCCTTTTTCCAGCCAGGAGTTGCCGGCCGGGGCGTTTTCCGGTAGGCCCGTAAAAATAATGAATACGGTGATTATTGTCATCACATGGGTTGCCAGTAATTTCAGGGGATTCATCATCAAAAGTCTCCGATTTTTCTATTATCCAGCCTTCCACCAGATCTGCGCATGAAAGACCGTTGGCACTCAAAGCCGTGTATCAGATGATTCTGCCGCTTTTTCAGAGTTGAACATCCGGCCCAGAAAAGAAAAAAACGATGTGACGGCTTCCCATAGTTTGGGAAGGGCCCATGCCAGTAAAAGGATAAAAAGAATCAGGCAGGCCAGAAAAGCCACCGGATGGTACAAGGCGGCCCACACCCCCGTAATTACCGCGACATCCTCCATGACGGATGCCGTCCAGTTTGAAACCGGCTCCGGCGAAGCGTTGATCATCAACCGGGTGCCGGCTTTGGCTGCATGGGCGGATGTGGCCAGACCGCCCCCCACAAGTCCGGCTGCGATAGCAACAGCGGGATTCACCTCTCCCACGGCGCCGGCAGCCAGCATGACACCGGCCGGAATTCGGATGAAGGTGTGTACGGTGTCCCACCCCGTATCCACCCCCGGTACTTTATCCGCAAAAAATTCCAGGGCATACATCAATCCTGCAGCACCGATAACCAGGGGGTTCATTAATATCTCAAGTCCGGGCGGGAGAACGATATTGCCGGTGACTCCGAGTCCCCCCAGTACCAGGATGGTGGCGTATAAATTAATACCGCTTGCCCAGGCCGCACCCATGGTTAGGGATATGGTTTTTATTATTTCATTTAAATCATCCATGCGGCTCCCATCCCCGGCTGCCTGCCGGTTGCATCAAAGAGAGTGTGCAACCGGCAAGGCCGTATCATTCCGGATCAATTCAAAAGCCCGGGAATCAATCCTTTTACCTGGTCTTTTATCTCTTCTTTCTTGGTTTCCAGCTCTTTTTTGACATCAGTGGGGCTTCCGGACCCCAGCACCTGTTTTTTCAAGGTATCCGCATCCAATCCGTTTTCACCCAGACCGACCATCCCCTTGAGGTCCGGACGAATCTTGGGAGAGGCGAATGTACCTGTGACCAGCAAAGGGACCATGAGTCCGGAACGGTCCTCTGTGTCTCCCTGGCCTTTTAAGGTGGCGACAAACTTGGGATCCACCCGCATATCAAGCAGATCTTTGGCCAGGTTGATATCACCGGAGGCCTCCAAACGGATCAGGGGTGACTGCATCCGTGTCACGTTGGTGTTTACCAGGCCGTTGACGGCGGTAAACGGAATGTTCAGTTCTGCAAAGTCTGTCCGCGGCTTTTCACCCGTTGGCACGGCTGCACCCAACTTTGCCTTTACGTTTCTGACCATTCCGGCCAGGTCGATCCCGATAATGGCACCGTCGTTGAACACAAGACCGCCTTTACCGTTCAATGTCTGCTTGATCCGGTCCGGAGATTCACCTGTCATGGAGAGATTGAGATCTGCACGCAGCATTCCTTCAATGAGTTCTTTTTGAAGCGCATCTTTTAACAGGGGGCCCACCTGGATTCCCTCTGCATTGAGGGAAAGACTGGTTTGGGGTTCGGTTTTTCTCACATCCAGCCCCACAACCGCCGTGGCATTGCCCTGGTAAAGATCCATGCCCATCGGGTCTACAGAGATCAGTCCGTCTTTGGCCTTGATGTGAACCGTGATATTTTCAACCAAAGCGCCTTTGGCTTTGACTTTATCCGCTGTCATTTTCCCGTCCAGTACCAGTTTTCTCAGCGGGCCATAGTCTGTTTTTTTCTTTTCCGCCGCCGGTTCGGCAGCCGGTGCACCGGCATCTTTTGTTTCCGCAGGTAAGGGCAGATACCGATCCAGGTCAATGGTATCGAACGCCAGGTTAAAGGCCAGATTCGGCTTGCCGAACTCTTTTGCCTGGGCTGAAAAATTCAGTTTTGAATCATCCAGGGTCAGCAGGCCGTCCAGAACGGAGACATTTTCAGGGGTTCCCTTAATCCGGGCCCGGACCGCAACGGCATCCAGCACCTTTGGGTCCGAGGTCTCGATGGGAAAGGGTTGTCCCAGCGACGACATCAGGTTACGCGGTGAAAATGATGCCACATCAATATTGAGATCAAACACCGGTTTAACAGCCGGATCAACCACCGACCCGTTGAGCCTGGCTTCCAGATCGGAAAGGGCATTCAATACAAGGTCAAAGGAGAGGGTCCCCTTTCCGGGTTGTTTTCCTATGGGCCCTGCCGTCCCTTTTAGTGAAACAGGCTGCCCGTCCGCATTGGCACTGAAAGAGATGGTGACCGGTTTGTCCAGGCTGATATCAGACAGATCCAGATTCACATCTGAAACCTGTTTTTTCATACCGGCTGCCAGGTCATTGTATATCAATTGCCCATTGGCAATTGAAAACCGATCCACTTTCAACGATGCCACGGGCAGCCCCTGACCGGATGGCGGGGCCGGGTCTTTTTTCTGCTCGGGCCGGGCCTGTTTTTGGGCTCCGATCCCCTCCCAGTTCGCCTTTCCGTCCTTCTGCCTTTCAAGATAGATGACCGGGCTGTCCAGAACAAAGGTCTTCACTTCGATCTGTCTTGAAAGAAGCGGCATCACTTTCAGCCGGACTTCAAAATTTTTTACTGAAACCATATCTGCCTGGGCAGCACCAGCCGGATTTCCCAGGTGAATATCATTCAAACTTACACCCACCCACGGAAAAACAGATATATCCATCTCATCGCCAATGGTAAAGGATCGACCCGTGGCCTGGGAGACTCTTTCTTCTATCATCGGTTTATATTTTTTAACATCAACAAATTGGGGAATGATAAGGACGGCGGCAACAATAAGGACCGCAAACGCACCGCCTGCTATAAAAATCCATTTGAAAATATTTTTCATGCCATCTCTCCTAGCGCTGGTGCCTCCTTTAACAGGAGATCAGCGTTCCGATCATGGGTTATAGATCTTTAAACGAATATTTAAAAGCAACCCGCAACACTGAGAATTCATCCGCCAAGGGCCGACTCCCATCCAGAGGGGCGGCTTATGCCATTGTCAAATTACCCGGAATTAAACGGAAGCCAATGCAGCATCGTAATCGGGTTCATGTGTAATGTCATCCACCAGTTGTGAATATATCACCCGGTTGTTCTCATCCAGAACAATCACGGCTCTGGCGGTCAGCCCTTTTAACGGTCCGTCCTGAATCAATACCCCGCAGGTATCGGCAAAATCACAGTTTCTGAACAGGGAACCGATTTCCACATTTTCAATCCCTTCTGCGCCACAGAACCGTTTTTGGGCAAACGGCAGATCTGCGGACAGGCATATAACAACGGTGTTTTCAAGCGCTGAGGCTTTTTGGTTAAAGGTTCTGACGGATGTGGCACAGACATCGGTGTCAATACTTGGAAAAATATTCAAGATTTTCCGCTTGCCCTTGTAATCTTCTAAGCTTAATTCCGAAAGGTCTTGTTTGACGGCAATCAATGTATTGATCTGACTGTCTTTTTCGGGAAAGTCACCCGCCAATTGGACCGGATTTCCTGCAAGTTTGGTAGTAGCCATGGATAATCTCCTTATAGGGTTAAAAAAACGGTTTAAATGTGACGGCGATTCTTTGTGAATATAATAATGACTGGTTCTTTTTTTTCAAGCACGGCAGCCGTATTTACCCGGGTGATCTGTCTAATAGCGCCCCTCTGTTTCACCGTTGTCAGTTAAAAAAAAGAATTTTGACCCCGATTCCGAACAGAACCAGTCCTCCCGCGACTTCCATCCGACTCCCCAAAAGGACGCCCAGACGGTTTCCGATCTGAATGGCAAGATAGGAAAGCAGGACGGTAATGATTCCAATCATCACACTGGGCACCCAGATGTTGGTATTTAAAACGGCAAAACTCAATCCCACGGCAAGGGCATCAATGCTGGTGGCCACTGAAAGCATCACCATGGTCATTCCCCGGGACGGATCTTTTTTTTGCTTATCCGGGGTTGGATTCATCCCTTCACGGATCATTTTAAAGCCGACAAAGGACAACAAACCAAACGCAATCCAGTTGTCAATGGATGAAAAATAAGAGACAAAATGGATTCCACCCATCCACCCGATAACGGGCATTAAAAACTGAAAAAGCCCGAAATGAAAAGCAAGCCGAAACGCTGCCCGGCCGTCTTTGGCATATCCGGCTGCTGCTGCGGATAATGAGACGGCCGACGCATCCATGGCCAGTCCGGCTGCAATCAGTATGATTTCTATGATCGACATACAGCTGTTACCCGTTTTTATTTCTCCAGTTTTTCAGTCAGTAATGCAACCCTTCTGCCAAGCTGGAATGCATGTTGGGTTGTCTTCTCGTCCGGTTTCCCCACACAGGCGGTTCCATAGTGTCCGGTGGCCGCCATGCCGTCACCGGTAATCACCATACCGTAAATCAGCAGCGCCTGAATAATGGCCATCATGGTGGTTTCTTTTCCACCCGTGGGATCGGCGGATGTGGTGAATGCCGCACCAACCTTTCCATCCATTTTTTTCCGGGTACTGACAAATTCATCAAACACCTGTTTCAACGGGGCGGCCATGGTTCCGAAATAGACCGGAGAGCCGGCGATGACACCACCTGCCTGCAAAAAATCATCCTTTTGCACCTCATCGGTATCTTTTAAAACCCCTTCCACGCCGTCAACCGAGTTCACACCGGTCAGGATATCTTCGGCCAGTTTCCGGGTATTGCCGCCTTTTGAGTAATAGAGCACCAAGACTTTCATTTTTCACCTCTTTGCTTTATGAATAGATTCGATGGCCTGCGCTTTTCAATTCAGGCCATCGGATAACATTTCCGGGCTAAAAGTCTGCCGGAAGTTGATTAATAAAACAGATAGGGTGGTTTCGCAACCCCTATTCATTTATCCCAGGGCAAACACCTATGTAGAACCGGCACGTTTTTTGATCATCTATAATATTAGGTTCTTAGCCCTCTATTAAAAATTTATCTGTGTTTGCCTTCATCATCTAACTGCCTGAAATCATTTATACTGAATTTTACATGCGATGACCCTAATCTATCCGCCCGGACCGATACCCATCCGGAGTCCGGCAGCTGTTACGGCTTAACTTGATATTCCCGTGGACATCGTGCTATCTTTGACCTAATTTTAAATTCCGCTAGTAAAAACAGGAGATCTAAAAATGGAAAAATCAAATGCAATGACCATTCTCAAGCACGCCTTCCTCATGGAACGAAAAGGGAAAAGTTTGTATGAAACGGCCATGAACCATGCCTCCGACGACGGTGTAAAGGCGTTTTTTGCCGAACTTGCCCGGGACGAACAGGAACATATGGATATCCTGGAAAAACAATTTAAAGCCCTGATGTCTGACGGAAAATTCATGGCCGGCGGGTTTGAAAATGACGGCCAGGCCGTGTCCGCCCCTGATATCCTGGATCAGGGCATTAAAGATAACATCACCGCGGCCGGGTTTGAGGCCACGGCCATTACCGCAGCCATCAGCTTTGAAGAGAAGGCGGTAAAAATGTATGCTGAACGCGCCAAAGAGAGTGATGACCCGGAAGAGAAAAAATTATATCACTGGTTGTCGATCTGGGAAAAAACCCACCTCAAAAAATTGCTGGCCATTGAATCCTCTTTAATGGAAGATGTATGGAACGACAACAGCTTCTGGCCGTTCTAACCCGGATACGGATTACCGTACCGATAAAAGCAGATGATAAAACATCCCGGGCAGACCGGTTAAAATGTTCTCACCGCCTTTGCCATCTCAACAACCGGCTGCGGCTCAATGGGCTCTCCCGGAATCTGTTTGAGTAACTTTTGAGGGGCACCTCGATACAGCAATCGGGCGGTGATCGTTGTGCCCTTCCGGGGAACAAAGCCCATATCAAAGGTTTGACGCATCTGTTCCCCCGCCTTTATCCTTGTGTCCGACAACACCTCCCTTGCCTTGGCAATGTTGATCACGGGATTGCCCTTTCCGTCACCCAATACGGTTCTAAACATCCATGCATCTTCGGGCAGCTCACTGCCGGCGTCCAGCACCCCTTTTTCATAGGTGGTTTTACCACCCCTGTCCCGGGCAATGATTTCCACCCAGACCTGCCTTAAATTTCCCAGGCCGGTGGGGATGGAATGGCCCGCCCCGGTGTTTGAAACCGTCACATGGATCTGTTTTTTATCCGCCGGATCGATATCAACATCTATGGTTGCCGCATTTTTCAGACGTTCCCGGGCCATATTGCTTTTTTCTTCGTCTCCAAACATTGCCGGTACAGCTACGTTTGCACCCACAAAGTAATGGGTATAGATATGGGGCCGTTCATCACTGTAATCTGTTGCAGCACCCGGATTTTTCGGCCGCTCGGTCGAACCGGTTGCCGGAATTCCCGGCCGCTGGTACATATGGCACCCCTGGCAGGTGACCCGTTTTTCAGGATCAGGTGAATTGTAAGGGCTGTTTTCCCATTCCGTATACGTGGTCTCCAGATCCGTTCCAAACACCACATGTTTGACGTTGTGGCAGGTGCCGCATATCCCGGATTCGGTATGAAGCTTTGAATACTGGGCATCATGAAAATCAGGCTGGGCGTCATCACGCGGACCGCGCTTAATCCCGGGATCATCCTCTCCATGACCCGGTTTCAGGACCAGGCCGTTATTGTACATTTTTGTTACCGATGTCGCGCTGTGGCAGTAATCACATTGAATGCCCCGGGTGGCAATTTCAGGGGTTTTTGTCAAATCATCGGAAAGCCGGGTCGGAAAGCCTGAAACAAAGCCCACCGGTGTATGGCATTTCACACAGGACTCTGCCTCTTCTATCTCATCATTATCGATCAGGCCCTGGCGCAAAAACTTGGCAACCCGGTTATAAATCGGATCGGTATGAGACAGGCTGTGCATGGAATTTTCCCACTGCTCGTAAATTTCCGAATGGCAATCCGCACAGGTTTCCACCGGAATAAACCGGTCAATCTCAAAAGGCGGGTTCTTTTTTTGCGGTGTTCCCTGTGATATACCCAGACCGGTAACGAAAAGCACAACTGCCGATATAAATAGAATCCCCACGTCATATCTGAACTTTTTTTTCACCATGCCTGTCTCCTATTTCACCAGTGCCCCGGGATATTCTTTTGTCTGGCCATCCAATGTCAGGACGGTCCAGTTGCCGTTCTCTTCCTTGGCCGCCACCAGGCAGTCGATCCGGGTATCATCATTAAGCGAAATATAACATTCACCGGTTTCATTCAAAGTCTGGACCTGGATAAACTTTTTGTCTGCGGCAATTTGCTGAAATGCTTTTGCCGCCGCTTCAATGGCAAGGATTTTATTGTATTCCTCTTCATCTTCACGTTTGATTGCCAGTCTCAACTCATCTATCTGGTGCTTTTGATCCGCGATTTTCCGGATCACCGTTTCCATCTGATCCTTCTCTTCTGCGGGGATGGAATGCAATATCTGTTTGTGCAGTTCCATGTCGGCTTCAATCAGATTTATCTTTTGTAATAATCCCTTTACTGTCGCACTCATATATGTTCTCTGTTGAATTTAATTGTTATCGAGCCGAACCGGCCATTACTTTTTTTTGGTCTGTCATGTCCGGCAGAGACCGCCGTCTTTTATTTTTTTTCGATTATATCTGACAATCCAGTCCAGTAGCCGGACCATCATATTTTTCTTTTTTTGGGAACGGGACACCATGGTTGCAACCTGCCTGTGATTCCGGTCATAAAGTCGTTAAAATTAACTTCAAAACGGTGGCTTGTCAAGAAAAACAGGCCGCCCTTATTCACCATACGGTCCCGCCTGCTGCGTTGCCTGCTGTCGTTCCTCCCTACGGAGTATGAATGATACACCTCACTCGTCACTCCTTGCCGCCTTGCATCCGGCACCGTATGATGGCCAGGGAGGGGGTGCAAACCCATGGCCCACATGCTAGACAAAAATTTGATGGTGGATTTGAGCCGCATTAAACAGCAGGGATCCGGAGCTACCTGGGTCAAACTATTGTATTTAAGCAGAACGGTTGCGGCAGAGGGTGCCGATCCTTCAACTAAGCCGGCGTGACAAACGGTTTCAGTGACACGGTTCGATTCATGACCGCTGAAACCATCTGCGATACCGTATCGGGTCAGGCATCTCGGTTCTCCTTATCGGAAATCATGGTCTGAATAATATGGCGGTCTGTTTCCAGCATCCCCTTTCTGGCCAGTTCGCCGATATTTCGAACGGTTTGCTCCACATCTTCCGAAATAATGCCGTCGGCAGCGTCGGCATAATGCCCTTCAAGCGCCAGAAGTGCGCAATAGACAGCCGTGCTGACACCGGAAGATACCTTTAATGCACACCCGGGTTTGGCACCATCGCAGATCATGCCCGTGATGCCGGCCCCCATATTTTTAATAGTTCCGCCAATCTGCTCTGCCGTTCCTCCCAGCAGATAGCAGACGCCGCAGGCCGCTCCGGTGGACGCGGTGAGCACCCCGCATAGTGCGGTGAGCTGCCCCACAAATTGTTTGATATAAATGGCGATGAGATTGCTCAGGATCAATGCCCGCACCAGTCTTTCCCGATCCGAATTCATCTTTTCAGCCACGGCAACCACCGGCATGATCGTTGTAATCCCCTGGTTGCCGGACCCCGAGTTACTCATCACCGGCAGGCTGCATCCGCCCATCCGCGCATCCGATGCCGCTGCGGTCAGGGACATGGCATGGGAGGCCAGATCATCGGCAATCCGTTTTTTTTTGATACTTTGCCGGATGGTTTTTCCGGTTTTCAGACCGTATTTTCCGGTAAGCCCTTCCTGGGAAATGGCTGAGTTTAATGCCACCCCTTCAAGGATAAACGTCAGCTCATCAATTGGAGACTGATCCGCAAATTCGATAATTTTTTCAACGGAGAGATCCAGGCCGTTTTCATGGGGCTGATCCTTTTTTTCCGCCGCTTTATCTGCCTGGAAAAGAATCTTACCGTTCTTTTCAACCAGGACAATATGGGTATGACGATGGGAGATAATTGTCCGGCAAATCGACTTACCCGCTCTTGCGATACTTTCCACGTAGAGGCTGTCGGTTCCCTCTTTGACACGTATCTTTATTTTTTTATCATCCATCATCTTTTTGGCGGCATTCAACGCACGGGTGTTCACATGTTTTAACACCTCAAGCCCGTCTTCGGACCGGCCGCACAGGGCACCCAGTCCCGCAGCAATATCAAGACCGGCCATACCGGTTCCGGGAATTCCGACCCCCATTCCGTTCTTGTAGATATTACCGCTGACAAAAACCTCTATTGATTGGGGGACAATGCCAAGTTCTTCTTTTGATTTGGCGGTTGCCAGTGCCACTGCCACAGGTTCCGTACATCCCAGGGCAGGAACGACTTCCCTTTGTATCCATTCTATGATCTGCCGGCGAAGGGCCCGATCCAACATAGTAATTCCTTTTTGCATTCCGTTCTTGATCCCGGACGTCCAACCGGATCGGCTGTTTTTTTGCTCTGGTGTTGCCGCACCAGGATCTATTCAGGATGAACAATCCTGTATTTTAATAAAAGACAGTCTTTTTCAAGTGTAGAGACATCCAACAATTCCATTTTAACGTCCAGATCCCGTTTAAACAATGACAACCCTCTGCCGAAAAGGCGCGGTACCATGGTCAGGTGAACCTCATCCACAAGCCCCTGCTCCATAAAGAGGGTATTGATAATCGAACCGCCGATAAGCGTGGCAGAGGTATAGCCTTCATCTTTAAGCCTCTGCAGAATTTCCGCGGGTGACTGATCCGTGTAAACCAGGTCTTTATGGTTGCTGACCCTGGATTGATTTGTTGTGATGACAACGTTTTTTCTGTCCGGAAGCACGTTTCCAATGGTATCAAAGGTCTTTGAGCCCATGATCATCACACCGGCGGCTTTTGTAACCTTAACAAAGTATTGTTTATCCGCTTTGCCGGTCCAGTCTACAAACTCGGTTGAATCTCTTGCAATTATCCCGTCGGCCGTCACCGCCATCACCAAGGTTAATTTCATTTTATATCCTCAATTGTTAAAACCGTTTTTTTCGATCCGATGATTTCAATCCGATGGCCATTTCGTCTTTTTTTCTTCTACAAAATAGCAGAACCGGTCCCAGGTCAATTCTTTTTTTGAAAAGGGACATTTTAACGTCACTTTATTATCGGTTACATCCATGACTTCCCAATCTCCTTTCCGGCGGGATCCGTCAATATAGATTTTCTGGCCGACTTCAAATGGATACGGTTTAAAAATGATTACCGGCTGATCCATATTATTTTCCTCCTCTTTTTTTAAAAAAAGCCGCTTTTCTGAATATAAGCTCTTTTTTTATTCAACGCAAACATTGACATTCCGGAATTGAGTTTTAGCTTACTTTTTAATGAGAGGCAAACTTTTAGAGGCTGACAAAAAAGACAGCCGGATATTTGATCTATCCAGGGAGGTACGATATGAAAAAAGAATCCAATGCATCCAAAACTTATTGCAATGTTAAGGAACAAAAAGATTTGGTTTCAAAGATGACCGAATGCGACAGGACCCAAAAAAACCATGATGACACGGTTAAATGCTATACCCAAGTAAGTGAGCAGAGCCGGGAGAGAAAAGGCTGCATGTATTCATAATATCCAGTATTACAGGTTGTGACATCTGCCCGGGAGACAATTCTCCCGGGTATTTTTTTGACGACATGACAACTTAAACCATCTTCCCCGGATCCACCCATTTGTCAAATTCGGTCTCGGTTACAACCCCGAGTTCAAGGGCGGCCTGTTTCAACGTTTTATTCTCCCTGTGGGCTTTTTTTGCCACCTCGGCGGCTTTTTCATACCCGATATGGGGGTTCAATGCCGTCACCAGCATCAGCGACTGATTGAGCAGCTCTTTGATTCTCCTTTGGTCCGCCTTTAGGTTATCCAAACAATTTCTTTGAAAAGAACGGGCCGCATCTGCCAGCAGGTGGGCCGATTCCAGAAAATTATAAATAATCACCGGCTTAAATACATTCAATTCAAAATGTCCGCTGGCTCCGGCAATGTTGATGGTCACATCGTTTCCCAGGACCTGGCTGCAGACCATTGTCAATGCCTCTGCCTGGGTGGGATTGACCTTACCGGGCATGATGGATGAACCGGGCTCATTTGCCGGCAGCCGCAACTCACCGATACCGCACCGGGGGCCGGACCCCAGGAACCTGATGTCGTTGGCGATTTTCATCAGACCGGCGGCAATGGTTTTTAATGCCCCATGGGCAGAAACAATGGCATCATGGGCAGCAAGGGATTCAAATTTATTGGGAGCGGTTATAAACGAATGCCCGGTCAGTTCGGCAATGGTTCGGGCCACAGTCTTGTCAAACCCCTTTGGGGCGTTTAACCCGGTTCCGACGGCTGTTCCCCCCAAGGCCAGTTCACAGAGATGGGGCAATGTATTTTCCAATGCCCGAATACCATGATTCAGCATGGCGGCATACCCGGAAAACTCCTGTCCCAGGGTCAACGGGGTGGCATCCATAAGGTGGGTCCGGCCGATCTTGATAATCGATTCCCACTCCCCTGCCTTGACTGCCAACGATGTTTCAAGCTGCCGAAGGCTTGGAATGGTTTCCTTTTTCAGTTTTAGAACGGCTGCGATGTTCATGGCTGCCGGAAACGTATCATTGGAAGACTGGGAGCGATTGACATCGTCGTTGGGATGGAGCAGGCGTTCCCCCTCCCCCAGGCGGTTCCCCAAAAGGACATGGGCCCTGTTGGCAATGACTTCATTAACATTCATATTGGTCTGGGTCCCGGAACCGGTTTGCCAGACCTTTAACGGAAACTGATCATCCAGGTCTCCTCTGATGATTTCGTCACACACCGTTACAATGATGTCCCGTTTTTTTTCAGGCAGATCATTGAGTTCATAATTCACCCGTGCTGCCGCTTTTTTGATAATTCCAAATGCCCGGATAACGGCTGCAGGCATCCGATGTTCACCGATTTTAAAATTTTCCAGCGATCTTTGGGTTTGGGCTCCCCAGTATTTATCCGCCGGTACCTTTATCTCTCCCAGCGTATCTGTCTCGATTCTCGCAGTCATGGTTTGCTCCGGATCTTTAATTTAAATAGGGTTTATTTCATCTGTTTTTTTATCAGACTATCTTAGAATATTTACCCCCTTTTTGATACCGTTTGTTATGATTTCCATTGAATTAAAGATTTTCCACTGTCATGGCAGGTATAGCTCCATGTATCGCCAAGATTGACAACGGACCGGCTATTTAGTAATGAAGGGGGTATTTCCACCATCGCGGATAACAAACCCATAGGAACCCCTGGAGAACATGATACCCAATAAACCGGCAAAATCCACAAGTATTCTGATCCTGGGACTGGGAGGGGTTGGATATTACCTTGCCAAGCGCCTGGTGCATGAAGGATATGCCATTACCGCCATTGAATCGGATGCCGGTTTGATCCGCCATGCAGATGAAAATATTGATGCCCGGCTGATCCATGGCAATGCCATGAGTATCGAATGCTGGAAAGAGGCCCGTGCCGGAAAAATGGATTACCTGATTGCCGTTACCGATAATGATGCGGTCAACATGATGAGTTGCCTGATTGGAGACCGGTTCGGCATCACCAGAAAAATCGCCCGGGTCCGGTCCACGGAATTCGGGGGAAAAGACTCGCCGCTCAGTGCCCGGGATCTGAAAATCGATCTGATTATCCACCCTGAAGAACTGGCAGCCCAGGAGATCTACCGTCTGATCAAACTGCGTGCCGGAAACGATGTGATCGCGGTGGCCAAAGGAGAGATACAGGCCATGGCCACGCGGATCCGCGAAGATTCACCCTTTGCCCATAAAAAACTGAAAGAGATCTCCCGGCAGTACAATGCATTTCCCTTTCGGGTGGTTGCCATTGCAAGGGGAATCAAAACCCTCATTCCGTCCGGAGACGACAAACTGCTGCCCGCGGACCAGGTCTTTTTCATGGCCGGCAATGAGAACTTAAACCGGCTCATGGGGATGACCGGTGTTGAACAGCAGAAACGTCACCGGGTCATGATTATCGGCGGCGGGCTTGTGGGAAAACGGTTGGCCGAACTTCTCGGTAAATCGGTCGGTGTCCGGCTGATTGAGAAAGACGAGGCCTGTGCCATGGGGCTTTCTCAGGAACTGAAAAATGCCGAAATCCTTCACGGAGACGGTTCAGACTCGGATGTACTGGTTTCGGCAGGCCTGCTGGATATGGATACCTTTATCACGGCCACCGGAGAAAACGAAACCAATATCATGAGCTGTGTTCTGGCCAAACATCTGATGGGTTCTGAAAATGAAAAGAAAAGAATCCGAAAAAAAAACAAACAGAGCAAATGTATTGCCCTGGTTAACAAAGAAGATTATGTGGTTCTTGCCACCACCATGGGGTCTGACCTGGCCCTGAACAAAAAAATCCTGGCCGGTAATCAGATTTTAAAATTCATCCGCCGGGGAGAATTGCTTTCCGTTGCCCATCTGCACGGATTTGATGCGGAGATGGTGGAAATCGTTGCCGCCCCCAAATCCCCCATCACCCTCAAACCTCTGTCCCGGCTGGGTAAATTTTACACCGGAAAGATACTGATCGGCGGCATCTTCCGTGAAGGGACCTGGCAGGTTGCTGTGGGAGACACCCATATAAGAAGCAATGAACGGGTAATCGTTGTCTGTATGTCTCAGCACCTGATTGATGTTCAAAAATTGTTCCTGGCATAATCAGCCAAAGGATTATTTTTTCCAGAACGACGGGTAAAAAATCACCAGGGCGGAGAACATTTCCAGCCGGCCCACCAGCATATTCCAGGACAGGTACCACTTTCCGATATCGGAGATAAAGGCATAATTGTGGGATGGGCCGACACCGGCAAATCCCGGGCCGATGTTCATTAAGGTGGCAATAACCGCACTCATGGCTGTGGCAATATCCATGTCATCGGTGAGCGTCATGACACACCCGCCCACAAGAATCAAAAAAATATTGACGATAAAATAGCAGATCGCCAGATGGACGACCTGATCATCTACGGGCCGTTGATTCAACCGGACCGACATCACGGCCATCGGGCTGAAAAAAATCCGTTTAATGGCTGCGATACCGAATTTGCAGATCAGAACGTAATGGACGATTTTTATTCCGGAAGTGGTGGACCCGGCACAGGCACCGATGAAAAAAACCAGGAGCAGCAACATCTGTGCTGAATTGGGCCACAGTTCATAGTCGGCGGTGGTAAACCCTGTGGTGGTCAGAATCGAGATGACCTGAAACGTGCCGTAACGGACCGCGTCCATAAAGCCGTAGGCCTGTTCTGTCCACAGTATCAAAGAGACACCTGCACAGAAGAACAATACCAGTGCCAGATACCATCTGAACTCGGTGTTTCTCCCGATAAGCCGCCAATTGCCCATGGCCATGTGATAAAAAAGCATAAATGTCATGCCGCCCAGGAACATGAAAAGAATGATGATCCAGTCAAAATAAGCGTTGTTATAGTGGCCGATACTGGCATTGTAAGGTGAATACCCGGAAGTGGAGACCGTACCGAACGAGTGGCACAGCGAGTCAAAAATCGACATCCCGCCAAAGCATAACAGCATGGTTTGCACAAGGTTTAAAAAAATATAGATTCCCCACAGCCAGATCATGGTATCCCGGTTCCTGGGAATAAATTTTTCCCTTGTGATGACCTGTCCGGGGGAGGATTCCGCCCTGAAGATCCTCACGCCCCCCATACCATGGGGCAGAAAAATAATGGTCAGGGTTAAAAACCCCATCCCGCCCAGCAGGTGGGATTGGCTGCGCCAAAAGAGCAGGCCGTGGGGAAGCGCCTCGATATCTTCCAGAATGGTTGCGCCGCTGGTGGTATACCCGGACATCATTTCAAAAAAGGCGTCCGTAAATGACGGAATCGATCCGTGGATCATAAACGGCAGGGCAGACACGGCAGATATTAATATCCAGCCGAATACGGCAATAAAAAAACCGTCTTTCAGATTGAGTCTGCTGGCATGCCGGAATATCCACCAAAGCGGGAGCCCCAAGAGGACGGTAAGGACACCGGTCATACCGATGGCACTCAGATCGGCCTCGGCATAATAGAGGGAACAGATCAGCGGAAAAATCATCGAACTGCCCGTCACAATCAATAATTTCCCTAAAACATTTGCAATGGTGGTATAATTCATTTTAGTTCAATTCCCTGCCGGATGCCGTCCGCACCGGTCCGACATTGTTTTAAAATCAGGTCGCTATTTATAGTAAACTGCCCTTGTTTATCAAGCAAATTTATTTCCCGTTTAAAACGGGAGCCGTCTGCCAATTGTTTTAAGGGTTTTCCTTGCAAATCATTGCATCAGATGCAAAAATACGCGGATAGTTTTTCTGATATTCAATTATCAGTTTTTTGTTTAAAAAGTGCATGGTCTCAAAGGATTTTGCAGTCAATGAATCTGATCGTCTTATCAGTTAATATTCTGATATGCCTTGGTGCGGCTATCATGGCACTGAACCTGAAAAAATTCAAGGGGGTCATGAAAATGATGAAACAGATCTCCATTGATCAGTACGATTCGTTAAAATCGATTCTTTTACTTCATTATCTGCTCATCGCCTCATTCTTAGTCGGCTATCTTGTTGTCCTCTATGCCGTTAACAAGGCGGGTGTCGATATCGGTAGCTTTTTTTCGGCCCTTATCTTCTTTTTGGGTGCTGTATTCGTTCTTCTTGGCATCCGGCTTCAAAAACGGATGATCGTCTCTTTGAAAAAAACCTATCAGGACGCATTTGAAGTCAATACGAAACTGGCGGCCAATCAGGATGAACTGACCCGGACCAACCAGTCCTTAAAAAAAAAGATTGAGGAACATCGGAAAACGGAAGTCACGCTTCAGAGAAACCATGATACGCAAATTATTGTGAACCGTCTGTTAAAAGAATCCTTAGTCGATTCTTCCTCCAAGGATATTGCCGATCTTTGCCTGGATCTTGTCCTGTCTTTACCCTGGCTCTCTTCTGAGTCCAAAGGATGTATCTACCTGGTTGATGAAGATCCGGATCTGCTGTTCATGAAAGCCCACCGCGGGCTTTCCGATGAACTCCTGAAACGGTGTGCGTCTGTTAAATTTGAAGAGTGCCTGTGCGGGCTTGCCGCCAGCGGGCACCAGACGGTTTTTGCAAAAGATATTGACAACCGGCACACCATCCGTATTCCTGAAATGGTTGAGCATGGGCATTATTGTATACCGATACAGGCAAAAGAGACCGTCTTGGGCGTCATTAATATTTATGTAAAACCCGGTCACAAAAGGTGCCGATGGGAAGAAAGCTTCTTAAAAACCATTGCCAACACCCTGGCGCTCGTCCTGGTGCAGCATCAAAGCGAACATGAGAAAAAAAAGATAGCGCTCAGGTTACATCAACCCCAAAAATTGGAGTCCATCGGGACATTGGCCAGTGGAATTGCCCACGATTTTAATAATATTTTATCCGGTATATTCGGATATGTTCAGCTGGCACGAATGAACAGGGGAAACAGCCGGAAAATCGGGTATAATCTGGATCAGATCAACGAAGGCGCTAAACGGGCATCTGACTTGATTCAGCAGATTCTAACCTTCAGCCGTCAGAACAAGTATAAAAAATCACCTGTCAGGCTCTACCTGATTGTCAAAGAAGCCATCAAGTTTCTGCGTTCCTCCATTCCGACAACCATTACCATCCGGGAAAAAATTCAATCCAAAGCATATGTAACGGCAGACCCCACACAGATTCATCAGATTGTTATGAATCTGTGCACCAATGCATCCCATGCCATGCATGAGAGCGGGGGTATGCTGGTGGTTAAACTGACACAGATATCCATTCAATCCAAGCATGATATCACCGGAAAAACCGTTATTCCCGGTGAATATCTCCGGCTTGACATCAGCGATACCGGCTGCGGTATTCCCCACGATATCCAAACCCGGATCTTTGAACCCTATTTTACTACCAAGAAAAAGGGGGAAGGAACCGGCCTGGGCCTGGCCGTGGTTCTTGGTATCGTAGAAGACCATAACGGATATATTACCGTGAACAGTGATCCCGGTCTGGGTACCACGTTCTCGATCTATCTGCCGGAACTCAAACAGATCGCTCCACAACCGGATATACCTGTAAAAAAGGCGTTGCCGGAACGGGGAAGCGAACGCATATTGATTGTGGATGATGAGGAGAGTATCCTCTCCTCCACATCGGAATTACTGGAAGATTTCGGTTATTCGATTACGCGGCGGTCAGACCCTGCTGCAGCCTTTTCAGTATTTAAAGAAAACCCGGATCATTTTGATCTGGTTATTACGGATATGACCATGCCCAATATGACGGGAGATATGCTGGCGTCAGAGATTCTGAAACTTCGAAAAACCATTCCCATTATTCTGTGTACCGGTTTCAGTGACCGGATATCCAAAAACCGGGCACTGAAAATCGGCATTCGAAAATATCTTCAAAAACCCATAGACAGTACATACCTGTTGCACATGATCCGCAAACTTTTAGATACCCCCCTGGTCTAAAGCAGCTGACCTAAAGCAGGCCGGCGTAAAAATCATTCCCCTTGTCATCGACAATAATAAAGGCGGGAAAATTTTCCACGGTTATCATATAGACGGCCTCCATCCCCAGCTCTTCATATTCCAGCAGTTCCACATTTTTGATAAAATCCTTGCCCAGCCGGGCTGCCGGGCCGCCGGGTGAGCCGAGGTAGAATCCACCGTATTCCTTGCAGGCATCAGTTACCTGTGCAGACCGGTTTCCTTTGGCCAGCATGACCATGGAAGCGCCTTCTTTCTGAAATACCGGGACATAGGGGTCCATTCGCCCGGCAGTTGTGGGGCCGAACGATCCCGATGCTTTTCCGTCCGGTGTTTTGGCAGGGCCTGCATAATAGATGATATGCTGTTTCAGATATTCGGGCAGCCCCTCTCCGGACTCATACCGTTCCATAAATTTGGCATGGGCAATATCCCTTGCCACGATAATTTTACCGGTTAGCGAGAGCCGCGTGGCCACCGGATATTTTGACAACTCAGCCCGGATTTCATCCATGGGGCGATTCAGGTCGATCTCTACGACTGCTTTCATCTCAGGTTCTTTGGCCGGCAGGTATTGTTTCGGATTTTCTTCAAGCTGCTCCAGAAAAATCCCCGCTTGGGTGATCTTTCCCTTGATCTGACGATCGGCGGAACAGGAGACCCCGATGCCGACAGGACAGGATGCGCCGTGGCGGGGCAGTCGGATCACCCGGATATCCAGGGCAAAATGCTTTCCGCCGAACTGTGCCCCCAGTCCCAGCTTTTGGGATTTTTCCAGTACTTTTTCCTCGATTTCCAGGTCTCTGAATGCATGCCCTGTTTCCGAGCCCTTTACGGGAAGCGTATCCAGGTAGCGGGCAGACGCCAGCTTAACCGCCTTTAAATTGGTTTCAGCAGAGGTACCGCCGATGACAAAGGCCACATGGTATGGCGGGCAGGCGGCCGTTCCCAGGCCTTTCATCTTTTCAAGCATGAAATCGATCAGGCTCTCTTCAGAGTTGAGGATGGCCTTGGTCATCTGGAACAGGGCTGTCTTATTGGCTGATCCGCCGCCCTTGGCCATGAACAGAAATTGATAGGTATCCCCTTCAACCGCGGAGATATCGATCTGAGCCGGCAGATTGGTCTTGGTATTGACTTCTTTGTACATGGTTAACGGGGCATTCTGGGAATATCTCAGATAATTTTGGGTATAGGCGTCAAAGGCCCCCTTGGACAGGTATTTCTCATCGCTGCATCCGGTAAACACCCGGTCCCCCTTCTTGCCCATCACAATGGCGGTTCCGGTGTCCTGGCACATGGGATAGACTTTTTCAGCCGCAATGACCGCATTTTTAAGCAACTCCAGAGCCACGTACCGGTCGTTATCCGAACTCTGCGGATCATCAATAACAGATCTTAACTGCTCCAGATGCCCGGACCGGTAAAGGTGGGCCACATCTTTAAATGCCGCATCGGCCAGAAGCGTCAATCCTTCCGGTGCAACAGTCAATACCGGTTTGCCGTTCAATTCTTGTGTCTTCACATGATCCGTGGTTAAAAGGCGGTATTCGGTTCTGTCTTCTCCCAGGGGAAACAGGGTATCAAATTTAAACGCTGTCATTTTATCTTCCTTCTAAGTAACAACTTGTTAATTTAATGAATGAGTTTAACCATGGTTATGTCGTCTGCTTTCAGACCCGAAAGGGCAATGAATCGATCCTGCCCATTGCCCTTTGGTATTTTCCTTTAAAATAGATAGAATGATTATAGAGTACTTCTATTTAGTGACTGCCCCAAAACCCACTGTTTGGGTCAAAGACTATTTAATAAAAGCCATCTTCCGCCTTAAATACGCAATCTGAGTCTGATGCGGCAGATCTTTGGGACAATAATCCTGACACCCCAGAAGCGTCATGCAGCCGAACACGCCGTCATCATCTCCCATGACTTCATAATATTCCTCATCCGGCCGTTTGTCTCTGGGATCGATGGAAAACCGGGCCAGACGCATAAACCCCACCGCGGACAAAAAATCCGGCCGCATCCGTTTGGTGGCACAGGCAGAGACACAGGCACCGCATTCCACACATCTTTCAAGTTCATAAATCTCTTCGGCGACATCCGGATCCATCCGCTCTTCAAGCACATCAAAATTGACATTGTCGGCGTTCTGGTCATGAATCCAGGACTCAACTCTTTCGGACATCTGGCGCATGAATTTACCGGTATCCACAGAGAGGTCTCCGATGAGTTCAAACCCGGGCAAGGGCAACAATTTAATCTCTCCATCCGGGTAATTGGATGTCAGGGTCCGGCAGGCAAGGGTGGGGGCCCCATTGACCACCATGGCACAGGAGCCGCAGATACCTGCCCGGCAGACAAAGTCGAACTGAATGGACGGATCCTGGGTCTCCCGGATTTCGTTCAGGGCAATAAAAATCGTCATCCCGGGCGCTTCGGTCACCTCATAGGTCACCATGCGGGGTTTGTCTCCCTTTTTAAGGGGGTTATATCTAAATATTTGAAATTTTAAAATTCGTTCCTGTTCCACATTCTGGTCGTTCATTATTTAAACCCCCTGCCTATACGCTCGTTTTTACCTTTGAATTTTTCAGGAATCGGTGTCGGATTCAACAATTCAGACAGCTCGTATCTGTCAGCATCCGGGTTGGCCGCCTTGATCTCTTCGATCTCTTTTTCCCGCTTTTCGGTATCTGGATGATGAACCGTGTTATCCACGCCATATCCCCTTGATCCGGGCGGTATTTCCATTTTCATGACATCCAGGTTTTCATACGTCACTTCGGGAAGATCATCCGTATCCGGGTTCTTCCAGGTTGTAAGCGTTCGCTTGAGCCAGTCTCTGTCGTTTCTTTCCGGATGATCTTCCCGGGCATGGGCTCCCCGGCTCTCTGTCCGCAATAAAGCGCCATAGGCCACACACTGGGCCAGTTTGATCATCTTTGGAACACGGATGGCTTCCACCAGTTCCGGGTTGGATGTGCTGATCCGGTTTCGCAATGCGATGTTTCTGGCTTTCTGTCCAAGTACTTTTAATTCTTCAACCGCCTGGGACAGATCATCCCCGTTTCTGAAGATCCCAACTTTATCCATCATGATTTTCTGCATCTGTGCTTTGAGCTCAAACGGATTTTCTCCATACTCTCTGACCAGCAGATCGGAAATTTTCTTTTCTTCCCTTTTTATAAAATGGGTAATGGTTCCGGTACTCAGGTTAAGGGAATTGGCAGCACAATAATCCGCCACAAACTCCCCGACGATCATACCCGCCACAACGGTTTCGGCAACCGAGTTGCCCCCCAGCCGGTTAAATCCGTGCATATCCCAGCATGCGGCCTCTCCGGCGGAAAAAAGGCCTTTCAAGGAGAGACTTTCTCCGGTGGGTTTGGTTCTGATGCCGCCCATGGAATAATGCTGGGTGGGACGTACCGGAATGTATTCATGAACCGGGTCAATGCCTAAAAAGTATTCACATATCTCTTTGACCTCTCTCAGATTTTTATGAATATGCTCACGGCCCAATAGGGTAATGTCCAGCCAGAGATGGTCGCCGTAACGGGAAGGGACCCCTTTGCCTTTTCTCATATGCTCGGTCATGCGGCGGGAAACAACGTCCCTGGATGCCAGCTCTTTTTTCTCGGGTTCATAATCCGGCATAAACCGGTAACCGTCTTTATCCAGCAGCAGGCCGCCATCTCCGCGGCATCCCTCTGTTGTCAGAATACCAACCGGAACAATGGCCGTGGGATGAAACTGGACCGCCTCCATATTACCCAGCTGGGCAATACCGGTCTCAAGTGCAATGGCTGCACCGGTCCCTTCACAGATCACGGCATTGGTCGATACCGAATATATCCGTCCGTAACCGCCGGTTGCGATGGTCGTGGCTTTTGCCACATAGGCGATCAGTTCCCCGGTGACCAGGTCACGGACAACGGCACCGTAACAGACACCGTCTTCATGGATCAGGGCAACGGCCTCTTTTCGTTCATGGACCGGTATTCCCATCTGAATGGCTTTATTGTCCATCGCGTAAAGCATGGTGTGGCCGGTACCGTCCGAAGTAAAGCAGGTCCGCCATTTCTTGGTTCCCCCGAAGTCCCTGGCAGTGATCAAGCCGTGTGCATCCTGCTTTTCAGTGATAGTCACCTTTTCACCGTTGATGATCACATCCCGGTCTCCCCCCCTGACTCTCGACCAGGGAACCCCCCAGGCAGAGAGCTGACGAATGGCTTTGGGAGAGGTGTTGACAAACATCCGGGCCACATCCTGGTCACACCCCCAGTCGCTCCCCTTTACCGTGTCTGCAAAGTGGACGTCTTCATCATCCCCTTCCCCTTTGATACAGGCCCCCAGGCTTGCCTGCATACCGCCCATGGCGGCAGCCGAATGAGATCGTTTGGCAGGAATAAGGGAGAGGACAATCGTGTCAAACCCCCTCTGCATGGATGCAATGGCGACTCTCAGCCCTGCCAGACCGCCGCCGATTACAAGTGAATCCGTATATATGACTTTCATTTAGCGTCCCTCATCTATTGTGTTTCTTCAGCAGATCCAGCAGCCGCTTCAACCTGTTCCGCCGCTTGTGATTTTTTGACATATTTTTCACCGACATTGTCCCTGTGTTTGATTCCGATCACAATAAAGACCAGCAGGGCAAGTATACCGATACTCAAAAAGAAAACACTCAGCCTTTTTTTCCAGGCTTTCAGTTTTTTTCTCGCCTGGGCGGGATTCTTACCGGTAAACCATCCCCACTTCAGGCAGAGGCGATAGAGACCGATAATCGCATGCAATTCAACGCATATCAACAGAACAAGGTACAACGGCCACATACCGCCGGATACGATCCGGTCCGCCGACATATACGGCCCGATGCCGGCCGGATTGCTCATCATGGTATAGAGGTGAACCGAACCTGCAAAAAACATGATAAAACCGGTGATGACCTGGACATACCACAGGTTGGTGTCCTCGTGTTTCATCATCTGCATTTGATCCCTGAAAATGCGATGCTGCTTCCAGGAAATGGGGAATTTTCTTACGCCGAGCAGGGCGTGGGTAATAAAGAGGGTTGATATGGTCGCCGCTGCAAAGAAAACCAGAATCGGGTAGCCCTGGCCATCTGGCGATAAAAAGGCAAGTTCCATGGTTTTTGCGACATTATAGAACATCTCTTTGCCCAGGATGATACTGCCCACCAGCATCATATGTACCCACATGAACAGACCCAGTAACAGGCCGGTTGCGCTCTGGGCAAAGTCAAGCCGTGCCGGCAGCCGGCTCTTTTTCTTGTTTGATTCAATGATGTAACTGCTCAATTTCTAACCTCCTCTTGGGTTAAGCTATAATAAGGTCTTGCAAATCTGACCGATCCGTCCCAAATTTTCACAGACATGTATGCCGTTGTCTTTGAATGCCTTTATCTTTGCGGCACCTGTCCCGCTGGAACCGGAAATAATGGCGCCCGCATGCCCCATCCTTCTTCCCGGAGGAGCCGTCAGACCGGCAATAAATCCCACAACCGGTTTGGTCAGATGACGCTTGATGTAATCGGCCGCCTCTTCTTCGGCACTGCCGCCGATCTCACCGACCATGACGATTCCGGTGGTCTCCTCATCCTTTTCAAAGGCGGACAGGATGTCTATAAAATTGGTTCCGTTTACAGGATCACCACCGATTCCGATACAGGTGGACTGCCCCATGCCGTTTTTGGTCAGCTGGTCAACCACCTCATAGGTCAGGGTGCCGGACCGCGAGACAACGCCGATGTTTCCTTTTTTATGGATCTTTCCGGGCATAATACCGATCTTGCATTCATCCGGGGTAATAATTCCCGGACAATTGGGTCCGATCAGCCGGCAGGCTTTGGTGGCCAGAAAGTGTTTCACCCTGACCATGTCCAGGATGGGGATCCCTTCGGTAATGGTTACGATCAGTTCCACACCGGCGTCTGCCGCCTCCATAATGGCATCCGCACCAAAGGGGGGCGGCACGAAAATCATGGATGCATTTGCACCGGTTGCCTCAACCGCCTCTTTCACCGTGTTGAACACGGGAACCGCATCCATCTTCTGTCCCCCTTTACCCGGGGTAACCCCGGCCACGATATTGGTTCCGTAAGCGATACACTGCCTGGCATGAAAACTGCCTTCGGAACCGGTAATCCCCT
>JANQML010000086.1 GCA_028280105.1 Desulfobacula sp. | reverse complement strand
GAGGCGTCGGCGTCAATCGGCCGGGTGCCTATGCCGAATATCTGGCCATACCGGTCACCAATGTCTGGTATTGCGACACAACGATCCCCCTGGATATCCTTGCCTGCTTTGACCCGCTGGGAAACGCCACCCATACGGCCCTTTCCTTTGACACCCTGGGAGAAGACGTTCTGATCACAGGTGCGGGCCCCATCGGGTGTATGGCCGCATCCATTGCCCGCCATTCAGGGGCCCGTCATATCGTTGTCACGGATATCAACCCCTACCGGCTGGCACTGGCAGAAAAGGCCGGTGCCACCGTAACCGTTGATGTTCGCAAACGGCGGCTTGAAGATGTTCAGGCTGAACTGGGTATGAAAGAGGGATTTGATGTTGCCATGGAAATGTCCGGTAACCCGGCCGCCCTGAATGCTATTTTGGATAATATGTGCCATGGCGGTAAAATTGCCCTGCTGGGAATCATGCCGCAGAAAACGGAAATCGACTGGAATAAGGTGGTGTTCAATATGCTGACCATAAAAGGCATCTATGGCCGTGAGATGTATGAAACCTGGTATAAAATGACCAGTATGATCCAGACCGGTCTTGATATTTCCGGCCTGATCACCCATAAGTTTCACTATACTGAATTTAAAAAAGGATTTGATGTGATGCGTTCGGGCCAATCCGGAAAAGTCATCCTGGATTGGGAATAAAATCTAGGCTGAGAATACATCTGGATTGGGAATAAATAAAAAAGATGCGCACCCTTAGCTTTCACACAAAAAAATGACATAGGATTCCCTATTTTCGGAGGACTGATATGAGTACGAAAAAGCTGGACGATTCATTGGCACAGGAACTGGAGGGGTTAAAAAATGAAGGACGGGCCAAACCGGCGGAACGGATCATCGAAGATTATATCCCGCCTGCCGGTAAAAAAGGCCCCCGATATAAGTTGAACGGCAGTGAAAAAGAATTTATCCGGCTCAACTCCAACGCCTATCTGTCGCTTTCAAACCACCCCCGGGTCATGGCGGCTGCCGATTCGGCAACGGCCCGCCTGGGTGTGGGGCCGGGAGCTGTCCGGTTTATCGACGGCACATTTTCATACCACGCCCGTCTGGAACAGAGAATTGCAGCGTTCCTGGACAAGCCGGCAGCTAAAATTTTTAATTCAGCCTATACAGCCAACTGCGGGCTGGCACTGGCCATCTCCAATAAAAAGACCCACTGGATCGGTGATCAGCTCAACCACAACAGTATCATCAGGGCGATGCGGATCAGCAATATCCCCAGTGCCAACAAAGGCATTTTCAAGCATAACGACATGGACGACCTGAAGCGCTGCCTGGATGAAGTAAAATCCGGAATCGAGCGGGTGGTGGTTATTTTTGACGGCATTTTCAGCATGCGGGGAGATTTCGCCCCCATTGACCGGATTATTTCCATCTGCAAACAATACGACGATAAATTCAAAGACGGCGTGATCACTGTTGTGGACGACTCCCACGGGATCGGTGCATACGGGGAGAGGGGCCGCGGAACACCGGACCATTGCAATGCCTGGCCGGATATTGTGGTGGGCACATTCGGCAAGGCTTTTGGCGTCAACGGCGGTTTCATCGCCGCCAGTCCCACTGTGATCGAATCTGTCCGCCAGAAGGCAGACACCTATATCTATACCAATCCATTGAGTGTGGCCGACTGCGCAGCAGCCATCGCAGCCATCGACATCTGCGATTCAGAAGAAGGAACGATGCTTTTAATGAACCTGGAACAACGGACCGCACAGTTTCGGCAGGGACTTGCGGACCTGGGGTGGGAGACCATTGACGGCCCGCACCCGGTGGTCCCGCTGATGGTCAGGGACACACCCCAGACCCATGCACTTGTCAAATACCTCTTCGATCACGGTGTTCTGGTGGTGGGGTTAACCTTCCCGGTGGTGCCAAAAGGGGATGAAACGATTCGGATTCAGATAAATGCCGCTCATACTGCGTTTGATATTGATTATACGATCCGTCTGCTGGCGCAATCAAAGGATTTCATTTTTAAAACCGACTGTTGACAAATTATTCGACGGGGCATGGCCAGGAAAAAACGAAAAGTTCCGGGATGAATTCGATAAAAACCAATTGGCGAACAGAAGATGATATGCGCAAAATGGAATAACCGCTGATTCATGAACAGATCCCCTGTTTTAAATCGCATTCTTTATATTTTTTATATATGCGATGGTCTCTGTTTTTACCTGGTCGATCTCTTCTGATCTCAATCTCAAAAGATATCCGGATTCTGATTCCTCGAGTTCCGTTTTCTCAACCGGCTGAATATTGTATCCGATCTGATTGACCAAAAGGTTGGCAAAATGGACACAAAGATATTCATGGGAGGGGTTTTCCAGTTTATTTATATGATTATGGTACATGGCCACAGTGGTAAACTCACTAGGGAAGTTCCATCTTTTGAGCAGGACAGCCCCAAATTTACCGTGATAGGTATTCAACGTAGAGAAAATCTTTTCCATTTCAATCGGTTTTGAATACCCACCCCTTACCTCAAGCTCCCCAATCACCTGAATCAGGATCAACTTTCCAATGTCATGGGTGAGCCCCAGGGCAAAGATATCCACATGGCTATTTATTTTTAAAACGGTATTGATGCTCTCAGCGGCATAGGCACAGGCAAGCGAATGCCGCCAGAGTTGCTCGATAAGCCGGGAAAATCGCTTGTTGCCTGACGTATAAAGGCTTCTGTTTGCAATAATTTCAACGTATTGCCGTGTGGTGCCCAATCCCAGCCTGCCGATGGCATCCTCAAGCTTATAAATCTTCTCGATCCCCTTGTACAGGGCGGAGTTGGAGACGTTAATCAACTTTGAAGAGATGGCCAGATCTGTTTTTAAAAAATCGGCAACTTCCTTTAAATTGGCACCGTTTTTAATTAAATCGTTAAACTGGATGCTGATCTGGGGGAGGGTTGGCAGGTTGACGTCTCCCTTTTTAAACCGCGAGATAATCTCTTCCATCAGATTGATCTCTTTCTTCGGTTCGGACCTGTCTGCGGCAGCCTTGGCAGGTGAGACTGACTTTATTCTTTTGGACGGTTGTCCGGCCGGGTCCCGGGACGGAGTAATTTTGACGCCGGCTTTCTTTTCCACCTCGACAATCTTATTTTGAAGATCGGTGATTGTCTGTTTTAATTGCGCGGTTTCCTCAAACTTATGAATGGCGTCCTTGATCGCAATGTTCAGAAATTTAAAATACCCTCCTGACTTCACAACATAATTAAACGCGCCGGCCCGAAGGGCCTCAACTGCGCACTGGGTATCATCTGCAGGGGTCAGCATCAACACGGGAACTCTATTTTTCCGCATGACCTCCATTAAAAAATCAATGCCTGAATTAATTGTAAAATTATGGTCGATCAGAATGATATCAAACCCGTCAATTCTATCCTTTAATTGTTTATCTTTTAATTGGGAGGGGGATGAGATCACTTTAATATCATAAAGCTGCCCTATATATTTTTGAATTTGGTCGACTTCTTTCGGCAGGCTGTTGGCTATGAGGACTTTTTCCATAAATATAAGTTAAGCACACACCTAATATGATTTATTTCAATAGCTGGATCTGATCTTCCATTGCCTGTTTTTGTTCCCGGCTGTCAAAAACGAACCGGATTCCGATGCCATGCACCCCTTTCCAGGCAATGCACCCGGCAACGGTAACCGGCTCATTCAGATTTTTGAATTTAAAGTGAATTATAAGCCTTTGTCCGATGAACAGATCTTCGACCGTTTCCAGAAAAATCCCCCCCGGGCTGATATCCAGAATAAAATCTGAAAAACACTCCTCCTGGGTTTCATAAATCACCTGCATGATATAGGCCGTTCTTTCGGATTCCCGTTGATCTCCTATCAGGACCATCAATTCTTTCTGTTTTCCTTCCGGCAGTTCGGCGATCCGTTCAAACAGCCGGGCGGTAATACCGGAGGCTGTAAATGTTTTTTTATTCGAGGTCATTTTAAATACGATCCAAATCCATATTTCCGGATCATGCCGGCAAAGAGTGACTCCAGGCAGACACCCGCTCATCCCTGGGCGACATGGCGATTTTAAAAAAAGGAGAAAACGTTTGATTCCTTTTAATATCTCAGGAATACCGTTTTGTGTCAATGATTAGCACACGACAGAACCATTTTTAGCCTCATTCGCTAAAATAACAAATTCTTATTCAGAAGGTATTTTTTATCAAAAAACCTGGATTCTCATAAAAGATCCGGAGTGTTCTCTTCAATAGCCGGCGTACCCCCGTCCAGAACGGACCGGATTGTCTCGGCCATGACCCGTGTGACAACCGGTTTGATGACATAGGCCTGGATTCCCATCCGGTTGCAGGACGCCTGGTCAATCTGATCGCTGAATCCGGTACAAAGAATGATGGGAGTATCAGGGTTGATCTGCTTGATCTGTTCGGCCAGTCCGATTCCGGTCATTTTCGGCATGGTCATATCGGTGAGGATCAAATCAAAGGCGTCCGGGTCCGCCTTAAACACGGCCAGGGCTTCCACGCTCTGTGTGCGGGATACCACCTGATATCCCAGGCGTTCGAGCATCTCTTTTTCCATCCGGACGATGGCCTCCTCATCGTCCACCAGCAGCAGCCGTTCATTTCCCCCGGGTATGGGGCGCTCCGGTTCTGTTTTTTTCGTATCAGAGACGGTCTTCAGGACCGGCAGATAGACATTTACCTGGGTTCCCCGGCCGGGTTCGGAATAGATTTGAATATCGCCATGAAATGTTTTGACGATTCCCTGTACCACAGAAAGCCCCAGGCCGGTTCCCTTATCTTTTGACTTGGTCGTAAAATACGGATCAAATACCTTATCCAGATCCTGTTTTTTTATTCCTTCTCCACTGTCAATCACCTGCAGGAGTGCATAGGTTCCCGGGGAAAGAACGTCCACACCCAGCGGTTTTGACGCCATTTCCATCTGATTCAGCTTTATGGTCAACTGCCCGCCAGACACCTGCATGGCATGATAGGCATTGGTTGCAAGATTCATAATAATCTGGTGGATCTGCGTGGGATCTGCAGAGACAAATCCGCAATCCGGGTTGATCTGTGTCTGAATATCAATGGTTTTGGGTATGGAAGCCCCTAAAAGTTTAACCACTTCTTTGAGTATGGGCTGCAGCCTGAGCGGCCGGACTTCATGTTCGGCCTGGCGGCTGAATGTCAATATCTGCCGAACCAGTTCTCTGGCCCGTAAAGCCGCTTTGAGGATCTCTGAAATGTGGTTGTGGAGCGGACTCTCCCTTGGGATATCTTCTTTAAGAATTTCTGCAAACCCAAGCATGGGAAACAGAATATTATTGAAATCATGTGCAATGCCGCCGGCAAGCGTACCGATCGCTTCCATCTTCTGGGCCTGCTGCAGACGCAGCTCAAATCTTCTGCGTTCCGTCAGGTCCCGGACAATGGAAATCCATCCGGTTCTCTTATCCGAATCATCTTTTATCTCCAGCACCACATGCTCGGTCGGAATAAGCGTCCCGTCTTTATGCGCCATTGAAAACTTGATGTCTTTTAAGAATCCATGCTTGCGAATTTCTCTATACAATATGGCCTGAAACTCTTTGTGATGCAACGCGTTGATATGGAGTTTATCAATGGTACTGTCGATCATTTCGTCACAGGTATAGCCAAACATGCTTTCAGAGGCTGAATTGCACTCCACAATCCGTGGCTTTTTATCGGCGTTTAAAATAAAAATAGCATCCAGCTGACTGTGAAATACTTTTTGAAACCGGTCCTTGGTTTTCCACAGATCCATCTCTGCTTTTTTTCTTTCCGTAATATCTTTGACAATAATGACACCGACGTCCCCCAAAGGGACCATATAAAATTCACAGGTCCGTTTCACCCGCTCCCGGGTGGTCAGCTCCCATTCCTGCATTTCAATTTCACTATTGGTCTGCTGCGCCAGATCTATTTCATTCTTCCATGATTGCCGGACCCGTTGACGGTATGGTGCATCCGGGTAAGCGATTTCCCACCAATCTTCGGTTTTCCTGACATCATCCAGGGTATAGCCGAATGTTTCCGTGAATTTTTCATTAAAATAGATAATCTTCTGATGGGCATCCGTGAGCACCATGGGTAACGGAGACTTTTCAATAATTCGTTTAAATCTTGCCTCGCTTTTCTGGAGAATTGTTTCTGACTTTTTCCTCGCCGTAATCTGATCGACCAGTCTTTTATTCGCTGCCACCAGATCCCGTGTTCTGGCTTTCACCTTTTTCTCAAGCCGCAGGGTGTGTCCGTATGAGGCCCGAACCAGCAAGAAAAAGGAAAAGAGCAGTCCGAACCCGCTCCCCCATATCAGGGCCCGTACCATTCCCGGATACCCTCTTTCTTTCCAGGCCAATGAAAGGATCCATTCCGTATCTGCTATTTTTACGGTTTGGCTTTCATATGGTTTATTCTTGTCAAACTTGCCGATAATTATCTCTCCATTTTCGTCGGCAAGAGTCATCTCGATTTTTTGCCGGTCCAACCCTTTCAAGCCCTCATTCAACAGATCGTTGACGTTGTATTCACCAATGACCAGGCCGACAAATTCGCCGGATTTAAAAACCGGTTTTCGAAGCACCACACCGGTCTCTTCCGGCCTTAGCCGGAGAGGCCCTTGCAGGGTGGTGCGTTTCTGATCAATTGTTTTTTTAACATAAGGTCCTAGAACAGGGTCCGACAACAATACCATTGGATTTTCTATTGTAATTTCATTTCCCCTGGAAGAATATTCATAGATGACCTGTGTGTCTGCATCTGCATATCTTAACGCGCGAATCGGCGGGTTATTTTTTATCAGCAATGACGAAAAGTAAGAGAATTCCTCGGGTGTTGTATTCGGATTCAACGAAAAGAGAGTAACTAAGGATTCTAGCGCGACGGACCGAAATAGAACGGTTTGTTCCAATCGGTTTTTAAAGAGTTGGCCGGTCAGTTTTAATTCTTTCTGCCGGTTGAAACTCCACTGGCTGGACATCCATTGATCCAGTAGCCAGAGTCCTCCGAATCCAAGCAATGCTATAATCAAGCGAAGCGATATTTTGACGGCATTCTTTTTTTTTATACCCATATGGATCAAAGCCTATTCACTTTATCATCATGAATATCTTTCTTTAACAACTCAACGAGATGAATTCGTTATGGTATATAACAGGCCTGCCGATAAAAAAAGCAGGCCGGGTACGGCTAAAAGGGGATGGTGGCAATGAATTCAGCCCCGTTTCCGTCTTCGGAAATCAAGGCCAGTTCCCCGCCCATATCTTTTAAAAGAATCAGAACGCCTGCAAGCCCCAGCCCATGACTTTGAATGGTTGAGTCCAAGATATCGCCATTGGTAAAATAGGTTTTAAAAATATTCTGAAGATCCGATTTCGGGATTCCCCTGCCGTCGTCCCGGACAGTTAAAACCAGCTGATTACCGTCGACCCTGCCGGAAATCTCAACAAAGCGGGACCGGTGCTTAAACGCGTTGGTCACCAGATTGCGAAGGACCTGCTTCACCTTTGCAAGATCCAGACAGAGGCGGGTATCCCAGGTTGGCGCGTCAAAACAGAGACGGGTATCTTTTTCCTTAACGGCCCGGCACAATCCGTCAAGGGTACGGGCATTCCGAATAGCCTCTGCCACGCTTGGATCAAAGTAATCAAAGATTTCGACAAGCACGGATGTGACAAGTCCTGCCAACGTAAACTCAACACAGGCCACCACCCCTTCCCGGGATCGGCCAAGCTCCAGGATATCGTTAACCAGCCGCTGGGTGCACAACGCATTTCGAATAATTCGTCTGAGGACTTTTTTTTGCTTTTCCGTTAGCGGTCCATATGCATCTTCCCGGTTTAAAAGAGATTTTGCACCGGCATCAATCACTGAAATCGGAATCTTCAGGTCATGAACCAGCAATTCCGTTTGAATGGGTGAGCCCGTTATCTTTTTACTCAAAACTTAAAATCCTTGCAATTGCCCCGGATATTTCTATATATTAAAATTTAATTGTTACAAATCAGCGTCACAATGGCAAGAAGAAACAAACGCATTATATTTTTCATTTTTTTATTCAGGAGCCCGTTCGCACTGCAATGTCCTTTGAGGTTGATGCATGAGTAAAAATACGGATGATACCGCTTCACTTTTAGAACGAATCCGACAACTGGAAAATGAGAATGCCAAGCTGAACAACATCATCAACAAAGCACCCACCCCCCTGTTTGTCGTGGACAATGACCATCGTATCACCCATTTTAACCAGGCTTTGGAAGAATTAACAGGCCTGGACGCCGACCAAATGATCGGTACCCGGGATCAGTGGAAGGCTTTTTACAAAAAAGAGCGTCCGGTAATGGCGGACCTGATTGTTGACCGGGCGTCAGAGGCCACCATTTTTGACCACTACGGGACTAAGTATCAAGGCACCACCGGCAGGAGTGAACGGTTTGCCGCCACAGATTTTTATGAGGCATTGGGCGAAGACGGAACATGGCTTTTTTTTACCGCATCTCCTTTCACCGACGGGCATGGCAATCTTGAAGGAGCGGTTGAAACCCTTCAGGACGTAACCGAAGAGAAAATTGCAGAACGGAAAACCAGGGAATTGTTCAGAATTTACCGTAAAATTCTTGAATTCATCCCCTATCCCATTGTGGTGTACACTGAGAACGGAGATGTCTCTTACCTGAACCCGGCTTTTTACAACACGTTCGGCTGGACTTTGGAAGATCTTAAAGGATACCCCCTCCCCTATGTACCGGATGGATTAAAGACAGAGACCTATTCCATACTGGACAAACTAAAAAAAGATAAAAGCCTTACCCGGTACGAAACCCAGCGGTTGACCAAGGATAAAAAAGTTCTTGACGTGGTGATTTGGGCGGCGTCCCATTCCCGGTTTAAAACCGGGGTTACGGAAAATTTTGTCATCCTCAGGGATGTGACGGAAGAGAAAAGAATCCAGGCCAATAACAAGACCATTATGCGCATTTCCGCCGCCCTTCCCGAACACCCCGGCCTGGAAGACCTGATGAATTTTATTTCCAAAGAGGTAAAAGAATTAATGAACACCGAAGGTGCCGTCATTCTTTTATACGATGAAATAAAAAACGATCTGTTTTTCAGCGGTGCCTCATACGACAATCAGGATACCGAAGAACGGGCCAGACAGTTTCGGTTCTCCCTTGATGCCGTCATGGCGGGCAAAATTATCCGGACCGGGGAACCGATTCTTGAAAATGATCCTGAAAAACTGATGAGCGGTTTTTCCGAGCGGGATCGAAAAATGGGCTATGACACCCGCAGCCTGCTGGAAGTCCCGATCAAAAGTGAGGGACGGATCATTGGTGTCTTGTGCGCAATTAACAAAAAACAGAACCGGTTTGACCAAAATGACATGGAACTGATGATGATGATCGCCGGCACCTGCGCCATCTCCATTGAAAATGCCCGATTTTCAGAAGCCTTGAAAGAGGCGTACCGGGATGTGGCATCCATGAACCGTGCAAAGGGGAAGGCCATCAACCATCTCTCCCATGAATTAAAAACACCGGTGGCCGTTCTGACCGGTTCGTTAACCATTTTGAAAAAAAAGCTTGAGGCGTTCCCGGAAATCAGCGTCACCAACACCGTAAACCGGATTGACCGCAACCTGAACCGTGTGATGGAAATCCAGGATGAGGTGGCCGACATCATGGAAGACAAGGCATACTCGGCCCAGAAAATACTGCTTAATATGCTTGAAGCCTGCCAGGATGAACTGGAGACCCTTATCGATCAAACACTGATGACCCTGCCGGGCATGAACTCAAACGGACCCGCCCCTGAGAAAATGATAAAGATCGAAGAGAAAGTCCGTAAGATGATTGATGAAAAATTCGGCCCCCGGTCGATCACTTCGGTGGGACTGAACTTTGGTTCGTTTTTCAATGACCTCTACGAGATGCTGACCCCTGATTTTGAATTCCGCAGTCTTGAAATCAATATCAGGATTGAACCGGATCTGCCTGTCCTGATCCTGCCGGTTGAAATCATAGAAAAAATGCTGTCAGGACTCATCAAGAACGCCATTGAAAATACCCCGGATAAAGGCCGGATCGATATCGTTGTCCAAAAAAAAGAAGATGGTATCCTGTTCAAAGTACACGATTTTGGCGTCGGTATTGAAGAAGATGCAAAAAAACGCATTTTCGAAGGATTTTTCATGACCCAGGACACCCTGGACTATTCAACCAAAACCCCTTTTGTCTTTAATGCGGGCGGGAAAGGGGCGGATCTGCTCCGCATGAAAATCTTTTCCGACCGCCACGGATTTACCATGAACATGGAATCGAACCGATGCTGTTACCTATTGGCAGACAAAGCAGTGGTCTGCCCCGGGGATATTGATCAATGCAAATTTTGCAAATCACAAAAAGATTGTATAAATTCAGGGCATTCCGTCTTTTCCATCTTTTTTCCTTCCAACAACGGCGAAAAAACTCTTTGACAAACCCGTTTGAATTGAACTATGAGTAAAATGTATTAATATTAAGTGATTGTATGGTTCACGTAAGTCCTAACTAGTACTAATTTTGGTCAAAATACAACGTAAGAGCCTCATCTCACTTTTAGTTCTTTACCAACGGAGAGACAGTCCATGAAAGAGCTTCGGGCTTTTACCTATTTTGATCTTTATGAAAAAAATGCAAGCTACCGGGGCAACGACTGTGCCATCCACTTCAAAGGTAAGGATACGAGCTATTCCGAACTGTTCAGCCAGACTCAGGCATTTGCCAGTGGAATCAGAGAAAGGGAGCTGAAAACCGGTTCCCGGATTGCCGTTTTGTGCAGCAACCATCCGGTCTTCTTTCATCTGTTTGGTGCGGCTGCAGCACTGAATATCGTTTTGGTGCTGATCAACAGACGGCTCAGCTCAAATGAGATAACCCATATTATTGAGGATACATCACCGGAAGCGATTTTTTGCGACCCGGGAACGGCGGATCAGGCAAAAACACTGATGCAGAAGTCTTCCTCACTGAAACACTGTTTTACCGTTGATCCGGAAGATCCGTCTTTTTCCGAACTCTACAGTCACCCGGCGCTCAATACACCGGTGCCTGTCACGCCAACCGATCCCTATCTGATCATCCACACGGCGGCTGTCCAGGGCAGGCCCAGGGGAGCGGTTTTAAGCCAGAACAATGTTATTTTATCCAACCAGCTGATGATTCAAGCCTATCATCTCGACTGTACAAAAACCTATTTAAATATCCTGCCGCTATTCCATATCATGGGAATCAACCTGGGGCTGGGAACCCTCCAGGCCGGCGGTAAAAATGTAATCCAGGAAAAATTTGATCCGGCACAGGCACTGGAACTGATCCAGGACCAGCAGATCAATCTTTTCGGTTCCTTCCCCCCCATACTCACATCATTGATGGACGCACATCACAAAAAACGGTTCGATCTTTCAAGTCTTGAGCTAACGGTCGGCCTTGAAGTTCCGGATACGGCAAAGGAATGGGAAACCAGATCCGGTTCCACATTCTGGACCCTCTACGGCCAGACAGAAACCTCAGGTATTGTTTCCACGGCCCCGTACTTTGAAAAAACCGGTTCTGCCGGAAGGATCCTGCCTTTGGCAAACGTGAAGGTAGCCGATGACGCCGGCGGACAGCTTGAACCGGAAAAGACCGGGGAAATTCTGCTTCGGGGACCGCTCGTGTTCCAAGGGTATTGGAACGAAACCGAGCTCAACGATCATACCTTTCGCCAGGGCTGGCACCATACCGGTGACCTGGGAATGGTTGACCCGGACGGATTCCTGTTTTTCAAGGGCCGCAAACCTGAGAAGGAACTGATCAAACCCGGTGGTGAAAATGTATTTCCCGCAGAAGTTGAAATGACCATATTGGAACATGAAGCCGTAAACGAAGTCTGTGTCTTTGGTGTACCGGATCCCAAATTCGGTGAAGGCATTAAGGCGGTGTGTTCCCTAAAAAAGGGTTTTAAACTGACAAAAGAAGAATTAATACGCTTTTGCAGCCAACGGATTGCCGGCTATAAAAAACCACGTTATGTGCAGTTTATCGACACTCTGCCAAAAACCGACGACCACGGGATTGACCGTGAAACAATAAAAAAAGAATATACTTGACCATTTTGGTAGGTTTTGCCTTGACACCCTGCCGATTTTTTTTTTAGGGTGGTTCAATGGGAGGAATCTCATGATACCTGCCCGGGATCACAGTCAGTTACCGTGTCAAGTTTATTTATAGTGTAACCGCGTTAACCTGTTTAGTGCGTTTAAGCCGATTAAACCGATTAAACCGTTTCAACCAAAGATTGAACAGGAGGTGAATACCCGTTCCCGTTATCTGTCATTATACACTAACCTTTGAAGACACGTTTTCTTTAATCAAAAATTAAAGAACTTGGATTTTTTTATGGCACATTTAACTATCTCCAATGTAACCCTCTCTTTTGGCGGGCTCAAAGCGCTTTCAAACGTCGATATGACCATTGAGCCGGGCCTTATCACCTCTATTATCGGCCCCAATGGCGCCGGTAAAACCAGCATGCTCAACTGCATCTCCGGATTTTATCACCCCACAAGCGGTGACATCCGTTACAAAGAAAAAGCACTGACCCATGCATCGCCTCACCAGGTATCGAAAATGGGCATTTCCAGAGCCTTTCAAAACCTTGAGCTCTTTAGCGGGCTTACGGTTCTGGACAACCTGCTTTTGGCACGCCATCAAAACTTAACTTACAATTTTTTCCAGGCGATCTTTTTTTATGGGAAGGCATCCAGAATTGAAGCCGAAAACCGGGGGTATGTCGAAGAGGTCATCGATTTTATGGAACTGGAACCTTACCGGAAAAGCCTTGTCGGAAATTTAAGTTACGGGGTTCAAAAGAAAGTGGAAGTGGCAAGAGCCCTGACCCTGGACCCGGACATCCTTCTTCTGGACGAACCCATGGCCGGGATGAACCTGGAGGAAAAAGAAGATATTGTCCGGTTTGTCATGGACATTCAAAAGGAACGCGGCGCGACCGTGGTGTTGGTGGAACATGATCTGGGTGTTGTCATGGATATTTCAGACCGGATCTATGTCCTGGATTTCGGAGAGGTGATCGGATCGGGGACGCCGGATGAAATTGCCCGGAACCCCAAGGTAATCGAAGCATACATCGGGGAGGATTAAATCTATGGGCACAAATGATCATCTGCTTGAATTCACCATCCCCCAGCTGCTTCGCTGGCGAGTCCGGAAAACACCGGACCGTCCGGCGCTCAGAGAAAAAGACTTTGGTATCTGGAATACCTATACCTGGAAAGACTACTACGATCATGTGAAAATGACGGCCCTGGGACTGACGTCCATCGGCCTGGGCAAGGAAGACACCATTGCCATCATCAGCGACAATATTCCCGAACTGGTCTTTGTTGCCGTCGGCGCCCACTCCATCGGGGCCATGTCAGCCGGTATTTACCAGACCAGCATGCCCCGGGAAATTTCACAGATCCTGACGTATCTTAAGGTCAGTGCCATATTCTGTGACAATCAGGAACAGGTGGACAAGGTCCTTGAAATCAGGGAAGAGATTCCCCGGGTTAAAAAAGTCATCTTTGAAGATTCCCGGGGAATGCGGGAGTATCTGTCCGATGACTGGTTCATCAACATTCAGGACCTGTTTGAACTGGGTAAAAAAGAGAACCTGCAGCATCCGGATCTGTTTGAATCCATGGTCGACGAGGGAGACCCGGATGCCCCCTGCCACCTCTGCCTGACATCGGGTACCACCGGCCTTCCCAAAGGGACCATGATGACCCATAAAAATTATATCAATATGGGTCTAAAGATCACCGAAGTCGACCCGCTGGAGCCCACGGATGAGTATGTCTCCTTTCTGCCTTTTGCCTGGATCGGCGAGCAGATGAATTCATTCGGGGTGGCCATGGCCACCGGGATCACCATCAATTTCCCGGAATCGGTTGAAACTGCCATGTCGGATCTCAAGGAGATCGGTCCGCATTTTATGTTCGGTGCCCCGAGAATTTATGAGACCATCCGGTCGGAAATCTGGCTTAAAATCGACCAGTCCTACCGGCTGAATAAAATGCTTTACAGATATTTTATGTCGGTGGGGCTGAAGGCGGCCCAATACCGGATGACCGGGAAATCCATGCCCCTGGGGTTAAAGATAAAATCCTGGCTGGGGAAACAGATGATTTTCAGGCCCCTTGTCAACCAGATCGGCCTGCTCCGGTTACGGCGGGCCTACACCGGCGGAGCAGCTTTGGGGCCTGAACTCTTTACCTTTTACCAGGCCATTGGGGTGAATCTAAAACAGATATACGGTCAGACGGAAATTACAGGCATCGCATATATGCACAGAGACGGGGATGTCCGGCCTGAAACCGTTGGAAAGCCCCTGCCCGGAACCGAGTGCAAGATCTCCGACGACGGGGAGATCCTTTCCAGGTCCGCCTCGGTCTCACCCGGTTACTATGATCTGCCGGAAAAATCCGAAGAACTGCTTGAAGGCGGCTGGCTCCACTCCGGGGATGCCGGTTTTATCGATGAACACGGACACCTGGTGGTCATCGACCGGCTGTCCGATGTCATGCACAACAACAAGGGGGAGATGTTTTCTCCCATGTTCCTTGAAAACGCCCTTAAATTCAGCCCCTATATAAAAGAGGCGGTTATCTACGGCAACAAAGAAGATTTTATCGCCTGCCTGATCAATATCGACCCCATTGTCGTGGGAAAATGGGCAGAGGACAGGGGTATTTCCTATACCACCTATATGGATCTGTCCGCCAAAACCAGGGTGGCCGAACTGATAATGGAAGAGGTCGCGGATGTCAACTCCCGGGCGGAAAAACCACACTTTAAAATCAAGCGGTTTGCCCTTTTGTACAAATTGCTGGATGTGGATGACGGCGAACTGACCAAGACCGGAAAAATCCGCCGGAAGTTTGTCCGGGAGCGGTATCAGAATCTGTACGACTGCCTCTATGATGTCTCAATCGAAGAAAAAGATGTAGAGGCCTCTTTCCAATACCAGGACGGCCAGTCAACATCTGTTAAAACCCATATTAAATTTTACACGGTGAAAGGAGACGGATGAGTTATTTTTTCCAAATTGTCGTCAGCGGGATCGTGGTCGGTTCGATCTATGCACTGGCCGCCCTGGGGCTGGTACTGGTCTATAAGTCCAGCCGTGTGG
>JANQML010000068.1 GCA_028280105.1 Desulfobacula sp. | reverse complement strand
ACATGTGGGAAGGGCTTCAGATGGGGGTGGCCTACCTGAACGAAGAGATGGGGATGCCGGTGCGGATGTGTACCGGAGAAGGGGGCTGTCCGCCGCGGTTGCTGCGCTCCAGGTTTTTGAAATATGTGATTCTGCAGATTGCATCCGGTTATTTTGGCTGGGATGAAATCATCCATGCCATTCCCCACATGAAAGAAGACCCCTGCGCCATTGAGATCAAATACGGCCAGGGGGCAAAACCCGGGGACGGCGGACTCTTAATGTGGCACAAGGTCAATAAGCTGATCTCGGCCATTCGCGGTGTTCCCAAGGGCGTATCCCTGCCCAGCCCGCCCACCCACCAGACCCAATACTCCATAGAGGAATCCGTGGCTAAAATGATCCTTTCCATGTCCATGGCCTGGGGGTTCAGGGTGCCGGTATATCCGAAGATATCGGCCTCATCCACTGCTTTGGCCGTGTTGAACAACCTGTCCCGAAATGATCATGCCTCTGCTCTGGCCATTGACGGAGAGGACGGGGGAACCGGTGCCGCCTACACGGTTTCAATGGATCATATGGGGCATCCCATTGCATCCTGTATCCGGGACAGTTATCTGAATCTGACAAAAATAGGAAAGCAGAATGAAATCCCGATTTTTGCCGGCGGCGGTGTGGGTAAGAACGGCAATCTGGCAGCCAATGCCGCTGCCCTGATTATGCTGGGTGCCTCCGGTATCCAGATCGGTAAATATGTGATGCAGGCCGCCTCGGGCTGTGTCGGAACCGAAGAAGACCGATGCAACGTGTGCAACGTCGGTATCTGTCCCAAAGGAATCACCTCCCAGGATCCCCGGCTTTACAGACGGCTTGACCCTGAAGATGTGGCCCAGCGGATTGTAGACCTTTTTGTCTCCTTTGACACGGAGCTTAAAAAGATTGTCGCACCTCTCGGGCGCTCCACATCCCTGCCCATTGGAATGTCCGATGCCCTCGGCATCAATGACAGGGATGCCGCAGACCGGTTGAGTATAAAATATGTCGTATAGGGAGGGGGAAGAGATGACGAAAAAAGTATTTGTTAAAATATCAGGCAGAAACAATGATAAAAGAATCCCGTCCCGTGTGCTGGAAGAAATTGTTCACCGCCATATTCAGGATGGACACCGGTATATCGAAGTCGAGGGATACGGTCAGCACGGGATTGGCGGACGGCTTTGGGATGCCGGCACTGAAGACGTCCATGTCAGAATTACCGGCCAGTCCGGTCAGCGGGCCGGATCTCTCGGGACGGCCAATACCCACATTGAAATCATGGGACCGGCATCGGACGATGTGGGCTGGCTCAATGCCGGTGCCCGGATCACCGTGCACGGCAATGCGTCCAACGGTATTATGAACGGCGCCGCCCAGGGCCGGGTCTATATTGCCGGCTCCATCGGCGCCCGGGGCATGACCATGACCAAGCGGAATCCGCGGTTTGAACCGCCGGAACTGTGGGTCCTGGGCACTGCCGGAGATTACTTCGGGGAATTCATGGCAGGCGGTATTGCCGTTATCTGCGGTCACAGCCCGAATCCGGCTGAATCCATCCTCGGGTACCGGCCGCTTGTGGGAATGGTCGGCGGTAAAGTCTTTGTCAGGGGGAATGTCACCGGCTTCTCACAAACCGATGCCAAGCGTTCCACCATAACGGATGAGGCATGGGACTGGCTCCAGACCAATCTGGACCGGTTTTTAAAGAAAATAAACAAACCCCAATTGCTGAAAACCTTTTCCAAACGATCCCAATGGCAGTTGATTGAAGCCAAATCGCCGCAGGAGAAAGTCCAGGGGCCGGGCCGGCCGCCCATGTCCTGGTTCAGGGAGCAGGTATGGGACAAGGAACTGGGCCGGGGCGGATTGATCGGCGACCTTCAGGAAACGGAGCGCGGAACCATTCCCCTCATCACCAAAGGGGAGGACCGCCGGTTTGTTCCGGTCTGGGAGCAGGGCAAGTATATGGCTCCCTGCCAGGCATCCTGCCCCACGGGTATCCCGGTGCAGGAACGGTGGTCCATGGTACGGCTGGATAATATTGACGAGGCCATTTCCATGGGGCTGGAATATACGCCTTTTCCGGCAACGGTTTGCGGATATTTATGTCCCAGTCCGTGCATGGCCTCCTGTACCCGGAATGACGAGTATATGAGTCCCATTGATGTCCGGCTGCTGGGAAAGGCAGGGGAAAAAGCCAAGCTGCCCAAAATTAAGAGAAAAAGCAAAAAGAAAATTGCCGTTATCGGTGCCGGCCCCGGCGGGATCTCCGCTGCCTGGCACCTGACGATAAAAGGGCATTCGGTCACGGTCTTTGATACCGGTGATACCATTGGCGGTAAGATTTCATCGGTGATACCGGGTTCGCGGATTCCAAAGAAAACCCTTGAATCGGAACTCGAACGGATTAAAACATTGATTCCGGATATCCGTCTCAAACAGACCATCGGCAAAAAAGAATTTGCCGGGATTAAAAAAGAATTTGACTACACCATTGTGGCGGCCGGGGCTAAAAAACCCAGGAAACTGCCGGTCCCCGGTATTGAGAATGCGCTTTTTGCCAATGCCTTTCTGGAAAAGGCCAAACAGAACAAAATTAAACCGGGTCGACGGGTCGTCATTATCGGGGCCGGTAATGTCGGCTGTGATGTGGCCACCGAAGCCCATCGCCTGGGTGCGCGGAAAATCACCCTGATCGATATCCAGAAACCACTGGCTTTCGGCAAGGAAAAAGAGGATGCCGAGGCATGCGGCGCCATATTCCGCTGGCCCTGTTTTACCAAGAAGATCAACAAGAAGAGTGTGGTGATCCAGGCGGGTGAAAAAATCGAGGCCGATACCATTGTCGTTTCCATCGGAGATGTACCGGATCTCGGTTTCCTGGACAGATCCATCGACATTCAAAACGGATTCGTGGCAGTGGACCGGTTCAACCGGACCTCGGTTCCCAGTGTATTTGCCATTGGAGATATCATCGGACCGGGCCTGATTACCGACGCCATCGGTGCCGGCCGGAGAACCGCAGACAGTATCGACCGGTTGATTGACGGGAAAAACCCGGATCAGGGAGAGATGCTTCCCATGGTGAATAAAGAGCGGATCAGTCTGGAATATTATAATCCCAGAAATGTGGCCGATACCTTAGGGGAATGCGGAACAGACTGTGCCTCCTGCGGCCAGTGCAAGGACTGTGGTATCTGTGTGGCCATCTGTCCGGAAGCGGCCATTGAACGGGTGGAAACCGATGACCAGCCATTTATGTATAAGGTGGATGACAACCGCTGTATCGGATGCGGGTTCTGTAAAGGGGCCTGTCCCTGCGGTATCTGGGAGCTGGTGCCCAACACCCCTGTCTAATCCGGTTTGAACCGGTTTGACCGGATTTGATTCAGGGACAGGAGAATCCTGTGAAAATCATTTGCCTGGGCCGCCCGGGTCTGTTAGGGTGCATCTGATTTATCACAGGAGTTCAACGTGCTCAATATTTACAGAAGCAACAGAACCGAACATCTCATGGCGGCATTGTGCCGGGTGATTCAAGTACCGCCCCAGGACCCCATGCAGCCCGAATGGATCGGTGTTCAATCCAAGGGAATGAAACAGTGGATTACGCTGAACATGGCACGGCATCTGGGTGTCTGTGCCAATGTTGATTTTTTGTTTCCCCGTCGGATCATCGAGCATATTCTCAACGGGTATCAACCGCTTTTATCTCAAAATAAAACCGAAGACGAGCGTAATGCCGATTTCTTTTTCTGGTCGATTTTAAAACAGGTCCGGGATAAAAAAAACAAACCGGTCCTTTCCGGCATCCTGGATTATATCCGGACCGATACTACCGGAAAAAAAGAATTCCAGGTAAGCCGGCGCATTGCAAGGGCATTTGATGACTACCAGATCTACCGGCCCCAGATGCTTTTGGATTGGGAATCAGGAAAGACGTCGGCTTTGGCAAATGATCCGGCAGCAGCCTGGCAGGCGGCACTTTGGAAGCATATCCATCCGGATCATACCGACCATTTGTCCGGACGAATAGAGACCTTTTTAAAGGGATTCTCACCGGACCGGATGCGTGATAATTATCTGCCGCCCCGGCTGATACTCTTTGGTATCTCTGCACTGCCCATCCAGTTTTTACAGGTCTTTGACAGGATATCCGATATCATACCGGTTCATCTCTTTTTCATGGTGCCGACCCACCATTATTTTTCCGATATCCAATCATCGGCCCGGCTGAATAAAATTGCCCTGCAATCCGATCCGGACCTATCGGTAACAGACCTGCATTATGAGATTGCCAATCCCCTGCTGGCATCGCTGGGCAAGAGTATCAAGTCCTTTTCAGCGATGATTGAGGGCTTTGAATATCAGGAACCCGGACCGGAGCTGTTTGATGATCCGGCCGGAGACAATCCGATTCAGGACACTCCAGACACGGGCGATTCAGATGGGGACACTGTGTCCATGCTCTCCCGGATCCAGTCCGATATCCTTAACCTGATCCATCGATGCGAGGGCGCCCCGGAACCGCCCCTGCCCCTTAACCGCCGGGACCGGTCGATACAGATTCACGCCTGCCATTCGCCCATGAGAGAGACCCAGGTATTAAAGGATCTGCTGCTGAATGCGTTTGAAACCGATACTGAACTGGCCCCCCATGATGTCATTGTCATGATGCCGGATATAGAATCCTATTCTCCCTTTATCGAGTCCTGCTTCAGCACGGAACAGACCCTGCCGTATTCAATTTCTGACCGCAGGAAACGATCTGAATCAGAGGTGATTCACGCATTTTTAAGTCTTCTGGCATTACCGGGCTCCCGGTTTGAAAAGGCGGAAATCCTCGATCTTTTGTCTTTACCCCCCATTGCCGGAAGGTTCCGGATTTCACAGGATGAGCTGGCAACAATTGAACAGATGGTGGACCAGGCCGATATTTTATGGGGCAAAAACGGGTATCACCGGAAAGATATGGGATTACCCGGTTTTGAGGAGAATACCTGGGAGACGGGCCTGGAACGCCTCTTTCTGGGGATGGCCATGCCGGAATCCCGGGACTGGTTATTTTCCGGAATCCTGCCCTGTCAGGTGCTGGAGGGACTTGAACTTGAAATTCTGGGTAAGTTTGCCGCATTTTATCATACGCTTGTTGAGCAGGTGGCCGCGTTTAAATCCCAACAGAGGGTTGATTTTTGGTGCTCGATCCTCAAGCAGACAGCCTCACGCATGATCGATCCCCAGGACCGGAACACGGAAGACCTCTTTTTTTTATACGAGGTGATCGACCGGATCCGCGACGAGGCGGATCGGGCCGGTTTTCAAGATCCGGTCTCTTTTGAGGCCATTACGCTTTTAGTCGAACAAAAGCTTGATCTTTCCATTGCCCAGGGGAGTTTTATGACCGGCAGGGTAACGTTCTGCAATATCATGCCCATGCGTTCCATTCCTTTTAAATTAGTCGTTCTCATGGGGATGGACGAAAGCGCATTTCCCAGAAAAACATTTGATTCCGGATTCGACCTGATCCGCAAATACCCCATGGAAGGGGATAAAATTCAACGGGATGAAGACCGCTATCTTTTCCTGGAAGCCCTCTTATCCGCACGGAGTCAATTCATTATCACCTATACCGGCAGAAACATCCGGGATAATTCATTGATTCCTTGTTCAGGCGTGGTATCTGAATTGATCGAAACAATTTCACAGAGTTTTGATATGAAAGATCCGGAACGGATTGAAACCTTCCATCCCCTCCATCCCTTTGATCCCCTCTATTTTTCATCTCCTCCCGATCATACGGATACACCGGAAACGACCCCGGATCTATCTTTTTTATCGTACTCTGCAGATCATCTGGAAATTGCCAGAACACTTTTTCATTCACGGACAACACCCCCGGTTTTCGTGGATTCCTTTACCCCCGATCTCATCGGTGTGAAACCGGCTGCAGATTTTGGCATGGAAAATCAAATGGTTGACCTGACGGATGTGATCCGTTTTTTCAAACATCCGTTGAGAAAATGGGTCCATGAAGGGTTGGGGATTCAAATTCCCGAATTGGAAGCGCCTGCTTCGGCCCGGGAACTTTTCTCCATAAAGGGACTGGATCAGTTTTTGCTGGGAAAGCAACTGCTGGAAAAAAACATGGCGCTCGCGGAAACCGATTTTTATGCGATTTTCAAGGCCATGGGCCGCCTTCCCTATGGTGCCAAAGGGCGGGTTGAATATGAGAAACTCAAAGCCGATGTGTCCGCATTGATGGATACGGCCGTCCCCTATCTGGAGCATGACCGGTTGCCCCCGGTTGCTCTTCACCATCATATTGCAGGTATCAGAGTCTCGGCCAATTTTGCGGATATCACCCGGTCGGAGCGGGTTCATTTCAGCTATGGCCGTCTGAATGCCTCCCGGCTGATGGCCGTATGGGTGGAGCATCTCTTTTTAAATCTGGGAATTGATGACGGATATCCCAAGCAGACCGTTTTAATCGGGCGGAATCCATCAGCCGGAAAACCGCCCGTAATCTATAGGTTTCCGGAACTGGCATCAGACGCACCGGCCATACTTGAACCGCTGCTCCGTCTGTTTGTAAAGGGGAGCCGGGAGCCGGTCTGGTTCTTTTGTGACACCGGCTGGCAATTTGTCCGGGAACTGAGGAAGAAGCCCACAGAGTTGACCATCCAATCGATTGAAACCATTATGAACCTGTCCAAGGTGAAAACGGCCTGGCTGGGAAGTGCGTTCCTCACCGGTGAAAGCCGGGATCGTGTCGTCTCTCTGTGCGTGGAAAATAATGATCCGTTTCAATCCGCCCGGACTCTTCTTGACTCCGGCTTTATCGACAATGCCATGCAGGTTTTTT
>JANQML010000036.1 GCA_028280105.1 Desulfobacula sp. | reverse complement strand
TCACCCCCGGGCGATAACCGATCCAGATACACCAGTCAAAATCGATTGCCAGCGGACTCAGACTGGAATACTGGGTAACGGGGTTGGTAAAGATTTCATCCCGGATCGTTTCAAGGCCGTCCGGGTCCAAATCCGATTCAATCGTCACGATATGGATGCACCGGGCTGTCTGAACCGGTATTCCAAAATAGGCAGCGGCTTTTTTTATCAGCGAAGCGCCTTCCGCATCCCTGAGGGACTCTTTTAAAGCAATTTCTATACTTGCAATCATTTTTATTCACCCTGTTATGCGCCACTAATCATTCTAACAATATCATTGTAAAAAACAAAAACCATAAACGTCACCAGCAATGCAGCACCCACCTGCATCAGCTTTTCGCGCAACCGGTCATTAACGGGTTTACCGGTCACCGCTTCAATTGCAAAAAACAGGAGATGCCCGCCGTCCAGAACGGGGATGGGAAAGAGATTGATGATTCCCAGGTTCACCGACAGCAGGGCGATAAACCAGGCAAAATTTTCAATTCCGGCCTTGGCCTGTTTGCCTGCCATCTGTGCAATCATGATCGGACCGGCCAGGTTATCCTTGGAAACAGACCCTTCGATCATTTTCACAACGGAAACCAGGGTCAGATTTACAATGGCGTAAGTGTCTCTAAACGCCCGCCCCATGGCCTCAACCGGATTAAACCGCTTTTGAATCGGTTCGGCAGTCCCGATAATTCCGATAACAAATTTATCAATCTCTTCCCCAAATACATTTTTTCCCTTGCTCGGCATGGGAGTGACCACCTTTTCCCGAAGCAGACCGTTTCGCTCGATGATCACTTTAAGGGGCCGGCCCTTTTCAGAGGTAATAATCCGTGCCACATCTTCAAAGGATTCAATCTCTTTTTGATTGATCTTTTTAATGACATCCCCGGGTTTAATACCGGCAGCCAGGGCAGGCGAATCTTCCATGACCTCCCCCACCACGGGGCTGCCCATATAGACCCCGACAAACTGGTACAGACCGTAAAAAATAAAGATGGCCAGCAGGAAATTAAATGCCGGCCCGGCAGCAACAATCAGGCTTTTTTGCCACAGTTTTTTCCGGTTAAAGGATTCGTCCGAATCATCGACTTGCGGATCATCGGCCTCTGCTTCGGTTCCGGGCTCCTGCCCCACCATCTTCACATACCCGCCCAGGGGAATGGCAGAGATGCAATATTCGGTTCCGCCTATATTTTTAGTAAAAATTTTAGGACCGAATCCCAGGGAAAAGACCTCGACACCGACTCCGCAAAGCCGGGCCACGATAAAATGGCCGAATTCATGAATAAAGACCAGGATACCGATAACGACGATAAACGCACCTAAAGAAAAACCCATGACACCTCACTATAACCCTGACGGCCGCCAATGGTTCAAACGGATGGACAATCCGTGAACCGAGCAGAAAGGGAGTTGTTGTAATGATTTAATCTAAATTCACCGGTTTCGATAAAACATGAAACCACATTCTTTTCCCGGGAACAAAAAATGCTTATACACCTTATAATACCATCGTGAATTTACAAACTTACTTAACCGCATACCATCAATTAAATGGATGTTCTCCCCGATCCAACCATTTATCATTCAGCCTCTTTTCGGCTTCACCCCTATCCATTTAATCAGATCAAAGGTTAAATCAGAGAGAGAACGGTTTCCCGGGCCCAGCAATCGGCATCAATAATACTAGAAAGATCCGGATTGTCAATGCACCTATGCGTTTCCATGGTCTGTGCAATCAGTTTGAAAATATCGGTAAACCCGATTTTCTTTTCGAGAAATGCCGCAACGGCGGCTTCATTGGCTGCGTTCATGACACAGGGCATGGTTCCTTTCTGAATGCAGGCCTCATATGCGAACAATAGGGATGGAAATTTTTTACAGTCCGGCTTTTCAAATGTCAGGTTGGCCAAGCGGTTGAAATCCGGAAAGGCCATACCGATATCCAGGCGGGAAGGCCCGCTTAATGCATAAGCAATGGCCCCTTTCATATCCGGCCGCCCCATCTGGGCCATAATACTGCCGTCCGTGTACCCCACCATTGAATGAACAATACTCTGGGGATGGACCAGCACCTCGATCTCCTTCGGCGTCACGTCGAACAGGTGGACCGCTTCTATGATTTCAAGCCCTTTGTTCATCAATGTGGCTGAATCGATGGTAATCTTTTTGCCCATATTCCAGGTGGGGTGATTCAGGGCGTCTTCCAGGGTAATCTTCGGAAATTGCGCCAGCGGGGTGGTCCGGAACGGTCCTCCAGAAGCGGTCAGGTAGATCTTTTTTAAATCTTTTCTTCTGTTGCCCATTAACGACTGATAGATGGCCGAGTGCTCGGAATCCACCGGCAAAATGGTTGCGTTCATCTCTTTTGCCTTTGCCATCACCAGTTCTCCGGCCATCACCAGGGTCTCTTTATTGGCAAGCGCAATCTGCTTCCCGGATTCAATGGCGGCAAGGGCCGGGTGAAGGCCGGCCGCACCGACCATGGCCAGCAAAACCGTATCCACCTTTGGGTGGGATGCGGCACAGGCAAAGCCGGTGCTCCCGAAAACGATGTCAGGCTTATGATCCCCGGCAAGTTTTCTGGAGAGATCCAGTGCATGGTCCTTATTTAAAACAGAGACCAGCCCGGGCTTAAACTCCTGAATCTGTCCGGCCAGAAGATCGATATTCCGGGCAGCAGTAAGGGTGGCCACCTGAAACCGATCCGGATGCATTCTGACGATATCAAGAGCACTGGAGCCGATGGAACCGGTGGAACCTAAAATCGCTAATTGTTTCATCACAGGATAAAGACCAGGTATACGTAAAGTACCGGAATTGAAAGCAACAGTCCGTCAATTCTATCCAGCATACCGCCGTGGCCGGGTAAAATACTGCCCGAATCCTTGATTTTGGACCCCCGCTTCATGGCGGATTCAAACAGATCACCGATCTGGCCGGCCGCGGTCAGCATCAAAGCACCGGGGATGATCATTAAAGCCAGATACCAGTCCTTGAAGAAGATCAGACAAAAGACAAAACCGGCCAGCATCCCTGAAAGGGCTCCGCCAATGGATCCTTCAACGGTTTTGTTTGGACTGATGGAAGGAGCTAGCTTTTTCTTTCCAAAAAAAGTGCCGGTATAAAGCGCACCGGTGTCATTGGCAAATATGACGATCAGCAACCAGATCACCCACAGGGTTCCCCCATCCAGTTCCTTGATAAATATCAGAAGGGCCAGTGGCACAGGAATATAGACTATCCCAAGTACCTGCTTGGCAATGATGTCGAATATGGCATGGTTGCTGGCAAATCGTGCCAGGACAAAGATGACCAGGGCCATCAGATTCATGGCCATAATTAAAAACAGAACCTCCCAAGACCCCAGACTGGCCGCAAAAATAAGGGTCATGGATACGGTATATGAGATGACCTTTATGGTGTATGAAATCGGTCCGTCATCGTTTACGGACATAATACGAAGATATTCCCGCATGGAAAAAATGGCAATGATGGAGATCAGTACGGCCAACATCAGGATACTGCCTTTTACCAGAATCCAGAGGATTATCGGGGCAAGGATGAGTCCGGTTATCCAACGTTTGACATGTTCCATGTCACACCTTTCCGAATCGCCGGTCCCGGTTTTGAAAATCTTTCAGGATCTCTATAAATTCGTTTTCCGTAAAATCCGGCCACAGGGTGGGAGAAATATAGATTTCCGAATATGCGGCCTGCCACAGGAGAAAATTACTTAACCGGTATTCACCGCTGGTGCGAATGATCAGATCCGGATCCGGAATACCCTGCGTATAGAGGTGATCGGAAATCAAATCACTGGTGATATCGGACAGATCCAGCTCCCGGTTCTTGAATTTTACGGAAATAGCCTGAACCGCCCGGGTGATTTCTTCCCTGGCACCATAACTTAAGGCCAGGTTTAAAAGAATACGGTCATTGTGTTGGGTAAGCTTGATGGAGGTGTCTAATTCCCGGAGCACATCTTCGGGAAGCCGTTCTTTCTGACCGATTACATTGAGACGGATACCGTGTTCGTTAAATGCGTCCCGTTCTGAAATAATATACTTTTTCAGCAGCACCATCAGTGCTTTTATTTCTGCTTTCGGCCGGGCCCAGTTTTCAGTGGAAAAGGCATAGAGCGTGACCGTTCGGATTCCCAGCCGGGTGGCGGCCGTTACAATGGACCGAACGGCTTGAGATCCTCTTTCATGTCCTTTGGTCCGTTTAAGCAATCGTTTTTTGGCCCATCGGCCGTTGCCGTCCATGATAATACCCACATGGGCCGGCAGTCGCTCGGGATCCAGATGGGTTTCGATATCAGAGTCAGACTTCAAGGATTTCCTTTTCTTTTTCTGCATAAAGGGCGTCTAACTTTTTAACGAAATCATCGGTGGCCTCCTGAACCAGCTTCTGCCCCTTAAAGCTGTCATCTTCGGAAATATCTCCGTCCTTTTGAAGCTCTTTGAGCATCTCATTGGAATCCCGCCGAATATTTCGTACCGCAACCTTATAGTCTTCACAGGTCTTGGCAACGGTTTTGGCAATCTCTTTTCTCCGTTCTTCGGTTAACGGCGGAATGGATATCCGGATCAGTTTTCCGTCATTTGAAGGTGTCAGGCCGATGTTGGCTTTTAAAATTGCTTTTTCCACCTGATTGATGACACTGACATCCCATGGTTTCACCGTAATCAGACGGCTTTCGGGTACAGATACGGTGGCCATCTGCGGCAGTGCGGTCTGGGTGCCGTAATAATCGACATATACACCGTCAAGAATGCTTTGAGATGCCCGCCCGGTGCGCACCTTGGACAATTCTTTCCCAAATGCAGTTACAGACTTGCCCATTCGGTCTCTGGTTTCCTGGAGTACGTCGTCTATCATAACAATATATCCTCAGTCAGGGTTAACTATTTGTTATAAATCCGGGTACCGAGCTGCTGGCCGGTAACCGCTTTAAAAATATTATCTTCCTGGTGCAGATCAAACACCTGCAGCGGCAGGTCCTGTTCCATGGCAAGGGAGATGGCCGTCATATCCATCACATGGAGTTGTTTTTCGATAACGCTCATGTAGGAGAGCTCATCAAACCGGACCGCATCCGTATAGACATTAGGGTCTTTATCGTAGACACCATCCACCTGGGTTGCTTTAAATAAAATCTGAGCCCGCATTTCGTTGGCCCGGAGCACGGCTGCCGTATCGGTTGTAAAATAAGGGTTTCCCGTACCAGCCGCAAAAATCACCACCCGGCCTTTCTCAAGGTGCCGGATGGCTTTTCTGCGGATAAAGGGCTCGGCAATCCGATCCATGGGGATCGCCGATTGTACCCGTGTCGGTACACCACATTTTTCCAGTGCATCACAAAGAGCCAGGCTATTGATAACAGTTGCCAGCATACCCATGTTGTCTGCCGAGGTTCTGTCCATTCCCGCCGAGCTTCCGGCCACGCCCCTGAAAATATTACCGCCGCCCACGACAATGGAGACCTGAACACCGAGGTGGCAGACCTTGGCAATTTCAAGTGCAACATAATGGATCATTTCAGGCGTGATGCCAAAGCCTTGATTTCCCATCAGGGCTTCTCCGCTCAGCTTGATTAAAACCTGGTCAAATTCCGGCTCTTTATTCAAGAATCTATTCTCCTATCTGAAAACGTGCAAACCGTTTGATCTGAATATTTTCACCGATTTTTCCGATCGTTTCCTTTAACAGTTCCGCAATGGTCTGCTGAGGATCTTTCACATATTGCTGGCTCATCAGACAAACGTCTTTGTAAAATTTTTCAATTTTACCTTCGACGATTTTATCGATGATATTTTCAGGTTTTCCCTCTTCAAGCATCTGGGCCTTGTAAATTTCTCTCTCTTTTTCAATCACTGCCGGGTCCACATCCTCCGGGTTCAAACCGGCGGGATTGGCAGCGGCGATATGCATGGCGATGTTCTTTGCAAAGGTCTGAAAATCATCTGTTTTTGCAACAAAATCAGACTCGCAGTTCACCTCCAGCAGAACACCAAGCTTGGAACCGGTGTGGATATACGAATAAATAATACCTTCCGATGTGGAACGGCCCGCTCTTTTGGCTGCTTTTGCAAGCCCTTTTTTTCTCAAGAGATCGACGGCTTTATCCATATCGCCGTCCGCTTCAGCCAACACTCTTTTACAATCCATTATTCCCGAGCCAGTTGCCTGGCGGAGTTCTTTGACCATTTCTGCGGTAATTTGCGCCATTTTTATCTTACTCCTTATAATTACTCAGCTGCAGGCACGGCTTCTTCAGCCGGTGCTGTTGTTTTTCTTTTAATTTTTTCCACAACCGGGCCGTCTGTTCCATCTGAAATGACTTCAATGGCAACCTTGTCATCTGAAACAGCAGATGCGCTCTGATCATCGGCTTTGTCGGATTCAGCCCGCTGTCTCTCGTTATAGATCTCTTTCCCCTCGATACAGGCATCGGCGATTCTGGAGGCAAACAGGCGGATGGACCGGATGGCATCGTCATTTCCCGGAATGACATAATCGATATCATCGGGATCACAATTGGTATCAACAACGGCAACGATTGGAATTCCCAGCCGTTTTCCCTCTTTCACCGCAATTGATTCGTTTTTGGGATCGACAACAAAGATGGCTCCGGGCAATTTTTTCATCTGGCTGATACCGCCGATGGCAAACTCAAGTTTTGCTTTTTCCTTGAGCATTTTTGCCTGTTCTTTTTTCGGGTAATTCTCAAGGGTTCCGTCATTTTCAATGGAGTTAAGAAAGTGAAACCGGGAAATATTGTTTTTAATGGTCTGGAAATTGGTAAGCATTCCGCCCAGCCAACGATTCTGAACATAGAATTGCTCGGCCCGGTTTGCCTCTTCATCAATTGCCTCAGATGCCTGTTTTTTAGTTCCGACAAACAGCACATCCTGACCTTTGGCTGTCACTGATTTAATAAAATCATGTGCCTCTTTAAACAATTTGACGGTTTGCTGCAGGTCAACAATGTAAATGCCGTTCCTTGCACCGAAGATATATCGTTTCATCTTCGGATTCCACCGTTTGGTTTGATGTCCGAAATGGACGCCTGCCTCTAACAGTTCTCTAATCGTAATGTAAGCCATTTTTTCTTCACCTTAATTAATGGTTTTTTTCCACCACTCAGATCATTCCCGAAATTCGACTTTTCTCAAAGCACCTGATTTTCAAGTCCCTGAATGTGCGTTTTTATTCTTCAAACGAAAATCCTAATTTATATATCAGAAAGGAGGGGGGTTATCAATCGATTTTTTTGAATTTCACCACCCTGTCATGCCCGGCCAGATCCTTTACAATCCCGCCGGAAGCGTACCGGGAATGGCTCTGAGCGATCGACTCCAGGCCGGGCCGCTGGTCATATCCGATTTCCAGCATCAGCGTTCCGCCCGGAACAATGAACCGATGGGCCTGATCCAGAATCCGGCGATAACAATCCAGTCCGTCCGACCCGCCGTCCAGTGCCGAAAGGGGTTCAAAATTCCGGATTTCAGCTTGAAGCCCTTGAATATCACCGGTCGGAATATAGGGAGGATTGGACACGACCAGATCAAAATACGGTTCGGGCCGGAGGGCGGAAAACCAGCTGCCTGCAAAAAACCGGACCCGGTTTTCTGCGATCTGCTGCCCGTTTTTTTGAGCGATTTTCAGCGCGGTTAAAGAGAGGTCGCATGCAAAATAGGAATGCTCCGGGGCCGCCTTTGCAAGCGAAACAACAACGGCTCCGGATCCCGTGCCAAGTTCAAGCACCTGTTTAGTTTCGGACTTACCATCGGTATCTGACAAAAATGCCAACGATGCCCCAACAAGGGTTTCCGTATCCGGCCGGGGGATCAGCACCCCTTTTGCCACATAAAAATTCGAATCATAGAACCCCTTTGAACCGGTTATATATGCCACCGGTTCACCGGCCAACCGTCTTTTTATCCTCGTTTTAAACTGCGACAATTCGGAACGGTCAAGCGGCCGGTCGTACTGAAGATAGAGATCCAGCCGCCGGATGCCAAGGGTATGGGCCAACAGAATCTCTGCCGTCAGACGAGGACTGTCAATCAAGGTTGTCTTTGTGGAATGGTTCTTCGGGGTTTCAGGGTTTTCTCCTTCCCGGTTCCGGTCTTTGAAATACGACTCGGTCCAGGCGAGGAGCTTAATGATGGTCCAGTCAGCCAATATCCTTTAAAGCCTCTGCCTGATAATAGGTTTTAAGCTCGTCGATAATCTCCTGGATATGGCCTTCCATGATGTTGTCCAGCCGGTAAAGCGTCAGCCCGATCCGGTGGTCGGTCATCCGGCCCTGGGGGAAATTATAGGTTCGGATCCGGCCGCTCCTGTCCCCGGAGCCCACCTGATCTTTTCTGTCTGCCGCCCGCCGATCCTCTTCTTCCTGGGTCTTTGCATCCAGGATACGGGCCTTTAAAACACTCATTGCCTTGGCTTTATTCTTGTGCTGGGATTTTTCATCCTGGCAGGTGGCAACGACACCCGTCGGCACATGGGTAATCCGAACAGCCGAATCCGTTGTATTGACCGACTGGCCGCCGGGGCCGGACGACCGGAAGACATCGATCTTCAGATCGGCCGGATTGATATCAATATCAATATCTTCAGCCTCGGGAAGGACCGCTACGGTCACCGCCGATGTATGGACCCGCCCCTGGGTTTCGGTTTCCGGAACCCGCTGGACCCTGTGGATGCCGCTCTCATACTTGAAACTTGAAAAGGCGCCCTTTCCGGACACCAGAGAGACCACCTCTTTAAACCCGCCGGAACTGGAGTCATTTTTCTCCAGGATTTCAATGGACCAGTTACGGGATTCCACATACCGCGAATACATTCTGAAAAGGTCGCCGGCAAAGATACCGGCTTCTTCCCCACCGGTACCCGCCCGGATTTCAATCAACACGTTCTTGTCATCCCGGGGGTCTTTGGGCATTAAAAGGATACTGAGTTCGGTTGTACAGGCCTCGATTTTCTCTTCAAGGTCCGGAATCTCTTCCTTTGCCATCTCCCGGATATCGGTATCCTCGTCCTTTAAGAGCTCTTTGGCCTCTGCAAGTTCTTCGAGCATTCCCTCATATTCCCTGAATTTGGGAACCACTTTGTTCAGCTCTCCATGCTCTTTGAGATATTCCTGATACTTTTTCTGGTCGTTGATAACCGTTGGATCACTCAGCAACTGCTCAAGTTTTACAAACCGTTCTTCTATCTCTTTTAATTTTTCATACATAATTTAAAACTCAAAAAGGGGTTCTGTATTTCAAGCCCCCTTTTTTAATAACAAATTATAGAACAGATTAGACGAGTTTACTTGCGTCGAAATTCGCATATTTTTTCTTAAAGCGATCGATTCGACCGGCAGAGTCAACCAGTTTTTGTTTACCGGTAAAAAACGGATGACACTGGGAACAGATTTCAACCTTGATATTTTCCTTTGTGGATCCGACGGCAAAGGATGCGCCGCAGGCACAGGAGGCTGTTGTTTTTGTGTATGTCGGATGTATTTCTTTTCTCATTTGTGCAAAACTCCTTACCAAGCCCGTCATAAGGCTCTCAAAAATTATCAAACACTGTCTTTATGAATTCATCAATTCAAGAAACTCTTTATTATCCTTTGTTCCTTCCATTTTTTCAAGTAAAAACTGCATGCTGTCCACAGAATTTAAACTTGAAAGTAATTTTCGGAGAATCCAGACCCGGTTCAAAACCTGTGAATCGAGCAACAGTTCTTCTTTTCTGGTCCCGGATTTGTTCATGTCAATCGCGGGAAAGACTCTCTTGTCAGCCAATTTTCTATCCAGAACCAGTTCCATATTACCGGTTCCCTTAAATTCTTCAAAGATAACTTCATCCATTCTGGAGCCGGTATCCACCAATGCAGTGGCAATGATCGTCAGACTGCCGCCTTCCTCGATATTCCGGGCCGCACCGAAAAACCGTTTGGGACGGTCCAGTGCATTGGAATCCACACCACCGGAAAGGATCTTGCCCGACGGCGGCATCACAGAGTTATATGCCCGGGCAAGCCGGGTGATACTGTCAAGCAGAATGACCACGTCATGGCCCTGTTCCACAATTCTTTTGGCCTTTTCAATCACCATTTCCGCCACCTGGACATGTCGTTCCGCCGGTTCATCAAACGTGGAACTGACCACCTCGGCATCTACGGAACGGGCCATATCTGTCACCTCTTCCGGGCGTTCGTCGATGAGAACAATCATGGGGATAATATCTTTATGAGCACGAATCATTGAGTTGGCGATATTTTGCAGCAACATGGTTTTACCCGCTTTTGGCGGGGAGACGATCAGACCCCGCTGACCAAAACCGATGGGAGACATCAGATCGATCACGCGCATGGAATAGTTATCCGATTCCGCCTCAAGATTCATCTTGCGTTCCGGATAAAGGGGCAGCAGATTGTCAAACAATATGGTTTCAGCTGCCAGTTCCGGATTTTGAAAATTCACGGCTTCTACTTTTAATAACGCAAAATACCGCTCAGAATCTTTGGGTTGCCGCACCTGGCCGGAGATCGTATCTCCGGTCCTTAAATTGAACCGCCGGATCTGGGAAGGAGAAACATAGATATCATCAGGGCCGGGAAGATAATTGTATCCGGGTGCCCGCAAAAAACCAAAACCGTCCGGGAGAATTTCAAGCGTGCCCTCACCATAAACCTGTCCGCTTTCCTCAATGTTGGCCTGAAGAAGTGCAAAGATCAGTTCCTGCTTTTTAAGCCCGCCAATACCTTTTATGTTGTAGTCCTTAGCAAGCTTGGACAACTCGCTAATTTTCATCTTATTTAGTTCGACAAGGTTCATTCATACTCCCGGATTTTATGGTTATTTTTTTAGACTAAGTTAGCTTTGAGGGGTACCTTTTAGAGCCTGATAATCTAAAATGACATGAAAAAACAGACAGATGGTTGAATTAATTTTTTGTTAACGCTTGATTAATATTGTAAAACCGTCAACTTGTCAAGAATTCTTTTTCTATTTTATCAAAGAGTTTATCAACAGATTCAAAGAGTTGTGAAAGGCCTGAATTATTCTTGATCACATGGTCGGAAAGTCGTTCTTTTTCCTGTTGGGATATCTGCAGATCAAGCATCTTTTTTGCATCATTGCCGCTCACCCCATCCCTTTGGCGGATCCGTTCCACAAGTATGGATTCATCTGCAGTCACGGCAAGCGTCACATCGAACAATTGGGCCATATCTGATTCAAAAAGCAGCGGTACTTCAACAACTACGGCAGGATACCGGCCGGACCGGACCGCCGTGTCCATCTGTCGGCACATCCTCTTCCGGATAAGCGGATGAAGGATTCTTTCGATAACAGCCTTGTTTTTTTTATTCTGTACCAGTCTGTTTCGCAAACCTTTCCGGTCCAGAAAACCTTCCCGGTCCAGGATACCCGGCCCAAAGGCATTCACCAGCCCTTTCAGCCCGTCTTGTCCGGGTTCCACCACTTGCCGGGCGATCTGATCACAATCCAGTGTTTTGGCCCCCAATTGCTCAAACCGCCGGCAGACCAGGGACTTTCCCGACCCGGCAGAGCCGGTTACTCCGATTCTGATGACATATCCGGGATTATTCATACTCGGCCCATACAAAAAAATACCTTATATAATAGTTACGAAAAACCGAAAAAGACCCGTTTCAGGAAAACAACCGTTTATATTTTTTGCCCGCCCGGCTCCTTTGTTACCTCCCCACAGACATTGACTTATAATATCTTTTTATGATAATTTCCAACACCATTTTTTAATCATAATTGAAAGGACCTTAGACTGTGGAAAGAACATTATCAATTATCAAACCCGACGGGGTAAAGAAAAATGTGATCGGTGAAGTTATCAGACGGTTTGAAACCGATGGCATCAAAGTTGCGGCCATGAAAATGATCCGGCTGACCAAACCCCAGGCCCAGGGTTTTTATGCCGTCCATAAAGAACGCCCGTTTTTCGACAGCCTTACCGACTTCATGACCTCAGGCCCCATCGTCGTAATGGTGCTTGAAGGCGAAGACGTAATTGCACGAAACCGAAAACTCATGGGTGCCACCAATTTTAAAGAAGCCGAAGCCGGAACCATCAGAAAAGACTATGCCACCGACATTGAGAAAAATGTGGTTCACGGCTCTGATGCACCTGAAACGGCTGCATTTGAAATCGGATATTTTTTCAATGATCTTGAGATCCAGAACAGATAGCCCGGATATTTCATGACAATTTGAGTGAAACACCCATAATTATCTTTAAAAACAAATACTTGGGCCCACAAACCATGCAAATATAAACATTACAAATTGTCACCCTTTGGGCGAACCGATTTTACTTCATCTGTGTCGTTACAGATCGTTTGCGGTAGGGCAACTACAGCCTCACGACCTGTGCCTGACAGCTAAAGTAAAATCGATTCGTGAAATATCCGGG
>JANQML010000026.1 GCA_028280105.1 Desulfobacula sp. | reverse complement strand
CCTCAGTCGTCACGCCTTGCCGCCTTGCATCCGGCACCTTGCTGAAGGCCAGGGAAGGGGGCGCAACCCATGGCCCATATGCTAAACAAAAATTTGATGGTGGATTGGGGTGACCGCATATTTGAGTGGTTACTGCAATGATTTGATAGGCTGCAATTGAGCATTTCATCATGGTTGAGCATTTCATCAACCGGTTTTCCGGCGGAAAACCGGTTGAGATTTGCTGCTGCCTATTTATCTAAAATAATCCGGGCATCTACCACATCCAGACCGTCTTCATACAAAAGGACGGGATTTAAATCCATCTCCTGAATTTCCGGATACGCCTCAATCAGTTCCGAACAGATGGAAATCAGTTTTCTCAGTGATTTTTTATCATACCCCTGGTGTCCCCGAACCCCGTCTAAAATGATGGATGACCGGGTGTCTTCCAGCATTCTCTTGCAAGAGACAGGTGATACCGGCAGTACCCAGAAAGTGACGTCTTTCATTATTTCAACCATGATACCGCCGAGGCCGTACATAATCACAGGACCAAATTGCTCATCGATTTTGGTCCCGATAATGATTTCAAGCCCCTTTTTTGCCATGGGAGAAACCAGAACGCCCCGGATATCTGCATTTGGATTATAAGCGGCTGCAGATTCCATGATCTGGTCAAATGCCGTTTTGACCTGCTTTTCAGATTCCAATCCCAGTTTAACCCCGTTGGCATCACTTTTGTGCAGGATATCCGGGGAGACAATTTTTAAAACAGCATCCCCATTGAATGATTTTGCAATCTCCCATGCCTCATCTTTATCAGCGGCAATTTGACCCACCGCCGTGGGAGCCCCATGAAGCTGGATGAGCTGTTTTGCTTCATGTTCCAGAAGTACATGACGCCCTTCGTTTAAGGCATTTTCAATAATGGTCCGTCCGTCAGGTACGGCCTTGGCACCCCAGTTGAATTCAAAGCGGTTTTTGGTTTGGTGGGTTTTCAGGTAACTGCCGTATTTACAGAGGGAAGCAACGCATTTGCAGGAGATATCAAGGGAGTCATGAACCGGGATGTCATAGTGGCGGAGCAGGTCCAGGGCATGGGAGTCGTAGGAATTGTACAGAGAATGGACAACAATGGGTTTGTGACGTTTTCCGACCATTTTGCCGAACCGGTGGGCCGCCGCTTCTTCACCGATAGCCAAACTCTTTTCAAAACGGATGCCGTATCCGCCGAACAGACCGACAACCAGAAGTCCGCCAACGCCGGGATCTTTTAAAATGATTTTCGCGCAGTCGGCAAAGAGGCTGGGATCTGCATCCGTTCCACCGGCCACATCCACCGGGTTGGTCACTGAAGCGGCTTCCGGAAGAATTTTTCTAAGTTTTGCCTTTGTCTTTTCCGACAGCTCCGGCAGCTCAACCCCATGATCCGAAAGCAGGTCGGCGGCAATGGTGGCATGGCCGCCGCCGTCGGCAAGGATCGCAATACGGTTGTTTTTGACAGGGGGCTGGCTGGACAGGGTTTCGGCAACCGGAAACAACTCATCGGAATTTTCAATGACGACTATTCCGGCACGCTCATAGGCAAGCTTTGCCACTTCACTCATTCCGGCAAGGGAACCGGTATGAGATCCGGCAGACTTTTTACCGGTGGCGGACCGGCCGCTTTTCAACAGGATAATCGGCTTCTCACGGCTGGTTTTATGGGCTTCCTGCAAAAACTTGCGGCCTTCACTCATGCCCTCGACATAGATGAGAATGGATCGGGTTGCCGGATCGTTTCTGAAAAATTCCAGATATTCGTGAAACTTGATATCTGATTCGTTCCCAACACCCACGTAATACGTGAAGCCTTCATGGCCGCGGATTGACGCTTCGGTGATCAGGGTCAGGGCCATGTTACCGCTCTGGCACATCAGGGCGATATTCCCCTTGGGCACATCCTCAATTCCCACAAGGTTCAGATTGTTCTTACGGTTAATCATGCCGGATGTGTTGGGACCGATCAGCCTCACACCGGTTTCCCTGGCCGCATCAACCACCTGCTGTTCCAATTCTTTTCCCTTATCGCCCAGTTCCCGGAATCCGCCGGCAATAATCACGGCGCCGGCTACGTTTTTTTTACCGCATTGCCTTAAAATGCCGGGGATCGTCCTGGCTGGAGTCGTGATCAACGCGAGGTCTACAGGCCCTTTAATATCTGTAATATCCTTGTAGCACGGCAGTCCCAGGATCATATCCTCTTTTGGATTGACCGGATAGATCTCACCTTCAAAGCCATCCTTTTTTAAGGTTTTTATGGCTTGAAACCCTCTTTTCGTACTGTTTTTAGAGGCACCGATAATTGCAACGGATTTGGCATCGAGTACTTTGTCCAACATTTAATTATCCTTTTATCTTTTTTTTCGTTGCTCAAAATTTTCTAAAGAATGCGCTCTCTCCTTGGTAGAAACACACGCCAGGCAGGCTTCAATTTCATAATCCATGAGGGCCTCCAAACTGCACTCTCCCTGGGCCATTAAAAATCCTTTTTTAATCATTTTTAAGGAAAAAGAAGAATTTTTAACGATCTTTTCAGCCATGGCCATGGCTTCATCCATCAGATCTTCCGGCGGGACGGCTTTGTTGACAAGGCCGATTCTTTCAGCTTCGCTTCCGTCGATATATTCGGCCGTGAACAGTAGTTCCCTCGCTTTTCCCGGGCCGACCAGGTCCTGTACAAGCCGGAAAGCCCCACCGGTGACAGAGGAGGTGACCTTGGCCTCAGGTGAACCGATCATGGCTTTCTGGGAGGCAATCCGGATATCGCAGGCAAGGGCCAGTTCATAGCCTGAACCGAGTGCATATCCGTTAATGGCGGCTATGGTGGGTTTCTCAAAACGGATGATTTTCCGGGATGCCTCCTGCAGGGATTCAAGATAGAGCCTGTAATCTTCAATACTCCGGTCTTTGGAATCTTTTAAATCAGCACCTGTGGAAAATGCGCGCCCTTCTCCGGTAATGATCAGTGCCTTGAGTGCCGGGTCTGATAAGACGATATCAAGGGCATCCTGCAGCTCGATCCAAAGTTGCCGGTTCATGGCGTTCAACACTTTTGGGCGGTCAAGCTTTATAACGGCTGTACCCCCGTCTTTTTCCAAAATAATACAATCGTAATCCATGGCTTTTCCCTTTTTTTGTGTTTTGTTTCACAACACGTTCAACAGCTTGAAATCATCAGAACAAAATTTATTCATAGCAGACATAGCAAACTTTATGCCAAGTCGGGTGCATCTGATCCGTCTATCAAAAATCATTTTGACCCTGTTATAAGAATGGAATATATTATGTCGGATTTAAATCTTCTTTTATAATACCAATGGGTTAAATGCGAATCAATGTTAAGCGGATGATATTGTAAGACACTGTACAGATGGCTTTTTTTTGTATAAAAAGAATGGATAAGAGGACCACCACCAATATTGCAATGAATGCAATTACTGGCCCTTCCGGTTTTCCAGAGCCGGACCGGCGAAAGCCGGGCAGCTGCAGACGTAAGAAATCCGATAGACGGAAACATACTGAGCGGCGCCAGGATCCCAGAGAAAAACAACCTATACGGCGTTCTTTCTATGCTTGGATCCGCAGTCTCATACGAACCCGGCTGGGAGTTGATCGTCGAAAAAACAGAGACCGGAGAATGATGGAACGAAGAGATCTTAATCCCCGATCCGTCCTTACCCAGGAAGAACTTGATCATCTTCTCAAAAAGAAATAACCCCGTCGTTTGCTATGCAACATTGGGGATAATACTTTCCATCAGATGGCCGTTTTGGATGAACAGACCGAACTCATTGAGTTAAAATCCGTTTGTACATTTGCGACAGCAATTGAATCATCGGCAGAATACTGTTGAGTTCAACATACTCATCCGGCCGGTGGGCATTGGCTCCTACAAGCCCTAATCCGTCGATCGTGGGTGTGCCCGCCGCAGCCGTAAAATTCCCGTCTGAACACCCGCCTGTGGCGATGGCTTTTAAATCGATTCCCATTTCTGCCGCTTCGTCGGACAACAATTTGAACATGGCCCGGCTTTCTGCGGTTTCTTCCAGCGGTGGCCGGTCAATACTGCCGGTGACCGTAATCCTGGCACCCTTTGTAACCGGATTTGACGGGAGTGCGCCAAAGAATGATTCTATCCGTTTTTTCTCCTCTTTTTTCTGAATCCGTATGTCAATGGCGGCCGTTGCCCGATTCGGGATAATGTTGGTCTTGTTTCCGCCGCTGATCACCGTCGATTGCACAGAGGTTCCGAGACCGGGGGCATTCAATTTATCAATTGCGACGATC
>JANQML010000025.1 GCA_028280105.1 Desulfobacula sp. | reverse complement strand
CCTCAGTCGTCACGCCTTGCCGCCTTGCATCCGGCACCTTGCTGAAGGCCAGGGAGGCGGTGCAACCCATGGCCCAAAACAAAAATTGGATGGTGGATTTGGATTTTTGTCCGGTTAACCAAAGGCAGATGAAAAACAAAATTTTTCTGGTTCCATGTGTCATAAAACCAGAAAAGAAGACGGGTTTCAACCGGTTTGGAAAAATCCACCATCAAATTTTCGTATATATGATGGGTTCCGTACCATCCCCGGCCATCGGCAAGGTGCCGTATGGTGGATCAGGGTTTGGCAAAATCATTGAAAAAGGAGGATCATCTTTATATAGTAAAAATCATGCGTTTAAAAATGATCATACTGATTCTGGCGCTGTTTGCCTTTCTTTCCGTTTCAGCCGGCGGGCTTTTGTACTATTATTCATTCAGAAACGCTGCCTTTCAAAAGAATGAAGCCGAGTTCAACTCAAGGCTGAAACTTTTGTCAGACCAGCTTTCCTTTCACCTGTCCGAGCATATTAAACCGGTGAAAACCCTTTCCGGAATACCTGAAATAAAAAAAGTGCTGCAACAGACCGATCTGGACACCATTTTTCAGGCCAACCGGATCCTGGATCATTTTAAAGAGTCCTTGAATGTCGAGGTCTGTTATTTGATGGATAAAAATGCCGATACCATCTGTTCAAGCAACCGGAACAGCCCGCTCAGTTTTGTGGGGAAGAATTTCTCGTTCCGGCCCTATTTTAAAGAGGCCATGAACGGCCTGTCATCGACTTACCTTGCCCTTGGAACCACATCGAACAAACGCGGTGTTTACCATTCTTTTCCCGTTTACGGCGATGATACGACCATCATCGGCGTGGCCGTTATCAAAGCCTCGGCAGAAGATGTTGAAACCAAACTTTTTTCCAACGCCGAAGAACCGTTGATGTTTGTCAACACCTCCGGCGTCATCTTCATATCCAACCTCAACACGCTGCGATTTAACCTTTTATGGCAGCAGGATGAAGACAGGCTCAATGAAATCATGGATTCCAGGCAATTTGGAAACGGACCCTGGAAATGGGCCGGTTTCTCAAAGAGTACCGACAACTTTGTTGTTGACCGAAACCAGACCCGTTATCTCTATTCCAGCCTCTCTGTGTCCAACTATCCGGGATGGGAAATTGTCTCTTTGAGAAATTACGACCTGTTGGCCAAACAGGTGTCCGAACCCTTTGTAAGGGTCATGGGGCCGGTTATTACCTCGATATTGATCCTTGCCGGCATCCTTGTCATGGTCCTTTATCAGCTGGGGGTCCGTGAGATTTCCCGGCGGAAAAAAGCGGAAAAAGAACTGCGCCTGGGGGAAAAAAGGTACCGGAATATCTATCATAAGACACCGGTGATGCTCCATTCCATTGATGTGGAAGGACGGATCATACGGGTATCCGATCACTGGCTGGAGGTGATGGGGTACCGACGGGAAGAGGTGATCGGAAGGGAACTGGTCAGTTTTTACACACCGGAATCCAGGCATTATGCCCTCAATACCATCTTTCCCGAATTTTTTAAAACCGGATTCAACAAAGATATTCCCTATACTTTTGTAAAAAAGAACAATGAGCTGATCGATATCATGCTCTCCTGTTACGGAGAGAGGGATGAAGCCGGAAATATCAAACGGACCCTGGCCGTCAGCGTGGATGTGACCGAAAGAAACCGGGTTCAAAAAGACCTGCAACAGGCAAAAGAGCAGTTATCCCAGTATTCGCAGGATCTTGAAATACAGGTTCAAAAACGGACCGCCCAGCTGGAAAAAGCACAAAAAAACTTGGAAAAAGTATCAAAAAATATTATTGCCTCCCAGGAAAGAGAAAAGGCACAGGTGGCAAGGGAGCTGCACGATCACCTGGGACAGGTTTTAACGGCGCTCCGTTTTGATGCGGTCTGGGCTGAAAAACTGTTGGCCGATATCAACACGGATGTCGGACTGAGAGCCAAAAAAATGTGCGCCCTCATCGATACGACCATTGAAGATGTCAGAGATATGGCCTACCGGTTAAGGCCCCGTGTACTGGATGATCTGGGCCTTGCCGATGCCCTAGAATCCCTGCTGTCTGATTTTGAGCGGCAGACCCATGTCTCCTGCGTTTTTAAACGTCATCCCACACCGGAAATCGATGACACCCTGTCCACAGCGCTTTACCGGATCGGACAGGAGGCGATTACCAACTCTCTCCGCCATTCCAACGCCACCAGCATCACGGTGACGCTGGGCCGGGATGACGAAGGCGTTGTGCTGATCATTGATGACAACGGCACCGGGTTTGATGAAACAAACAGCCGGGAAATGGACGGATTCGGTATTGAAGGAATGAGGGAGCGGGCCAATCTTGTCGGGGGACGCCTGGACATTGATTCCAATGCAACCAGCGGTACCACCGTCAGTTGCAAAATAAAAGTGAAAGGATAGAGCATGATCAGGGTTCTTTTGGCAGACGATCACAGTATTGTCCGGGAGGGCTTAAGAAAGGTGCTTGAGGACAGCAACGAAATAGAGGTCATTGCCGAGGCCGCCGATGGTGAGAATGCCCTGGATGAAGCCATCTCCAAAAAACCGGATGTTGCGGTGGTGGATATTTCCATGCCCGGTATGGACGGCCTTGAAGTGGTCACCCGCCTGAAAACCTTCTGTTCGGAGGTGCCGGTTCTCATTTTAACCATGCATGACGAGGAACAATACGTCATCCGGGCCATTGAAGCCGGTGCCATGGGGTATGTGACCAAGCAGAGCGCACCGGAACAATTGGTGGCTGCCGTTAAAAAGATCCATTCCGGGGGCCGGTATTTAACCGAAAAGGCAAGTGAAGCCCTGGCCCTAAAGGTCATCCGTGGAAATAAGAGCCCTTCCCTGACCGAATCTCTCTCCATGAGAGAGTTACAGGTGCTCAGGAAACTGGCCCTGGGTTCCACCAACAAGGAGATCGCAAACGCGTATAACATCAGCGTAAAAACTGTTGATACCTATCGATCCCGGATACTGAAAAAACTGAGCCTGAGAAACAATGCCGAACTCTCCCGGTTCGCCATTCAGAATAAACTGGTGGAATTGTAACATCGGCGTTTTAAAGGCAATGAAAACGATTCTTTTTAAAATAAACGGAAACACCTATGGGATATAAGGGTAGGGATATTGAAGTCTATATAACCGATGACGGGTTCTGCCTGGTGGTTTCCTGTGATTCATGCGGTGCCGTCGGCAGCAAAGAGCTCGACCTGTTAAAGGTGCCCGCCGGGGTGGTGGGGCAGTTGACCGCCCGGGTGGCCCTGATGGAAATCCTTTGCACCGGTGCTCAGCCGCGGATCATGACCGTTGCCATATCTGCCGAACCCGACCCCACGGGCAAAGAGATCATCAAAGGGGTCCGGCAGGAACTTGAAACGGCTGGATTTAAAGATCTTCCCCTGGCCATCAGCACGGAAAAAAATTTTACCCCCCGCCAGACCGGATTGGGTATCGGCGTGACCGGAACCTGCCGGATATCCGACCTGAG
>JANQML010000216.1 GCA_028280105.1 Desulfobacula sp. | reverse complement strand
CGCTTTTCCCGGAGGGTAAGAATTTGTAAAAAAAGATGAAATGGCGGAACCCACTTATGATGACGTCTTGAAATCGTCTTTAAATTCAAAGCTTTTGTTGTATCGTCAAGTGATTTCATCTTTTATGATAAAATTTTTATGCAACGTTGAGGTATATAAATCATGCGCCTGATTCTGCTCGCCCTGTTCCTGCAATTTATCCGCCATGGCGTTATTTTCCCTTTCCTCCCTTTGATGGCAGGAAAAATGGGGGCCGGACCGTCAACGATAGGGTACATCGTAGGTGCGTTTAGCCTGACAGGTGTGTTCCTGTCCATACCCCTTGGCGGACTAATCGACCGGTTTGGCGTCAAAAAATTACTGATCGTTGCTGTCACCTGCAATATTCTAAGTGCTGTGATTTTCTTGAAGGCAGATACCATTTCAGCGCTAATCGCTGCGCAATTTATTTCAGGTGTTGCTTTCTTATTACATGTTATTGCCAGCCAGGCCTTTGTTTCGCGACTGGCCGATGCTTACCAACGGGAGAAAGGGTTTAGTTGGATTGGGTTTTGCGGCGCTGCCGGACACAGTGGAGGGCCGATATTAGGCGGAATACTTGTGGAGCGGTTTAATTATCAGGCAGTATTTTGGGCTGTGCTGGCATTGTCTGTTTGCGGCCTCATTATATTCGCACTGAAGAATGATACCGGTCCAAATTGCCGTGGATCACTATTCAATCCGATTCAGGATATTGAACAGGCCTATAGACTATCAATAGATTCAAAGGTGTCATTTATTCTTGTGTTTGCTTTTGTCGTTTTCTTTGCTGCCAATTTGCAGACTTCATTTTTACCAATCCTGCTTCGCTCTGAAGGCCTAAGTGAATTTGTTGTGGGAATGCTGATTTCCCTGTTTGCGGTCATGTCAACATCGGTCAGGCTACTATTCATTAAACTGTCGACCATGTACCATCGAAAGACGCTTCTTACCTGCTCCATGCTGGCCATTATCTTTGCTGTCTCCCTAATACCTTTAATGACATCGGTACTGGGATTCGGTATTCTGATATCTGTTTTCGGCATTGGGTTCGGCATGACACAACCCATTTCAATGATAATGCTCTCAGATTCAACAAATCCCAATCATTCAGGTCTTGCTATGGGCCTGCGTTCGACGGCAATGATGCTGGCAGGGTTGTTAAGCCCTATTTTTCTTGGATTTATTGTCGAAACCATTGGAATGGATTCAGCATTTTATGCTGCCGCTTTAGTCGTTTTTTCGGGCCTTTGGTTACTCTGCATTCGACCGGAGTTCATACCGGACAGAAGGGTTTAGATCCGGTAAAATTGTTGGAGACGTACTAAATCAGGATGCCGTTCGGCCATCATAATAAACTGCACAAATTGATAGACGTGATCATTTGCTTCAAAACAAACTATTTGTTCGAAAAAGCGAAAAGCATTATCCTGCCTCCGTCGATTTTTCAATTGCCTATTTTTGATAATGGTGTAGTCGTTGATGTGCTTTAAACGGATAAAGCAATTACAATTTACCGGCAGGCTCATTTATTCTGATAATTTGTCACACTTTTCAATCTAAGACATCGAGTAAAAATAACCTATCCATCTTACTTGTCTTTTTATCCGTATTCTTCGTTGGGGAAAGGCATACATAGCTCGTTATGCGCGCCTTTTCCCGCCTTGAATACGAATAAAAATTCGGCGCAATATGTAAAGGTTATTTCCACTCGCTGCCTAATTTGAAAATTTCATTGATTATTGTTCCGCTAAATTCGGTATTCTACAGCGTTCCTCCACTGTTCTGGATGGTTTTCTGATCATCTTCTATGCTGATTGGTGTGGCTTACACACCTTTCTCCGATATTTAGGAGGATATCCGAAAAATCGGAGGAGAATGCTTTACGCTGCCCCAATCGCAACAATTGGTCAACATATAAAAATCCTTGTGAAATTTAACATATACAGCGGCTCAATTGCTGACCTGTGTCTTGGCACACATTTTGAAAGAATCTTTAGAAATACTGATACAGAATGGGTCATGGCAAACGTTCAACGGTGCTTGCTGGTAGATGCAAAATTCTGATGTAGGCAATCATTTGGCAGAAAGGTGATAACCCGAGTTCATGGCAGTCATTGCTGGAAATAAATAATAGAAACATAAGGAGGAATACATGATGAACAATCCAATATTCATCTGGATTCTATTTTTGGTCAACTTGGCAATTATCGGTTTGGCGTTGTTATTCACCTATGAATCGATCCGTGAACAGGAACCAAGAGCGCCCAAATTCGGTGCAGCAGGGGCGGCTTTCCACATCATGCTTGGAATTTTCATCTTGTCATGGCCTGCAGCACGTATACCCATCGCCTGGCTCCTCGGGTCCGGGCTTGCTGTTCAATTCCTGTTCCTCATACCATACAAAGGGAATGCAGCCAAAGCCAAAAGCGCCGCTGATTATTTGAAAGGGAACAACTTCGAACGTGCGGATGAACGGGACATTGTCTTTTCTCGAAACGCAATGATTCCGGGTTCAAAGCAGTATGAAGCGTATTATCGGGCTCACCCCGAAAAAAAAGAGTATGACGACCGCCGTCGTAAACGGGGAGGACCGCTGGGTAAAACGGGCTCCATCAACAATTGTTACCGTCCGAATTTATCCATGCTCTTATCCTCCATTGAATTTCCCACGATGGTCGGCGAAAAGGCTTATATGGATCCGGAATCTGTCGCCCAATTAAACCCGTATATCTCAAAAGAAGATATCCTTACCAAAGCGGACATGGACCCAGCCAAGGCAACTCAAATCGTTAAGAAATGGGCTAAACACCTTGGTGCAGAT
>JANQML010000005.1 GCA_028280105.1 Desulfobacula sp. | reverse complement strand
TCAAACATGGCGACGAACCAAGCGACTGTTAATCCTCCTGTCCCTGTCACTATTCTCAGATTGCATGTTGTTAACATTACGCGTTATGTTATAAGAATTAAGAAACATTAAATCGAATCGAAATACTCGAAATCGAATCAAATCGCAAGGAATATGACTCGTTACACCCTTAAAAATCCATATTCTGTGAGGTGCATTTTGCTTGTCCCTAGTGAGGTGAAGAACTCCAAATTCAAAAGATTGAGATTCCATGTGTTTTTTTTGTCTTGAAATTCTGTTTGTCAATTCTGTCTATTTCAAACTCCAAACGGTTTAAAAGTCATATTTTTATCATTAATGGGGGAAAGATAAGCTTAACCTTGTAAATAGTGACCACATTAGTAAAGGGCTGCCACGAGACATTGTTTTGGTTTTTTTCAGTAAGGAGAAAATTACCCTTTCTACTGCTCACCGTCAATAGAATGAAACACCCATTCAGACTCATAATGGCTCTAGACTTACACCTTACCTTCTTTTCTCTTGGCCTTCGGGGAAATTTGTTTATTCTCTTCATTATCCAACAGATGAACAGTGTTCAACCAACACGTGTAGCATGTTTCGCCGGGGTATTTCCCTTTAGACCGAGCATGAATGATAATGAAATGGTCACTCCAATTTTGTTTAAATGAAAAGGGAAACCAATCAAACAGCATAGAAAAAAAAGTAATGGGGCTGTTTTTGAAGAATTTAATTGCTTATTCTGTTATCCTTTAGTCTGTAAGTTCTTGAGTTGCTTAAGTTTAAAAAAAATGAGAATAATAAAAGAAACTTAAAAACCCCTCAAATATTTGCATCAAAGTACCAGACATAGAATGGCAAAGGACCGGACGAAATTTCCGGCCTCTGGCCTCAAACAAAAACCCTGGATTATTCTAGAAGAACATCTTTAGAGATGGGATGCATGCCATGAATTATTTTGCATCTTAGGGGATTTTTATGCATCAGGGACATGGGACCCAGAGGTAACAAAATCACGGTTTGTGGATCCATTAAAAAAAATCACACCAGGTTAACCAGAAAATTCCAATGGAAACTTTGTTCTTCCACCCAACCATATTCCTTCAAAATTTTTTCACAATTCCCAGGAATATGGAAAAACGTATCTCCCCTAAATGAAGCATGTCAAACGTCCAGTAGTGCTCAGAAGTAAAGTTTTGGTCTGGTCTTTTACAGGACCATTAGGCTGAAAATTTACTGGTCCCGGCAGCAGCCACTGGTCACTTTAAGCTTTTGTTTGTGTGTATTTCTTTTGTCTACTTGTGAGTAAATAATTGAAACTGGTCAAGTAAACACAACCATAGTAAAATAAATTAAACAGTGTAATGACTGCTTTACAACTGGTTTCCCCTTGCTTGCATGGGTTGCTTCAATGTCAATCTGTCTGTATCTTTTTTCACTAAACTTTGAAGAATGACAATACACGTGCATTGTAAATAACACACATAGAACAAGGAAGAGCGTCAAAATCTATTTATGAATACATAAAGAATCATTTTGTTAAGCTTATTTATCCAAAGAGGAAAGAATAATTCATAAAACCACCATGGCTTGTTAATCTGATCAGAAAGCTGAGATTAATAGAAAGATATCCAGTCACCCAAGTTTACCGCCAATGAAACCCTGTTTTAAATAAACAAATCATTGAAAGTTGAGTCATGCTCAAACTTGCAGTTTCACTGCCCTTGCCCACCTTGGCTTGTTTGCACCCCCATCAATACTGCCATGCTACTTGTATGCGCTAAGATCTACATATGTAGGTGGTTTAAGTCCTTGAGACAAAACTCTTAGGTCTGTATGAACTGGCCATGCAATAATACAAACAATTTAATTGTACCATACACTGTATCTTATACACATGAAGTGCCACAATGGTGACTTTTTGATAATCGTAACTTTAATTGCCTCAAGAGAGGGGGTGCTTGCATTTAACGAAGTACTTAAATTCTGAAACAAACTCATTTTTTACTTGTACCCCAGGATTTGGGGAGCCTTGCCGTGCAAACAAATAAAATCATCTGGGTTTTATTTTACAGAATCCAAGAATGAAAGAATTTTTGTTGTCTTTTCATTATTTTACCTGTGAGCTCAGACATAATCACAGGGGCACCATTGGGTGACCCTTGGATGCTCCTGCAAATCTCCCCACTTCAAGGGTGTTACCAGGGCATCAAGACAACCATGCACTGTAGTAGCTAGAGACTGAGGCTAACTGTAAGCCATCAAAAAAATGCAGTGAGTTCAGAGTTATAGTGTAGAGGTTGACTACTCTGCAGCAGGATACACTGTATTTCTGTACTCTTTAAACGGGAGTGTGATTTAACTAGAGTGGAACCTCTATTCAGGGGACACCCTGGAGACAAAGACAAGTGTCCCCTGAATAGAGATGTCCCCTGAATGGAGGTCTCCCCTGAATAGAGTTGTCCCATGAATGGAGGTGTCCCCTGAATAGAGGTGTCCCATGAATGGAGGTGTCCCTTGAATAGAGGTGTCCCATGAATGGAGGTGTCCCCCGAATGGGGGTCTCCCCTGAGTGGAGGTGTCCCCTGAAAAGAGGTGTCCCCCATATGGAGGTGTCCACTGAATGGAGGTTGTGCTGAGGTTTGTTAATTATTAATGAACAAATAAAATATTTTTATTAGAGCTGAAAAAGGTGACTGCTCTCGCAGGCCACGGATTCTGCTGCTGTCATTATTTCAAGCAGCTTGATAATGTATAGAAAATCATGATTAACTTACATGTATCTCTGTGATGTTGAGTGTTGAATTCCCACAAGTGTAGTACATCGATTTAAGTGAGTTAATTCATGTTTTGAAAGCTCTCTCCATTGTGACTAGCCAACACCTAGGAACTTATCAATAATTTTTGTGGTCAGTCACATTTGATTGCTTCATGTTAGGTGTACCCTGAATGGAGGTTACACCAAGGTTTTGGGACCCTGAAAAAGCAAATAAGTAAATAAATGATAAGAATAGTTAATTTCATAAACACGTTCTGCAGGATTACAAAACCATTCATGTGTTTAAAAAGCTGGACACTCAGTTGTTGCCTTGTGTTCATATGTAGGTTTGTCCAGTGTGCGCAGCCCTACCAGGTGGAGACCCAAATCATGTCACAGATGACTTTGCTGCTCATTTGACGTTAGAGCACCGGGCACCCAGTAGAGATATATTAATATCCTTTACATTGTTAATAACGTGGTGTAGGCAGTCGTGTTTTTATCGCTGTATTAGAGCATTTAAAACAAACGTTAGCAGGTATGTTTCAATGATCATCATCGCCACGTATTTACATCTACACAAGCATTAATTTTTTAACAGAAGCATGGGATTATGTGCTTCTTTTTTTTAGAAAATCATGGATCTTAAAGTGAAGCGTGGTAAAGAATTAAACCATCCATTACCATTCAATAGAAAACCCCACAAATGTTAACCCTGTGGGAGAAGGACCCACATCAACTGGAAAGTCTAAAAAGGGTATAAAATTGCGTTGCCTTAAACAATACTGTACCTGGTATTTTAACGAAAGGGTGCGAACTGTTTGAATTTCCAACCAAGTTTTGGGTTTTCCCATGAATAAAAATGGTAAGAACCCTGAATTCTTGACATGGTCCTCCGGGTTTTTTCAGGGACAATTTACGATGACTGGTTCGGTGGAATTTGCTACTAGCTAGAGGGCATGTTGAGCAGATGTGGTGAGCGCAATTAGGTCTTTTTTTTTTCCTGGGAACAGTCCTGCGCGGTGGAAATAGGCTGCAGCAAGGGGACACATACTTGTAAGGTGCTTTCCCTCAAATCGTTTGATCTGTATGTATTGCACTGTTCTTTAACTGACTTACTACGATGAACCAGGAGCGGCGCGGCATGTAAGACGTTTGTTTCATCCGGCAGTTGGCGGAAGTCGGCCCAGACCTCCGCGTCCACGTGCAGCCATACGCCTTAAGGAGGAACGACCGCAGGCAACGAAGCAGGCAGGACCGTATGGTGGATCAGGGTTTTATCAGCCGGGTTGATAAAAGATCTTTACACCGGGAATTGATCCTGATACAGCCAGTGAAAAAGAACCTTGGTTTGCATCAAATATTCGACAGGGGGGAGCCGATGATTTGGAAAACAATATTATATATGGTGACCGGGTATGTGATAATTTGCATCGTGGTCTTCATGGCCCAGCGTAAAATGCTTTATATGCCGGCCAAATTTCAGTTGCCGCCTGAGCAGGCCAAACAGAACGGCCTGGCATACTGGCCTCAATTTGAAAGCTTTAAAGGCTTTGTCAGTGTTGAATCCCCTGAAACCGTATTGGGTACGGTCATTGTTTTTCACGGCAATGCCGGGGCTGCCTATGACCGTATTTTCTATATGCAGGCGCTGCAAAAAAGGAATCTGAGGGTGATTCTGGCCGAGTATCCGGGATACGGCGGCCGTGCCGGCTCCCCTTCGGAAGCCTCCCTGGTCTCAGATGCGCTGGATATCATCCGTCTGGCGGATCAGACCTTTGGCGGCCCGTTGTTCCTCTGGGGGGAGTCCCTGGGCTGTGGGGTGGCGGCGGCGGCGCTTGCTAAAACCGACGTCCCGGTAAAGGGCCTCGTGATGTTTCTTCCCTGGGACTCTCTGCCCGAAGTGGCCCAGAGTCATTATTGGTATCTGCCGGCCAAATGGCTTGTCAAAGATCAATACAACAGCATTGAAAACCTGAAAACATACAACGGGAATACAGCGGTTCTTCTGGCCGGAAAAGATGAGGTCATCCCGGTCCGGCACGGTCAACGGCTCTATGAATCGCTGCAGGGTACAAAACGGTTATGGGTATTTGAAAACGCCACACATAACAGCGTGCCAGTGTCACCGGATCTGCCGTGGTGGGATGAAGTGACGGCCTTTGTTTCCCAATAATAAACGGATTGACAATAATAAACGGATTGAATAGAGCAGGGGAGCGGCTGACCAGCGTGACGATATTACATTGGCAATTCAAATCGTTTGATCAATTAACCATTGATGAACTCTATGATCTGCTAAAGCTTCGGGTGGACGTCTTTGTGGTGGAGCAGAACTGCCCGTATCCGGAACTTGATAATAAAGACCAGCATCCGGACACCCGGCATTTGACGGGAAAAAATAAGGCCGGAAAAATCCTGGCCTACTTGAGAATTCTGCCGCCGGACTTAAATTATAACCATCCGGGTATCGGCCGTGTGGTGGTGGATAAAACTCAAAGGGGACGGCATCTCTGCCGGAAAATGGTCCAGAAGGCCGTCGATGTTTGTGATATCCGCTGGCCCGGGCAGGGGATCAAGATCGGCGCACAGGCGTATTTAACGGATTTTTATATCTCTTTGGGATTTAATCCTGTGTCAGACGTTTACCTTGAAGACGGAATTCCGCACGTGGACATGGTAAAAAATTCCGTTAACTAACCCGCCCAAATCCGCCATCAAATTTTTGTTTAGCATGTGGGCCATGGGTTGCATCCCTTCCTTGGCCACCAGCAAGGTGCCGGATGCAAGGCGACAAGGAGTGACGACTGAGGGCGTATCAGCCATACTCCGCAGGGAGAAACGACCGCAGGCAACGCAGCAGGCGGGACCTTGATGGTGGATCAGGGCCCGGTAATCCGGTGGTTGCGGATTGAAGGAGAGGATTATGGAATGTTTATCAAACCCGTTCAAGCAGACAAAGAAACAGATCACCCGCGTCGGACTGGGCGGGGAGGGAATTCTTCGGACAACCGGGATGGCGGACAAAGCCGTGCCCGTCATCACTGCGGCCATTGAACAGGGGATCACCTATTGCGATTCCGCCAGGGTATACAAAGAGAGTGAATGCTACTATGGAGAGTACTGGAAGGCCTTTGGAAATAGGCGGGAATCTGTGTTCCAGACCAGCAAATCCGCCAGCAGAACCCGGGAAGGGGCTTTGAAGGATTTAACCCAGACCCTGGACCGCCTGAACACCGATTACCTGGATCTGTGGCAGATCCACGATGTAAGGGATGAAAGAGATCTTAAACTGATCTCCCAAAAGGGGGGCGCGCTTGAAGCCTTTGTTTCGGCAAAGGAGACAGGGCGGGTCAAACATATCGGTGTCACCGGCCATCATGACCCGCTGATTCTGACAAAAGCCGTTGAATCATGGCCCGTGGATGCCGTTCTGATGCCGGTAAACCCGGTGGAGGAGATCATTGGCGGGTTTCTGACCCGGACACTGGAAGCTGCCCACAAAAAGAGCATTGCCGTTATCGGTATGAAAGTGCTTGGGGGCAAGCACTATATTGCAGAGGAAATGGGGATTACGGCGGGCCTGCTGGTGCGGTTTGCACTCTCCCATGAGATTACCCTTGCCATTGTAGGGTGCAGCACCGAAGACGAGGTCGCACAACTTGTAAAAGCCGGAAGTGACAAAAAACCATTGACTTCCGGTGAACGAAAACAGATCATGAACCCCTACCGGGAGTCGGCCCGGCAGCTTGCCTATTACCGGGGCCGTATTTGATAACATATAGACTTCTTTATTAGCAAATGACATAACCGTGTTGTTGAGTTCATACATCAAAGTAACAATTGTTACTTAAGAAGAGGTAAAATGAAAACATTCTATTTTATTCTGTGTGTGTTGGGTACGGTATTGCCTCTGATGCCGTTTATTTCATGGGTGGAAGATAATGGTCTGGCCCTCAATCTTTTGATCGGAGAGATTGTCGGTTCCCGGATCAGCCTTTTTGCCTGGCTGGATCTTGTGATATCTTCCATTGCTTTGATCGGATTTGCCCTTTATGAAAGACGGCGGATCCAAATGGACTCTGTCTTTTTGCCGGTTTTAGCAACCCTGACTGTGGGGCTATCGCTGGGGCTGCCGCTTTTTCTCCTGTTAAGGGAGCGTCATCTTGAAAAAATAAATCTTTGATCAGTTTTCGCCTCTGTCCTCAAAAATAGGGTTGTAAAAAGGTGTTCAGAGGACAAAGATCGAAATGGTATATTTTTTATGGCCTTTTTTCAACGGTAATTCCGGCGGTTTTTTTTAAATGGAAAGACCGTTGTCAATCCTTTTTTACAACCGGATAAAGATCCGGTCCGTTATTTATATGGGCTGCCGATCATTAATCTGAACAGGCAATTCGTTCTCAATCACAATAGACAAAGGAAAAGAATAGTGAAGCATATCTGTGTATACTGCGGATCAAGTCCGGGAAAAAAGCCCGAATTCAAAGCCGCTTCCCGGGAGCTGGCCAAGGAATTGGTTAAAAGAGGCATCGGGCTGGTCTACGGCGGATCCAGCGTCGGGATCATGGGTGAAATCGCCGATGCCGTCCTGGAAGGTAACGGAACGGTGCAGGGTATCATTCCCAAGGCGTTGGAAAAAAGAGAGTTGTCCCACAAGGGGCTGACCAAACTGACGGTTGTCAAATCCATGCATGAACGAAAATCGGCCATGGCAGACGCCTCTGACGGATTTATTGCACTTCCCGGTGGGCTTGGAACCCTTGAGGAGTTATTTGAAATCATGACCTGGGCGCAACTTGGATTCCATAAAAAACCGTGCGCCCTGCTCAACGTCGATGGATACTATGACCATCTGTGCCGGTTTTTAGACAAATCCGTGGAAATGGGATTTGTTAAACCCATTCACCTAAAGATGCTGATCGTGGGAAACACCCCGGCAGATCTCCTGGATAAAATGGCGGCCTATGTGCCGCCGGTGGTGGATAAGTGGATTGGGCGGGACGATACTTAATTCTTTTTTATCTTCAAAGCAACGGGGTTGGCACCCGGCAGGAATGACGCGATTGCAGACAGATGGAAATCTGGGTTTTTTTATTGCATTTAAAACAACGGGGTGTTTATAAGAATAGAAGCGTTTGGTTTTAAGATTCAACCCCTCATTCCGTTTAACATTAATACAGGAGGCTTCATGGCAAAGGCAAAAGAGCAATTTAACTGGCATCCGGGAACCCTTCTTGAAATGTCGGGCCAGTATTGGCAAACTTGTACCTTGCATGCCGGTGTCAAACTGGATCTGTTCACCGTCATCGGCGATCAATCCTTAACTGCAAAGCAGATCGCAACCGCGCTGAATGGAAACCCGGACGGGCTTTCAAGGCTGCTCAATGCCCTGAGCGCCATGCAGCTTTTGACAAAAAATGATAATCTCTATGCCAATACCCCGGCGGCAGCCACTTTTTTATCCAAAGACTCTTCGCAATATATCGGATTTATGATCATGCATCACCATCATCTGATGGTTTCATGGCAGCAGATGGATCAGTCCGTTATTTCAGGCCAGCCCGTCCGGGACCGGTCTTCCGGTGAAGCGGAATGGCGGGAGAGTTTTTTAATGGGCATGTTCAATATCGGTATGGCCGTGGCACCCGGGTTGTCCAGAGAACTGGATCTGTCCGCCTGCACCCGTCTTCTGGATATGGGGGGCGGGCCCGGTACCTTTGCCATTCATTTTTGTCTGGCCAATCCGGATCTTAAGGCCTCTGTGTATGATCTTGCCACTACCCGGCCCTTTGCCCAAAAAACCATTGACCGGTTCCAGGTAAGCGACCGGGTGGAATTTATTGCAGGGGATTATGAAGAAGAACCCTTTCCCCGGCCGGGCGAATATGATGTTGCCTGGCTGTCCCATATCCTCCACGGCCTGGACCCGGATATGGCAGCAGAGGTGGTTGAAAAAGCCGTTTCTGCCCTCAAACCGGGGAGTCAAATTTTTATCCATGAATTTATATTAAACAACACCATGGACGGGCCTCTGTTTCCGGCGTTGTTTTCCATTAATATGCTGCTGGGCACCCATGGCGGTCAATCGTATTCCCAGGCACAACTGACGGAAATGCTCAGGGCCAACGGAATCACGGAGATCACCCGGCATCCCTTTGAAGGACCGAATCAGTCCGGTATTTTGTACGGTACGAAATCATAGCCTTACCGCCCGGCTGCCATCCGGGAAAAATTAAAAAACGCATATAAATAGACGGTGGAATAGGCAGTTATGAAACCGATCAACATTAAAGAAAAATTTTCAAAATTTAAAGACCACTGGTCTCCGAGAGTGGTGGCTCAAATGAACGACTACCAGTTTAAACTGGCAAAACTAAAGGGAGAATTTATCTGGCATGATCATAAGGATACGGATGAAACCTTTATCGTGATCAAAGGATCAATGCAGATCGAATTCCGGGATAGTGTGGTCGATCTGGCTGAAGGAGAGATGATGGTTGTCCCCAAAGGGGTGGCGCACCGGCCAATTGCCAAAGAAGAGTGCCATGTCATGCTGGTGGAACCGGAAGGGATGGTGAATACCGGCGGGAGCGGGGGCGGGCTGACAGCTGAAAATGATGTCTGGATCTGATAAAAACAACCCGGTCCCGTCCACGAGAGCGGAATATATCTCCCGCATCAACCGGGTGATTGATTATATCGAAACCCACATGGACCGGGAATTGACGCTGAAAAAATTGGCCCATGTGGCCTGTTTTTCCCCTTTTCATTTCCATCGAATCTTTAAGGCCATCGTGGGGGAAACCCTGAACCAGTTTATTAACCGGGTCCGGGTACAGAAAGCAGCGGCCCAGCTGGCTGCCAATCCGGGAAAATCAATTACCGAAATTGCATTGGATACCGGGTTTTCAGGGTCTGCCACCTTTGCCCGCTCGTTTAAAAATCATTTCGGCATGAGTGCCAGTCAGTGGCGGGCCGGCAAAAAACGATCCCATAGCAAGAATTGCAAAGCCAATCGCAAAAAATGTGAAGAAATACCCCGGGTCACCCGGTATGTTGACAGCACAACCCAAACCCTTAACTGGAGGATTGAAATGAGAGATAAAAAGCTGCTCAACATAGAAGTAAAAGAGATGCCGGACGTTCAGGTCGCTTATGTCAGGCACATCGGGCCCTATAAAGGGGACAGCCGGGTGTTTGACGATTTGTTTACCCGATTGATGAACTGGGCTGGACCCCGTGACCTGATCGGCCCGGATACAAAAGTGATGTCCGTCTATCATGATGATCCGGAGATAACGGAAGAGGAAAAGCTTCGGGTATCCGCCTGTATCACTGTGCCGGACGGCACCCCGGTTGACGGGGAAATCGGCACCATGAAGATTGACGGCGGTCGATTTGCGGTGGCAGGATTTGAACTGACGGGCAGTGAGGACTATGAACCGGCCTGGAATATGGTCTTTTCAGAATGGCTGCCGGAAAGCGGGTTTCAGCCCGACGACAGGCTTTGCTATGAACTCTATAAAAATGACCCCAAAGATCATCCCGACGGACATCATATCGTTGATATCTGTATTCCGGTAAAACCCCTGTAACCCTTATAAGCCTTTGGCAGCAGTTTGATCTTCATCCCGTCTGCCAAAGGCCTGTTTGCCAAAAATTGTTTTTAAAAAGGAGTTCCCATGTCAGGCAGATATTCGCGAATCGCAATTATAACAGGCAGTACTTCCGGCTTTGGCGAGGCTGTGGCCAATAAGTTTATTTCCGCCGGATTCGGTGTGGTGGGTACTGGCCGGAATAAAGAGATGCTGGCAAAAATGGAGCAGGATCTGGGAAACGCCTTTTACGGATTGTCCGGGGATGCGTCGGACGATGCCGTTCTGGAGAGCCTGTTTACAGCTGCGGTGGATCGATTTAAAAGACCGGCGGATGTGGTGGTGGCCAATGCGGGCAGGGGACTTGGCGGATCGGTAAAAGATGCGGATCTGGATCAATTTCAGGATATGCTGGATGTCAATGTGACCGGTACCTTAATGCTGTTGCAAAAGGCGGCCAGACAGATGGTGAAAAAACAGAGTGATGATTTTCCGGATCAGGCAGCGGATATTGTTATTATCGGTTCCGTGGCGGGCCGGAATATCTCCCCCTTTAGCGCGGTTTACGGGGCATCGAAATCTGCAGTCCATTCCCTGGCCGAAGGCCTGCGCCGGGAAGTCAGCCCTTTGGGCGTAAGGGTTTCCCTGGTGGAACCGGGACTGGCTTTGAGCGGATTCCAGGCCGCGGCCGGGTATGATAAAGAGATGGTAACGACCATGGTGGATAAGTACGGCCCGGTACTGGCCGTGACCGATATTGCCGATGCGGTTTACTATATCGTCTCCCGGCCCCCGCACGTCCATGTCTGTGATATGGTTGTCCGGCCCACCCGGATGGACTATCCATAGACTCCGGATATCAAGTGCATCAGCCGTGCCCGAACCCGGGACCATCATCCTTTTTGCCTCAGGACTTTTGGGCCTTGCCGGATTTACGAGGCGAAAAGAATAATTTGACCCGGACATCAATCCGATTCTTTCCATCGGGCAGTCTGTTTGCAACTGAACAGGCTGCCCGGTTCTGCGTAAAGCGGTTGCATTTAGTGAATGCGGTTAATCAGGCGAATATCCCGTGCGTTTTAACCCATGGGGTTGGCAGGGGCTCCGGCCACCGGAAGATGAAAGGAAAAGCAGGTGCCTTTACCCGGTTCCGTCTTTACCTTCAGTTCCCTTTGGTGAAGTTGAATGATCCGCCGGGTAATGGCAAGACCCAGTCCCAGATGTTTTTTGCCGCCGTCTTTACTCTTGCCGGAATGGTAATACCGTTTAAAAATATATTTCAGTTGATCTTCCGGGATACCGGGCCCGGTATCGGTAATGGAAACCATCAGATCCTGTTCCCCGGGATGTGAAATATCAATAGAAACCCGGCCGTTTTCCGGGGTATGGCGCAGGGCGTTTTCAATCAAATTTTCCAGGGCCCGCTCTATCAGGGCAATGTCTGCCATGACAAAAACACTTTCCTGCCGGGACCTTGTCTCGAGACGGATCTGTCGCTCCCGGGCTTTCAGGGTGAATTTTTGAACAATGTCTCCGGCCAGTTCATCCAGGTTGAATGCCTCGGGCCGGATTTTAAACCGGGCAGACTCCACCTGTGCCAGTTCCAGCAGGTCGCTTACCAGGTGGTTTAATCGCTGACAATGTTTGATGGCAATCTCAAGGTATTGCTGCCGCTGTTCCGGAGAGTGATGATTCTCCTTGATCAAAAGGGTCTCAATATATCCCTGAAGCGTGGCCAGCGGTGTTTTCAGATCGTGTGACACATTGGCCACCAGTTCTCTTCTCATTTTATCCGATGCATTCAATGCATCCATCTGGCTCTCGATCCGGGCGGCCATCTTCTGAAAGGTCTGGGTTAACCGGTCGATTTCATCCGTCGGCATCCTGTTTTCTTTTACCGGTATATCCGGATGCTCCATTCGGCTTTCCGATCTGAACGCATCCATAATACGGTCCAGCTTTTTCAATCGCAGGGTGAGCAGGGCAAACAGAACCAGCCCGCTGACAAAGGTGAACAGCAGCCCGGCAAGAATCATCCAGGCGCTTAACTGGATAATATAACTCTCTTTGAGCTTATCCACCACGCTGTCATATTGTTCTCCCCCGAGAATCACGTAAAGATATCCTTCAAGACGGTCGTTGCGCTTGATGGGAGCGGCTGAAAACACTTTTTTTCTTACCAGGCTCTTTGGATCCTCGCCCTGGATCGGTGACACCGAATCCTTGCGGTTCATCCAGTCAAAAATGGGCTCCAGACTCACCTTATCCCGTTTAACACTGCCTTTGGGGGCTGAATACGTTAATATGTTTCCATCCGGGTCGAGCAAATAGATTTCAATGCCCGGGTTGATCACCATCAGCATGTGAAATATCTCTTTCAACGCATGGGTGTTGACCTTTCCCTGCTCCATCAGCAACCACTCTTTTACGATCTGATCGGCCAGGGAATCATTTAGTTTCTGGTTCACTTCCTGCTGATACATATCTGTTGAAAAAACAGTAACAAATATGAAAATCAGGCCGGTCAGTAAAAAGAGGATCGCAAGTCCGGCTGCAATTTTTGAGTACAGGGATTTAAACATATCCGCTCTTCAGCCCTTTTTATATCGTATCTCTGAATTTATAACCAACCCCCCACACCGTCAGGATGTATTCGGGCTTGGCCGGGTCGGGTTCTATCTTGGCCCGGAGCCGGTTGATATTTGAATTTACAACATGTTCATATCCGTCATGGCTGTATCCCCAGACCTGGTCAAGGAGCCGGGAACGGTTAAACACCTTTCCGGGATGAGCGGCAAAAAAATAGAGCAGATCATATTCTTTTGCGGTCAACTCAACCGGGGTGCCCGATATCAGCAACCGGCGTTTGCCCGGTATCAGGGTCAGGTCTCCGGCAATAATATCGGCTTTTTTTTCTTCAATATCCTGGTTTTTTAATGTGTCAATGCGCCTAAAAATCGCCTTGACCCGGGCCACCAGCTCCCTGACACTGAAGGGCTTGGTCACATAGTCATCTGCGCCGAATTCCAACCCGATCACCCGGTCGATTTCCGATGATTTGGATGTGAGCATTATAACCGGTGTGTGGATCTGTTCGGCCCGCATCTGTTTAAGAATCTCCAATCCATCCATTCCCGGTAACATGATATCAAGAATCACCAGGTGGTAGTCAAAGGTTTGCGCTTTTCTGAATCCGGTCGGTCCGTCAAATACCGGCTCCACCTGCCAGGATTCATTTTCAAAATGGAGCTTGATCAGCTCGGAAAGATCCTGATTGTCTTCAATAACTAAAATTTTCCGGTCCAAAATGCCACTCTCTTGTTTGTGTGTCCGCCTGCCTGGTTGTAGGACCTTTTTTAAACCAAGTCAAGCCGCACACAAACCCGGGTCCACCATACGGCACCGCCTGCTGCGTTGCCTGCGGCAGTTCCTCCCTGCGGAGTATGGCCGATACGCCCTCAGTCGTCACGCCTTGCCGCCTTGCATCCGGCACCTTGCCGATGGCCAGGGAAGGTACGAAACCCATGACTCAAACCATATATACGAAAATTTGATGGTGAATTTGGGTTACGGAAGAGGAAAGAGGGCCCGGTGTCAAAACCGATTGGCGTATTGGCCGTATCCCAGGGATACCAGTTTCTCTTTTGGAATAAACCGGAGGGCGGCCGAGTTGATGCAGTATCTCAAACCGGTGGGGGCAGGGCCGTCGTCAAACACGTGGCCCAGATGGGAATCCCCGTAACGGCTCCGCACCTCCGTACGGACCATGAAAAAGGCATAATCCTCTTTTTCCACAATATGATCCGGTTCCAGGGGACGGGTAAAGCTGGGCCATCCGGTTCCGGATTTGTATTTATCCGTGGAGCTGAAAAGGGGCTCTCCCGATACAATATCCACATAGATTCCTTCTTTTTTGTTATCCCAGTAGCGGTTCTCGAACGGGGGCTCTGTTCCGTCCTTCTGGGTGACACGGTATTGAAGCGGGGTGAGCATCTCACGGATTTGATCCGGGGCCGGCCGCGACCATACCTTTTTCGGGGTGGATGCGGGGGTGGACGCGTTCATGTCCGTCTCTTTTTTCATGGGCATCCCTTTCCATGTTTTTTTCAGGAACCGATCCCGGCCCGACCCGTTCCGGTAATACTTGTAACGCAGGGGATTTTTCTTGTAATAGTCCTGATGGTACGGTTCAGCCGCATAGAAGGTTTCAAACCGGGTGATGGGGGTGACAATGGGTTTATCAAAGACCATGGAGGCTGCCAGTTCTTTTTTGGAGGCAAGGGCTTTCTCTTTTTGTGCGTCTGTGTGATAAAAGATTTCCGACCGGTACTGGGGCCCCCGGTCCACAAACTGCCCGCCCGGGTCTGTGGGATTGATGTGGCGCCAGAATACGGAAAGAAGGGTGTCATAGGTTACGACTTCCGGGTCAAAAAACACCTGGACCGCCTCTGTATGACCGGTTTTTCCGGCAGATACCGAAGAGTAGGTCGGGGTGGTTTCTCCACCGCCGGTGTATCCGGAAACCGCTGCTTTGACACCGTTTACCTTTTCAAAATCTGCTTCCGTACACCAAAAACAGCCCCCGGCAAACGTGGCCACTTCCAGGTGGTCCCCCAGGTGCTCAGCGGTATCATCCATATGGGAGGATTTCTTTTTCTCCATGGTTGTCCTTTCAGACGGGGTATTCCCGGCAAAGGCAACCAGTCCGACCGCCAAGGTAAAACCGGTCAGAACCATGAAAAGGATACGATGTATTTTTTGGGTTTTCATGATGAATCTCCTTTCATTATAAATGGGTCATACGGTTAAATTAGGTATCAAACATCACGGAAAGGTCGTGGAATCTTCACAAAAGTATCACAAATCAACAAATTCTTATTTTGATAAATGAACCGGGCCATGGCATTGTCGTGTGTTGATGATTCAAATGTCATCTTCAATAGGCTTCGGTTGATGGGGGGGATCTGCTGCAACTTCTTTAGAACAAGGCGTATGATCCGGTTTCCGGCCCTTGCCGCCTGTCACGTTTGCAGATAAAACGTTCAAGTGATATGGTTGCCTCTATATTGAAAGAGTCGGACCGGAAAATGTACTGCCCGTTAAATTTATCATTCTGTTAAATTTTACTGCCCTTGAATGGGAAGGCATAGCAGATTGAATCTTGACTGTTGAAAATTGTACCGGAAAGGAATGACAACTCATTGGATTTGAATCACAAATTACCGCCAAATGCCGTATGGCGGACATTCGGCAACACGGGTGAACCCATCCATTTTTATAATGCCAATGGATTTGCCACAGGCGTGTATACCCCTTTTCTAAGATTATTATCACAAAAATACCGGTTAAGCGCGCTTGAAATGCGGGCTGCCTGGCCCAATATCGGCCCGCCGCCCCGGACAAAAGGATGGCAGATCTATGCGGATGATCTCATCGCCTATCTTGAAACCCAATATAAAGAACCGTTGATCGGGCTGGGCCATTCCATGGGAGCGACCGCCACCATTATGGCGGCGGATAAACGGCCGGATCTGTTTAAAGCCCTGGTTCTCATCGAACCGGCCATGGTCTCCAAGCCCATTGCATCGCTGGCCCGGTTGCTGCCCAAATCCGTGATGAATCATACCCGGCTTGCAAAAAGCACGTTGAGCAAGCCGGACCGCTGGCCCACCCGGAAGGACTATGACGCCTATATCCGAAAATTTAAAGGGTATCAGCGATTTGACGATGCCGCATTTTCAGCCATGGCCGAACACGGGGTTATCCGGATGAAGGGCGGTGATTACACGCTTGCTTTCCCAAAGCTATGGGAGGCCCACAATTACACCTGTCCCCCCAACGTCTTTGGCCTGATCCAACGGATAAAACTGCCCTGTGTGGCCATCCGCGCCAACCCTTCCATCTTTTTCACGGCATCCTGGTGGGAGGAGTGGCAGGTCTGTTCGCCGGACACGGTATTTAAAGAAGATCTGAATTACGGCCACCTGATGCCCCTTGAAAATCCCAGGGCCTGTTTTGAACTGGTTGAAGCCGGGTTGACCGGGATAGACATCAGCGCAGCATAAAAAAATGACTTTTTAATATAATACACTGATACTGCAAAAAAAGCGGTTTCTTTTCCTCATCTTTCTCATATTATCAAGGGCATCTGCCCGGTTTTTTAATCCAAAAGGGAAACCGGCCTTATCGATCCATTTGAAAGGTGTGAATCCATATCGCTGTTACGCGAAAAAAACGGTCTTGAAAATCAGATTTCCCGTCTCTGCGGCTCATCTGATATATATTAAGGGGTGAAAATTTTCTGCACCGATATATCTAAAATTTATTAAAACCAACGATTAACACACGGCATAATCTGAATGAATCGGAAAATGGCTGGTGTGAGACCTCCCTTTTAGAGGGGCTCCCGATACCACCAGTTTACTGGTGGTATTCATTGCTTCTGGCCAGATTTAAACGTTTCTATAAACCATCTAAAAAATCCTACCACTTCATAGGTTTATGGAACTTTGTTTTGCAAGATGGGATTTGAGATCCGAAAAGTATTGAAATTCCGTTTCATCAAATTATGCTGAAACCAGTATCATCAAACGATCGTTTTTTGAGACGATAAAAAAATGACTACGGAACAATAGATCCGCCAGTCATTACAGTTCTTAAATCCAGTTTGATCAGCTTTTATACCATCAGTAAACGCTTTAGTGTTACTCATTGTGGACAAAAAAATACCCTTTGAATGCATGAAGATCCTTATAATTCAGGACAATGCAAGTAACCTTGATTATTAATAGAGTTCGTCTGAATCAACATGAATCTACTTATATGAATATTTTGTATAGCCGTCTAAAACACCTATGCCATACCAATCACATTTCCAGTTACCGCACTCAACAGTTATTGGCTCAATACGATAATTTTCACCATGGACTGGTAAATATTTTCTGTTTTTTAAAAGAGAAATAATTTCTTTAAGTGATCCATTTTCTTTAATTAACTCTAGAAGATGCCAAATTTTTATGATCGGAATTTCCTCGTCTTGAACATCAAAATGACCTATCCAATTTCGAGGTCCAACAATACCGAGAAAATCATAATCTTTGTTTATACTTAATATATTTTCAAGTAATTTTGTATCCCCCTCATGGAAGGCTTTATTAACTTTTTGAATCTGACGTATTCCCTTCTGTAGTTCTAAAGAACGCTCAAATATTTCTCTTGCTTCAGCTGGTTCAATAAACCATTTTAGCTCTATTGCA
>JANQML010000004.1 GCA_028280105.1 Desulfobacula sp. | reverse complement strand
AGGGCCATGGAAACAATAAAATCCACCACAGGACTTGTCTTTTTGCCCGCTTTCTTCGTTGCATCAATCGGCACATATTTCACTCCAATTGATACGCCTTGAAGTCGAGCAAAAATCCTTCGCCCTATTGGGGATTTTAGAATTACCATGGCCCTTAAATTTTAAAGGCGGCAGGTGGGCAGACATAAATTCCTTTTTTGATCTCATAGGGCTCATCAACAGGAGCAATAACCCATGCTGAATCAGGTTTTATTGCATCAACCAGTTCATAAAATCCACGGGAAGGTTTTGGAGCCTTTGAAAGCTTGCATTCAAAAAGATGCTGTTGACCCGCTCTTTCCAACTTGAGATCTATTTCAGCGCCATTGGATGTTCTTAAAAAAGAGGGATGCCAGCGATCATATTCCATAATTATATTTTCAATGACAAAACCCTCCCACGACACACCGGCTATCGGATTGGCCAGCAAAGAATCATACTGCTCAATGTCGAGTAAAGCATGGAGAATTCCACTATCACGCAAATAGATTTTAGGAGATTTGATCAATCGTTTTTTTAAATTTGTTTCCGCAGGCGGCAATAAGCGAACCATATAAGTTTGTTCCAGAATTGCCAGGTATTTTTTAAAAGTCGGAATCGATATATCAGCTGCCGCTGCCAGCTTATGATAATTTACAGTTTGACCGTTGTAGTGGGCCAGAAGCAGCCATAATCGCTCAATTACCGGGACCGGGATATTGAATCCCAGATTTGGAATATCCCGTTCCATGAATGTCCGAATAAAATCAAGACGCCAATCAAAACTGTCCGCATCGTTTCCAGCGAGAGTGCTTTCGGGAAAACCGCCCTTAAGCCAAATATCCGACCATTTAGTCATGTCAGCGACTTCTTTAGCGATAAACGGTGTCAGATCAATATAAGCGATACGGCCCGCAAGAGATTCTGTTGATTGTTTGATCAAGTCCCGGGAAGCAGACCCCAGAATTAAAAATCGCCCCGGTCTCCTGTCTTTATCTATCTCTGATCGGAGAACAGAAAAGAATTCCGGAAGAAGTTGAATCTCATCAAGGCAAATGAGCTTATCTCGGTAGTGATCGAAAAAAAGCTCCGGCTCTGACAATTTATTCCGGTCAACCCGGTCCTGTAAGTCAAGATAAACGGAAGATTTCTTCTTGAGAAGCATTTTTGCTGTTGTTGATTTACCGGATTGCCTGGGACCAAGAATGGCTACAGCCGGTGAACGAGAGAGTGCATTGTGTAGGTTCTTTTCTTTCTCTCTTTGGATATATTCATGCATATCAGAAACCTGTATTAATGATTTACATGGATGATACAACGACGCATATGGAATGTCAAACAATCCAAATGAAAACGTTGAACCGCTTATTTGGAATCGTTATGCCACTCAACAGGGGAGTTTTCAAAGTTTTGTGTCATGGATTAAGCTTCCATAAAACTAGTGCCATTCTACTCTGACCCCAATTGTACAATTGTATGTATTGCCAAGAAAAACTTTTAATCATTTTACGAGCATGTTACTATTTGTAGAATACGAATATATCAATATCGTTTTTAGACCCTGTATTATAATCATTTCAAAAAAAACAATGGCATAGGAGATAAGACCAATATGTAAGGATGAAGACATGACCGAACTTCATAACAATAAGTCCATAAAACGATTCCAAGAGATTGTACATTTTGATGTTGAAGAACAGGACGCGGTGCTTAAAATATTGGATGCCATGATCATGAATAACAGGATGGCCCGTGTCATGTCAATGGATGCAAATTACCCTGATCCACCATCAAGGCACCGCCTGCTACGTTGCCTGCGGTCGTTCCTCCCTGCGGAGTATGGCTGATACGCCTCAGTCGTCACTCCTTGCCGCCTTGCATCCGGCACCTTGCGGATGGCCAGGGATAGTACGAAACCCATGACTCAAACCATATATACGAAAATTTGATGGTGGATTTAGGATTAAAGGAGATAAAGCATGCAGACAGAAGGGATAAAACAAGAGGCCTATAAAATATTAAACCGACTTCCTGACCAGGCCACCTGGGATGACCTGATGTACCAGATTTATGTGCGGCAGACCCTTGAAGCCGGTATAAAAGACAGTGACGAAGGCCGTACGGTGGATGTTAAAGAAGTCCGTAAAAGATTCGGGCTGAGTAAATGAGGGTTCACTGGACTGAGAACGCCATTGACCATCTTGCCAATATCTATGAATACATAGCGTTCAATTCTCCCACCTATGCCCGGCGAATAATCGATCGGATCACCCGCCGTACCGAACAGATTGCCGAACACTGCTTATCCGGAAGGAAAGTACCCGAGTATGATGCCGAAGATATCCGGGAACTGATCGAAAAGCCATACCGGATTATCTATCGGATCAAACCCGGCCAGATTGATGTTATCGCCGTAATCCACGGGGCAAGGCTCCTGCCTGAAGATTTTTAATTTTTATATACTTTCATCTTTTTGTCTTAGGGGTATTCTTCCCGGCGGAGCTGGATATACGGGTTGTCCGCATACTCGGTCCGGATTTTGGAATAACCGTTTGAAAAAACCAGCCACCGAAAACACACACAAAAT
>JANQML010000383.1 GCA_028280105.1 Desulfobacula sp. | reverse complement strand
TTAAGGTCCTTACACAGTCGATGGCCGAGTTGCCGCCGCCAACCACAGCGGCCCGTTTGCCGACGGGGTATGTTTTTTCCGGATGGTTGGCCACGGTGGATAGAAAACTGATACCCTGCAAAACGCCTTCAGCATCTTCGCCTTCAATGCCGAGGGTGTAGTCTTTCCATGCACCGATTCCCATGAAGATGGCTTCATATCCCTCTTCACGCAGAGACTGAATGGTAAAGTCTTCACCCAGCTTTGTGTTGTAATGCACGTCGATGCCAAGGTTGAGAATGCCTTCGATCTCCCAGTCCAGCACCTCGTCAGGCAGACGGTACTCAGGGATACCGTAGCGTGTAATACCGCCCAGTTTGGACATGGCCTCGTAAATGGTGGGGGAATGTCCCAGGCGGCGCAGAAAGTAAGCCGCGCTCACGCCGGCAGGACCGCCGCCGATGATGGCGACTTTTTTGCCTGTATCCGGAGCGCAGGAGATGGGCAGGCGCTCTCCAGAGTTCATCTCCCAGTCTGCTACAAACCGTTTGAGCTGGTTGATGGAGACCGCCTCATCGTCCTCAATGGCCCTGCGGCAGTAGTCCTCGCAAGGATGGGGGCATACCCTGCCGCAGGTCAACAGCAGCGGGTTACGCTCGCGAATGGTATTGACCGCAGCAGCATAATCCCCTTTGCGGATATTGTCGATATATTCGGGGATATTAATTTCAGCCGGGCAGGTCTGCCGGCAGGGTGCAAGTGCCCCGTCTTCATCATTAAACGTGAGCAGACGCTGGCTCATGGTGCGTACGGTAAGAATATTTTTAGGGCATGCACTTTCGCAGGCACCACAGCCCACACATTTGGCATCATTGACCACCGGGTAACCTTTAGGGCCGATTTCAATTGCATCAAACTGGCAGGATTTCACGCAGTCGCCAAGGCCGATACAGCCGACGCTGCAAACCCGCTTTCCGCCAAATGCGCTATTCATGGCCTTGCAGGACTGGACACCAATATAATGGTATTTGTCATCGGCACGATTGCCGCCGTCGCACAGGTTTATGGACAACGGGCTTTCAGCAGCGCCTGCATCCACACCCATAACCTTTGCCACCTCTTCCACATCGTCCTTGCTGGATACGATGCACAGGGTGACGGGTTCTTTTCCGTTGACAATGGCGGCAGCCGCTGCAGAACATCCTGCATAGCCGCATCCGCCGCAGTTGGCACCGGACAGATTGTATTCCACCTGCGCGATTCTCGGATCTTCGTACACATAGAAAACCTTGGAGGCGAGGCTCAGCACGATGCCGCAAAGAGCACCTACACCTAACATTAGAAATAAAGCAGTCATAGTATCACCTTATGTTATTTGGAATGTTCCCTTTCAAAGACATCAAATTCATCAGGTTTATTCCATTTTCTGTTTAAACCATGCCCTTAAATGACATAAAGGTCATTGCAATAGTCTCTGCCGTTACAAGCCGGGGTCTCCTGAAGTGCTCCGGGAACCCTGGCAATATTGACGCGTTACCGGACACCTGCAAACAGGATCAGTGCAAGCCCGAAACCGGCAGCATATGATAGGATAGGAATATGCTTCTTGTCAAGAAAAGTTACACGGTGAATTCTTTCTAAATCAAATCAAGATGTGAGTATAATTTCGGTTGTATTTATTTTTGGATCACTCTATCAATATTTTTTCATCTGTTTCCAAGCGTTCACCGTGAAAATTTTATTGATATTATTGACTTTTCACTTTGCAGGTGGTTATACAATAGGGGTTATTACTCCTGTAAGGTGTAATTTAATATAAAAATTTAAGAGAGTTTTAAAGATATATTTATTTGAATGTGCGGTATCGACTACCAGAAATCCGGGACAATTGTTTCAGATGAAACCAGGCCTCAGGATGTCTTGGGATTTAAGCCGGGTCGATGTGATGCCGAAAAATATTCTAAGACGCAGTGGTGGGAAGATGGAATTAAAAGATCAGTTTTCAACCGGATATAGCGCGGATGAAACGGAAAACGAAGCAGACCGTTGTTTACGGCGCGGTCTTGTTTGCCATGAACGTTCAAAGGTGTCTGAATCACCTTTAAGCGAGTGAAATAATCGTGGGATTAACCTTAAACGGATAGCCTATGAGTTCTCAAACGATACTCGTTGTAGATGATGAAAGACGGATTGTAGAAAACATACTTCTCTGTTTAAAACGGGAGGGGTATCAGGCAACAGCAGCGTATGGCGGTAATGAAGCCATACAGGCCTTTGAAAACGCAACCTATGATGTGGTTTTGCTGGATGTCAATATGCCGGGTAAGAACGGGTACGAGGTTATGGAACATATCCTGCGTGTGGATCCGGATGTATTGATCATTATGATCACCGGATATGCCTCGGTTGAATCCGCCATCCGTTCTCTTAAAACCGGTGCCTGGGATTATCTTAAAAAACCCTTTGAGTATACCGATCTTCTGAAAACGGTTCAAAATGCCCTGGCACAAAAAAAACTCATAGCAGACAAGCGAGCGGTGTCGGCCCGTCTTGAAGCGTCTGAACGCCGGTATGAGTATATGGTCAACAATTCGCCGGATCTGATATTCACCTTGGACGAGCAGGGATGTTTCTCATTTGTAAACCAGCAGTTTGAAACCGTCCTCGGATTTAAAAAAGAAGAGTTGATCGGAACCGCTTTTGCCCGGATCATCCATAAGGAGGATCTGTCAAAGATATCTGGTCTGGTCGGATTTGATAAATTTGAAAGCCGGATTAACGACGGTATGCATTTCAGGTTCAAAAAAGCCGAAAGCATGACGACTTCGTTGAACCCGTATGATAGTTTTGCCTTCATGGAACTTAAAGCCACCCCGATTCATCTGCCTGCCAGTGATGACAGAGCAGAGTTTAAAGGCGTGTATGCCGTGGCACGGGATGTCACTGAACGGGTGAATTTAGAGGACCAGCTCAGGCAGGCCCAGAAAATGGAAGCCATTGGTACCCTGGCCGGTGGAATTGCACATGATTTTAATAATATACTGATGGGGATACAGGGGTATGCTTCTCTTGTCAGAAGTGGGTTTGACCGGGAAAGCGAGGAATATAAGCGTCTAATATGTATTGATGAGTATGTTTTTTCCGGTGCTGAAATGGCCAAGCAGCTATTGGGATTTGCCCAGAAATCCTACCAGGAAACCAGCCTGATCAACCTGAACCACCTGCTGAAAATGTCGGCCAAGATGTTTGGCCGGACCAAAAAAGATATTCTCATCGAGCAATATCTTGAAAAGCATCTGTGGGGAACGGAAGTGGATGAAGGACAGATTAAACAGGTGCTTTTAAATTTATTTGTCAATGCCTGGCAGGCCATGCCTGACGGTGGTAAGATTACCATCCGGTCAGAGAATGTCGTTCTGGATGACTATGGGCTGGACCCACCGGGAACCTATGCAAAAATAACCGTGTCCGATACGGGGATCGGCATGTCCGATGAGGTCATGAGCCGAATTTTTGATCCGTTTTTTACCACCAAGACCCGGGAGCAGGGTACCGGGCTGGGCTTGGCCACGGCCTACGGAATCATAAAAGGCCACAACGGGATTTTCAAGGTTAAAAGCACGCCCGGTCAGGGCAGTTCGTTCATGTTCTTTTTACCTGCCCGGCAAACCCGGGTGGGTACTGCTACCATGGTGGAAGAAAAACAGAGGATTTTTAACGGTAAAGGAACGGTGCTTCTGGTAGATGATGAAAAAGGGGTGGTTGAAGTCTGTTCCGAAATGCTTGAAACCCTCGGTTACCAGGTGATAACGGCTTTAAATGGTACGGAAGCCTTGTCTGCCCTTGAAGAGAAAGGTGTCACCGTCGACATTGTTCTGCTGGATATGGTGATGCCGAAAATGAACGGTAAGGATACGTTTGATCAGATTCGGAAAAAAGCTCCCGGGGTAAAAGTACTGATCTCTTCGGGCTACTCCCATGAATCGGAGATTAAAAAGATGATGGAAAAGGGATGTGATCAGTTTATTTTTAAACCCTTTGATGTCGCCACATTGTCTGAAAAGCTCAAATCGATGATCAAGACCCCGGAAAAGGTGTAGCTGCCAGCCTGGAATAATGGCTCCTATTCTCTTTAGGCCCGACTCCTGTGTTGCATTTTAATCCTTAAAATATTTTATGCATTCCTGTCATTCTATCTTAACCTCAACGTTGCATAAAAATTTTATCATAAAAGATGAAATCACTTGACGATACAACAAACGCTTTAAATTTAAAGACGCTTTCAAGACTTCATCA
>JANQML010000382.1 GCA_028280105.1 Desulfobacula sp. | reverse complement strand
TGACTGCATTTCCGCCCCCTGTAAAGGAACCTGTCCTGCCGGCCAGGATGTCCCGGCCTATATGTACCACACGGCAAAAGGGGATTTTGAAAAGGCCTTAAAAGCCATTCACCACACCAACCCGTTTCCCAATGTCCAGGGGCTGGTCTGTGACCATCCCTGCACACAGAAATGTACCCGGATCAACTATGATGAACCCTTGAAGATCCGTGAAGTCAAACGCTTTGTGGCGCAGCACTCCCCGGTGATACCGGAGGCCAAACCGTTGCCGGACAACGGGTTGAAAGCCGCTGTCATCGGTGGCGGACCGTCCGGGTTTTCCGCAGCGTATTTTTTGCGGATGAACGGGTTTGAGGTCTCGTTGTTTGAATCCAAACCGTTTGGCGGGGGCATGGCAGCCGATGCCATACCCAGTTTCAGGCTGGATGATGAGAGCATTGCCGCAGACATTCAGCGGATCGTGAATCTCGGGGTGACCGTCAATTATGACTCAACGGTGGATACGGCCGGGTTTGAGAAAATCCGGCAGACTTTTGACTATGTCTATGTGGCTGTGGGGGCTGCCAAAGCCTATCCGCTGGATATCCCGGGTGCGGACGGGACCGGGGTCTATGATCAGCTTGAATTTTTGAGCGCTGTCCGGCGGGGCAAACCGCCCCGGGTGGGTCAAACCGTTGCCGTGGTCGGCGGGGGCAACTCTGCCATAGATGCGGTAAGGGCGGCCAAGCGCCTGGCCGGCAAAGACGGCCGGGTAATGATTCTCTACCGCAGAAGCATGGAAGAGATGCCGGCGGACCGCGAAGAGATTGCGGCCGTGGCTGCAGAAGATATCGAGATCAGAGAGATGGTCAGCCCGGAAGCGGTTCTTCGTGAAGACGGCCGGGTAACGGCGGTCCAATGCCATGAAATGGAATTGGGTGCACCTGATGACAGCGGACGGCCCCGGCCGGTTAAAAAACCGGATTCCACATTTACCATACCCGTGGACACGATCATATCCGCCATCGGGCAGCAGGTGGTCATTCCTTTTATTGAAGGAAAAAAACTGGATGTGGATGCCGTCACCTTTGAATCTCAACTGGAAAAGGTTTATGCAGGCGGGGATGCCATCCGGGGTGCATCCACGCTGATCAAGGCGATCGCCGACGGCCAGAAGGCTGCCCGGCAGATGGTCATGGATGCGGCGATTAAAGACAATACCTTTAGTACACCGGTTCAGGCTTACCGCCCGGATCTGTCGCGGATTGAACAGCAGATCGCCCGGCGCCAATATGGTGCGGATTTCCAATCCTCCCCGGAAACGGATACGTTCGGATTTGATCTGGAGGCCGTGCCCATGACCCGGGAGTCGGCCATGGCCGAAGCCGGACGGTGCCTGGCCTGCGACACGGTCTGCAACATCTGTACAACGGTCTGCCCCAACCGGGCCAATATCGGCTACACGGCTAATCTGTTTAAGGCCGGCACCTATAAGGTGACGATCACGGCAGGTAAACCCGTCATTGAAGAAAACGGACGATTCACTGTAACGCAGCCCCATCAGGTGCTCAATATCGGGGATTTCTGCAATGAGTGCGGCAATTGCACCACCTTCTGTCCCACATCCGGGTCTCCGTATAAAGATAAACCCAAATTCTATCTCTCCCGGACGGATTTTGAGCAAGAATCTGATGCCTGTTATATGGACGGCAGCGGTATTTATCTCAAACAGGCCGGAAAAACCGTATCGCTTGTTGAGAAATCCGGCTGTTATCTCTTTGAGTCGGACCGGGTGACGGCAACACTGGACAAAAAGGGGTGTGAGGTGACTCACGTTGATCTGAAACCCGGGACAACAAACCGGGACGGCGGAGAGATTGATCTGGCCGAAGCAGCCGAACTGGCCTATCTGTTAACCGCCCTTAAAGGAACGGTTCTGGACCCGGGAGACCTGGAATAAAAAACATGGATTTGAAACCTGAGATTCAGGACCTGATATGATGGACAGTAAAGGGAGAACGCATATGGAAAAAGACAATGGTCAACATATCCTGCTGAAAAACTGCCTCTACATCTGGCCGGATGCCCAGACCCCTTCGCTTGAACATGCGGATATCCTCATCGAAGGCCGGCGGATTTCCGCCATAGGCAAGGATCTGGTCGCTGAGATCGAGAGAAAAACCGGTGCCGGTTTTAACGGCCGTATCATCGATTGCTCCACCCATGTGGTCCTGCCCGGGTTCGTTAACACCCATCATCACTTTTACCAGACCCTGACCCGGAATATTCCCGCAGTTCAGAATGCCAAGCTGTTTGACTGGTTAACTTATCTGTACGAGATCTGGAAGCATATTGATGAAGAGGCGGTCTTTTACTCGTCTCTGCTGGCCATGGGGGAGTTGCTCAAAACCGGCTGCACCCTGTCCACGGATCACCACTACCTCTATCCCCGGGATATCGGGTGTGACATCACGGCCACCCAGTTCAAAGCAGCCCAAACCCTGGGCATGCGCTTCTCGCCCACACGGGGATCGATGTCGTTGAGCAAAAAAGACGGGGGGCTTCCGCCGGATACCGTGGTCCAGACAGACGATCAGATCCTGTCGGACAGTGAGCGGGTGATCCGGGCATTCCACGATGATTCCGACCTTTCCATGCAGAAGATTATTCTGGCACCCTGCAGTCCGTTTTCCGTCACAACGGAATTAATGACCGAGACGGCCCGGCTGGCCCGGAAAAACAGGGTTCATCTCCATACCCACCTGGCGGAGACAGCCGATGAAAACGACTATTGTCTAAAGGTCCACAATAAACGGCCCCTGGCATTGATGGAAGCATGCGGGTTCCTGGGCGAGGATGTCTCCTATGCTCACGGCATCTTTTTCAACGATGACGAACTGGCGCTTCTGGCAGAAACCGGCACTCACATCGCCCATTGTCCCACATCCAATATGCGGCTGGGGTCGGGCATCTGCCGGGTGGTGGAGATGCGGCAGAAAGGAATCAATGTGGGACTGGCCGTAGACGGTTCCGCCTCCAATGATTCCTCGGACATGCTGGGCGAAATCCGGA
>JANQML010000336.1 GCA_028280105.1 Desulfobacula sp. | reverse complement strand
ACCGCATCTGTCAGATAATCCATCGGGGTTTCAGAAGGGGCTTCGCCTGTCAGCAGGAGAATATGCCGGATACCGCTGTCCGATATGGCCCTTGCCTCTGCATCAATCTGTTTCAGCGTCAGTTTGGTCCGTTTAAAACCAAAAGAGTGATTAAATCCGCAATAGGTGCAATGGTTGGAACAAAAGTCACTGATGTAGAGAGGAGCATACAGGCTGATGGTCCGGCCAAAGTACTGCCGGGTGACTTCCCGGGCTTTTTGTGCCATGGGCTCCAGATAGGCGGATGCCGGATCAGACAATAAATTCAAAAGATCGAACGGATTAAGATCGTCTTTTTTCAACGAATCTTCAACATCCCGTGCCGTCACACGGTCGAGATAGGTATGAAAATCAAAGGATTCAAACGCCAGGATCTGCTCTAAAAACGACATGGTCTAGTCCCTTAAAAAACCGGTCAAGGGTGAGGATGCCCGGGCATATTCGCTCTTCCCGGCCACTTGGGACAGATAGGCCAGGCGGCCGGCCCGGACGGCCATTCCAAATGCGCTGCCGGCCTGGACCGGATCATGGCTGGTGGCAATGGCCGTATTGACAAGGACGGCACCGGCTCCCATCTCCATGGCCTCTGCCGCATGGGACGGGCGGCCGATGCCCGCATCCACGATCACGGGAACAGGGCTGGCCTCAATCATCCGTTGGATCATGGGCCCCATCTCGATCCCCCTGTTGGTGCCGATGGGAGACCCCAGCGGCATAACCGCTGCCGCTCCAGCGTCGGACAACTGGCGGGACACGGTGATATCGGGCATCATATAGGGCAGAACGACAAAGCCTTCCTTTGCCAAGATCCGTGTGGCTTCAAGCGTCCCCTGATTGTCGGGGAGCAGATACTTCATATCCGTAATCACCTCTATCTTGATAAATCTGCCATATCCGGCTTCCCTGGCGATCCGGGCAATCCGGACGGCTTCCTGTGCCGTTCTGGCACCGGATGTATTGGGCAGCAGGGTGACGGTATCCGGTATGAAATTCAGTATATTCTCATCCTCTCCCCGGGGGTCCACCCGGCGGAGGGCAACGGTGATCATCTGCGAGCCGCTTACCTCCAGCATGGGGGTGATCAGGTGCTTGGACGAAAATTTTCCGGTCCCGGTCAGCAGCCTGCTGGAGAACACCCGGTCGCCCAGAATAAGATCGTCATTTTTACCATTTTCAATTGAATCCTTCATTTACCCCCCTCCCACAAAACTTAACAACTCGATCTGATCACCCTCGTTTATGGCTGTTTCGTTCCACAACGGCTCTCTGACCACCTCAAAATTGACCTCGGCGATCAGGGAAGAGGGGTCGTATTCTGTTTCGCGAATAACCTGGGAGAGAGACCGGCAGTCTGTTGTGATCGTTTTACCGTTCAGTCTGATCTGCATAACACCTCCGAATACAAAAACATCAATATCCCTGAACGGTATCATTAAATTTTGCCGGAAATGGTAAAGAAAGGAATCGGTATTAAGAGGGGTCAAACTTGAAAGCACTTTCCCTACGCCGGTATTAACCGTATCAGGTTCCAAGGGTTGAAGTGAGACCTTCTCTCAGCCTTTGATCAAGGCACCCCCAGTGAACTATTATCCGTACACCCTATTTTAATTTAAGCTGGTTTGTCAAACTGAATTTCATTCTTTTTTTATTTTAACATTATGAGGGAAAGAGGGTTTTGAATCATCACTTTTTAACATGTACATCTTATATATCAAGGCCTGACCCCACACTCTTGAACCACAAGATTAGCACCTGGTTTCGTGTCTCGGCACGGTTGATAGTCCTTCATTTGTTATGTTTCGGGCTTTTTGATAACCTGAATCCCAAAACGAATCATCCAAAGAGTACAGCAAAAAAGCCTAAAACTGATATAAACAAAAACATTAATGAAATGATTACAATATGCGATGGTCTAACTTCGAATGAAACATTTATTGATTTTACCCCATCCTCATATTTTGGGAAACGTTCAAACCCTTTTTGTACAAGCACACTGACTTTTTCTCTAAATATAAACAATACTATAGCAGTGATGAAACCCTGAAGAGGCCCAAGATATTCCATAGATATTCCTTGAAAAATGACACCATTTCTGGTTCTGGGTCGGGCTCACGTAACCGACTGTTTATATATTAAAAAACTTTCCATGAATAGGTGTCTTTTGTCTTAGCCTTGCACTTTCAGTATCAAAATCAATGATACACGGTTACAAATCCTTTATCTGTTATGTATTCCAATCTCTTTCAAAGGTCATTACATCACCGTCATTTGGAATAGAGACTTTTGATAATAAGCCGTTGTTTTCTAATTCTTGTTTCATTTGTTTGCGGGTGGTTGGACAATGATTCAGGGCTTCAAGGTGATTTGCAATCACCTTTCCTGGAGCGATCTGGACAAATTGAATCAGTTCATCCATTGGCATCAGAATTGGTGTGCTGATGTCCAGTGTTGCAGTTCCCGCCGCCATCACCGCAATGTTTGGTTTAAGTTCTCTTAGCACTCGTTCGACATCAGGGGTGAAAACAGTATCACCGCTGATATAGATAGATGGCTCATCCGGGATCCGAAGAAAATATCCTGCACCGTTTGCCATAAGCGTATTCACCCAGCTATGGCCGTGCAGTGCAGGAATGGCAATAATTTCACCGCCAAGCAGATGTTGTGGTTTCCAGTATTCCAGCTCGGTCTGAACGTTTAAACCGTATTTTTTTAGTACATTTGCATCCCGTGAAAGTGTAGCGATCGGTGTGTTTTTCCCACGGAGAAAATCCTCGCCCGGAATGTCCAGATGATCTGTATGCTGAAGTGCTCTGATGCCAAATTTTTGGCTGTGGGTAATCAGGCAGTTGGTAACTTTATCTAATACCGAATCCGCGTTCGGCGGTAAGTCTACCAAAGGATTTTTTAATGATTTAAATCGAATACGGGAAAACGGAGGAAGAGAGCCTTTTGCCCCAAGCATTGGGTCGATCAGTATATAATGTTCACCTGATTCAATGACAAATGTGGCATTTCTTAAATGATGGATTCTCATTGTGTATCCTTTTTAATCATAACGATTAAACTGACGGCCGCACCAATGAGCTTGAAAAAGGCGGCTGCGATCCCGGCGGCCCCGTCCCGTCAAGTGACCGGTTCGGTGACCGTTACAATCGATTTTCCCAGTAGCCTGGCCTCCGATGAAGATGTGCAACCGCAACAACCAAAATTTCCTTTTCTCGTATTTGATAAACAATTCCGTATGGAAAACGTCGAGTTTGACAACGCCTTGTTCTTTTTGAACATGGGTGCCATGCTTCGGGAAAACGGCCAATCCTATCCAAAACGTTCAAAACTTCAGCCAAAAAGGCATCTCCAAACCCAGGCACCTCGAAATCATAGTACTCGATGGCGTCATCCAACTCCATCTGAGCAATCTCAAGAAAATTTATCTTCATTCTGGATTTTGCCTGTATTTTTGAAGGACCTCTTCTAAAGATACCGAATTGAGTTTCCCACGGTCATAAGCTACAATCCTATTCTCAGCTTCTTTCGCCCATAATTCATCCATTCTCTTATCCGGCTCATCAAGAGTTGATATAAGCTGATCAATGAGTTGTGCTTTTTCAAAAGGACTTAGAGCTGATGCTTCCTTGAGAATATGGTCTGTATTGGTCATTTTTAGCCTCCTTGGTGGTCCATAAAATCACCGCTTTATACAGCTTGGGTACACGTGCCTGGTTAAACACTTTTAATCCCCACATCTTTTTTCGCGGTTTCTTTTTGAATTCTAATCAAATATTCACTGTGTTTCAATATTTGTGGGTCAATGTCCAAATATAATCGAATCTTATCCCTAAATGATGGATTCTCATTGTGTACCCTTTTTATTCATAATCACGGTGCTGACCGACGCTTTCGGGTGTAAAATTTGTTATGCCCTTTTTGTGCCTACTATCATTGGTTGAAAGAATTTGCCATCAATCCGCTCTATATCGTTAAATCCAGCTAGCGACATCAGCTCCATTGAGCGTGTAATTCCGATGGCATAGTATGTCGATCTCATGACATGAGTCTTACACTCCTTTTTACCCCGGTCTTCTACAAAGTACAAACATCGTATGTCGGTGGGTGAGGATCCCATAATTGCCAAATTAACCACCGAACGCCATCTTTTTCCCGGATACCATATGGTTTCACCTGTTGTTCGGATAGATCCTCTTTCTCGTAATCACGGATCGTTAAAATGCAACCGCCACCAAGACGCGTGCATTTATAAAACTGTCGAAATGCCGCAAGGATCTCATCATCAGAAAGCAAGTGAGGAACTGAGTTGTCAGCCGAGATAACAACATCGAACTCTGACATGTGGTGGTCATGTGCGTAACGCATGTCAGCCACAGACAAGGAAAGCATTAAGTTTCTGACAGTCGCTTCCTGTGCTGCTCGCTGTATCTCTTCATGGGACAAGTCAGAACCCGTTACATAGTAACCGAGTTTGGCAAGTCCAATTGCCTGAGTACCAATCCCACAGGAAACATCAAGTATTTCAGACACTTTTCCCCACCTCTCATTAATCACGCTGTCGAGGATGAAAGCTTGGCACCGTATACTTGCGTCCCAGTTTGGATAGATCAAGTGATAAAAGGGTACCAGACTCGCGTAAAACTGCTTTACACTTTCCATATTTTAAGCATAACGTTTGAGTTAAGGAACTACCTGGAAAATTTACATCAGATGGCCTTATCTCTGCAAATATTTTCCATAATATATCAACATCCTTCACATGCTCCATTAGAACAATTTTTATCATAGTTATCATGGAAAACAAGAAAGAATTTATCCCTGATCCAAACGTAAAACGGCTTGGTCAAGTCTGCGAAACGCTATGCTATTATCATTATGCAAGGGTCGCTAACGTCACGTATTTACCCGGGGGAAAACAGGATCAACGCATGTAAAATTCAGAACGAAGAATTTCAGGTGGTTACATGATGAAGGCAAACGCGGATAAATCTTTAATGGAGAACCAAGTATTTAATATTATGAGTGATCAAAATCTTTGCCGGTTCTGCGTGCGTTTACCCGGGGATAAAAAAGATTGAAACCGGCAATCAGATTGTGTATAGACTATGGCATTGTTTGGAATACCCGGCAAACGGAACACGGTGAAATTCCGTGACGGTCCCGCCGCTGTAACCGGAAATATCTGCTTTTTTCATCTCTGGTCACTTTTAAGTCCCCAGATTTAAAGACAAGGCTTAAAGGGAAGGCTTAAAAAGAGCAGGTCTAAGGCCGGAAGTCAGAAGACGCGCCTGGTATTTATTTGATGTAAAACCTGATGGAAAAGGGTTTTGTAAGGATTATCATCCTGCAGAACCCTTTTTGTATTCTGCAGGACGTCAAATTAGCGAGGAGACTAGAATGACAACCCAGCTTGAACATGCCCGCCAGGGAACCATCACCAAAGAGATGCAGATCGTTGCAAAAAACGAGTCCCTTCCGGAATCGTTTATCGTGGAACATGTGGCCAAAGGAGAGATCGTCATCCCCTGCAACCCTGGCCGGCCCAACCAGGTCGTGACCGGAATCGGCACCGGTTTGAGAACCAAAGTCAATGCATCCATCGGCACATCCTCGGACATCTGTGACATCGGGCTTGAAGTGGAAAAGGCAAAGGCGGCCCGGGAAGAAGGGGCAGATACGTTGATGGAACTGTCCGCAGCCGGCGACATGGATGAAATCCGGAGAACGGTTCTTGCCAATACCGATCTGGGTGTGGGAAACGTTCCGCTTTACCAGGCCTTTAAAGAGACCATCCGGAAATATAAAAACCCGGCCAAATTGGATCCGGAATACCTGTTCGACCTTATCGAACAACAGCTGGAGGACGGGCTCAGTTTTATGGCCATCCACTGCGGCATCAACCAGTATACCATCGAACGGTTGAGAAAACAGGGATTCAGATACGGCGGGCTTGCCTCCAAAGGCGGCACATACATGGTGGCCTGGATGGATATCAACAAAAAAGAGAACCCGCTTTACGAAGAATTCGACCGGGTTTGCGCTTTGATGAAAAAATATGATGCCGTTCTTTCCCTGGGCAACGGAATCCGGGCCGGGGCTATTCATGACAGTCATGACCGGGCCCAGATGGCCGAAATGGTCATCAATTGCGAACTGGCCGAGCTGGGACGGGAGATGGGTTGCCAGATGATGGTGGAAGGCCCCGGACACGTCCCCATGGATGAAATCGAAGGGAATATCATGCTGGAAAAACGGATGTCCGGCAATGCACCGTATTATGTGCTGGGCCCGATTCCCTGTGATACCGGTGCCGGATACGACCACATTGCAGCGGCCATTGGAGCGGCCAGCTCCGCCCGGTACGGTGCGGACCTGATCTGCTACATCACACCGGCCGAGCACCTGGCCCTGCCCACAGTGGACGATGTCCGGGAAGGGGTTCGCGCCACCCGGCTGGCTGCCCGGATCGGGGATATTTCAAAGTATCCGGATCAAAGGGAAAATGAAAAACAGGCTGCCATGGCCAGGAGAGATATGCGATGGGAGGATCTGGACAAATACCTGCTCTTTCCCCGGATTGCCAATAAGGTGAGGGAAAAACGGGCACCTGCCAAAAAAGAGACCTGCACCATGTGCGGTGATTTCTGTGCTATGAAAAAGGGCATGGAAGTTTTTGAAAAAGATATTACATACAAGAGGTAGTTTATGACACTATTGGATCAGACCCTTTCAAGCATCCCCGGATCTTTGGATGAAGATACGTTTCACCGGGCCAAAGAGCGGCTTGCCAACCAGGCCAAACCGGCCGGAAGCCTGGGAATCATGGAGGAAGTATCTGCCCGGCTGGCTGCCATCAAAGGAACCATTGACGTCAGGCTGACAAATAAACGGATTGTGACCTGTGCCGGAGATCACGGGGTGGCAGAAGAGGGGGTGAGCCTGTTCCCGGCGGAAGTGACCCCTCAGATGGTCTACAATTTTGCCGGCGGCGGGGCATCCGTCAATGTCATCGCCGACCATGCCGGTGCCATTGTAAAGGCTGCGGACATCGGAGTGAACCATGATTTTGAACCGGATCTGCCCATATTTCACAAAAAGGTGCGTCATGGTACGGCCAATTTTACAAAAGAACCGGCCATGACCCGGGAGGAAGCCGTTCAATCCATTGAAGCCGGTATTGAGATGGTTAACGAACTGGATGCAGAGACCCCTCTGGATCTTTTGGGAACCGGTGACATGGGAATTGCAAATACAACGCCCTCTTCCGCCATTATTGCCGCATTTTCAGGAGTCGAAGTGGAAGCCCTGACCGGGCGGGGAACCGGAATCGGCGATCAGGCCCTGGCAAACAAGATTCGCGTGATTCAGACCGGACTTGACCGCCATCGGCCCGACCCGGAAGATCCGATTGATGTGCTGCACAAAGTGGGTGGACTTGAGATCGGTGCTTTGGCAGGACTTGTGCTGGGAGCGGCGGCCAAGGGCGTGCCGGTGATCTGCGACGGTTTGATCTCAACCGCCGGCGCACTCATTGCCTGTGAACTGGCGCCCAGTGCAAAAAACTATCTCTTTGTCAGCCATAAATCCGTTGAAAAAGGACACCGGTTCATGCACGAGCGGTTGGGCCTTGATCCGCTGATCGATTTGAAATTCAGACTGGGGGAGGGGACAGGCGCCGCCGTCTGCATGGAACTGCTCGATCTCTCCACCCGGATACTGGCGGATATTAAGACCTTTGAAGAGGTAGGGGTCACCAACGCCCAATAATCAGACCATTGGAACCCGCCGTGGCAGAATCTGCCACGGCAGGTTCCAACAAAAGACCCATCGTTTTACAGTATATTGAATCCCGCCTCTTTCCAGCCGCTGATCCCTTTATCCAGAACCTGTATCCGGGTGTATCCATCCTGCATATATTGAGCGGCAAGACCTGCCGCAGAAGAATCGTTATTTCACCCTCAGTAGAAAATGATATGGGTATCCAGATCCAGATCCGGCTTCATTTTTAAAAATTCACTCATGGGAACCGCCCCTTCAAGATGGGCCTGGGACTGAAATTTATCATCATCATAAATACAGACCAGAAGCGATAGCCCCGCATCGACGCCTGCCTTTGCATCTGCTGCTGAAATCCGGCTGATACTTGTCATGGCACACCTCCTTATTATTCAACATCAAACCAAATGGTTAAGATGTAACTAAATATATATATAACCACCGGCCCTATAATTACAATTGCCCTGAATCAATCCGTTATTTGGTTGGGAGCCTTCCCATCTTATAACAACCCTTTAAAATAAAACAACATTTGTATGCAACGTCGGGTTTGAGTTAAAACTTGATGGCCGGCGGATCATCGGTGTCACCTCTTTTTATTTTGTGATATGGTTTAATGAATACCCGGCAAAGAGAGCCGGTACCACGATGTTAATTTTTAAAATGGCCGGTCGCCCCCCGGCAGCCGGCAAAAGGACAGAACCCATTGACACAGATTAACGAACTGGCAGCCCGTGTAAAGGACCTGGAAGGTCAGCTACTGGTTTGCACCCGGTGCGGAATGTGCCAGTCTGTCTGCCCGCTGTTTGAGCAGACCGGAAGAGAAGCCGATGTGGCCCGGGGAAAACTGGCCCTATTAAGCGGCATGATATCAAAAATTTTCTCAGAGCCGGACGGGGTGAATGAGAGACTGAACCGCTGCCTGCTCTGCGGGTCGTGCGCCGACAATTGCCCGTCCGGCGTCAATGTCATTGAGATATTCATCCGGGCCCGGGCCATTCTCACCGACTATAAAGGCCTTTCCCTTTTCAAAAAAATGATTTTCAGGCAGATGCTGGCCAACCCCCGGATCTTCAATGCCATGACCGGCTGGGCGTCTAAATTCCAGGATCTTTTAATCAGGAGCAACAGGAATGAACAGGCAACCTCCTGTGCCCGGTTTGTCTCGCCTTTAATCCATGACAGGCACTTCATGCCCATGGCCAAACACCCGTTTCATAAAACCCTGGAAAAGATGCAGGTCCGTTCCACCGGTTCCGGGGTAAAGGTGCTGCTGTTCACCGGGTGTATTATTGACAAAATCATGCCCCACATTGCCGTGGCGTCGGTAAAGGTGCTCAGCCATCACAATGTCGGGCTGACCATTCCGGAAACACAGGGATGCTGCGGCATCCCCGCCCTGGCTTCCGGGGATGCAAAGACGTTTAATTTTCTGACAGCCTACCACCTTGACCGGTTTGAAAAAGAAGATTTCGATTACCTGGTAACGGCCTGCGCCACCTGTACGTCAACGATAAAAAAACTGTGGCCGACCCTTTACAGCGGGCATAACCCGTCTGTAACCGAATCGGCTCGGAATCTGGCTGCAAAAACAATGGATATTAACCAGTTCCTTACGGATGTAGTCAAAACAGCCCCTCAAAAGGAGACAAAAGACGACGGGCCGGTTGTCACATATCATGATCCCTGCCATCTCAAAAAATCACTGGGTATTTTTAAACAGCCCCGGCAATTGTTAACAGCGGCCGGATATCAGTTAACAGAGATGGAGGATGCCGACAAATGCTGCGGCATGGGGGGCAGTTTTAACCTGCTTCATTATGATATATCCAGCAGTATCGGGTCTCTCAAGCAGGAAAATATTGCAGATACCGGATGCGATACCGTGGCAAGCGGCTGTCCGGCCTGCATGATCCAAATCAGTGACATGCTCTCCAGGTCATCGTCACGGATTAAAGTCAGGCATCCCGTGGAATTGTATGCCCGATCCCTGGAACCCGGAAAATGAAATAGCTGAACAAAGACGGCCTGCACGGCAACCCTGGCGCCTTGAAACTGAAACCTTCACGCTTTTTGCAACGTTGGGGTTTATTTCTCATCCATTTCAGTATAAGAATGAAAATAAACCCTAGAAAAAACGGGACAAAAAAAATGACGGCATCCTTAAAACCGATCAAACCCAAACGGATCAGCGATCAGGTCTTTGACCAGCTAAGAGACCTGATTTTCAGGGGAAAAATCAAGCCGGGTGAACGGTTAATGCCGGAACGGGAGATGGCCGAGGCCATGAATGTCAGCCGCGCCACGATACGGACAGCGGTCCAGCGCCTGGCCGACATGGGCCTTATCACCCAGCGGCAAGGCCAGGGAACCTTTGTCCGCAGCCATGACGACAATCTGCAAAACCCCTTGGCCAAAGCCATAGAAGCCCAGGGTATCTCCTTGGAAACCCTTCTGGAAGTCAGACTGGGCCTGGAATGCAATGCCGCCGCCCTTGCCGCCCGGCGTGCGGATGAAAATGATATCTCAGCATTGACCCTGAGTTTCAAAGAGATGGAAAAAGAGCAGGCATACGGCCGGCTGGGCAGTCAAGCGGATTCCACCTTTCACATGGCCATTGCCTATGCATCCAAAAATCCGCTTCACATCATGATCATGCGCGATTTTTATGATTATCTTTTTCACGGTATCCGTGAAAACCTGGAATCCCTTTATCAGGAGCGGGAAAATATCCACATTATTTTAAAACAGCATGAAAAGATCTTATCCGCCATACAAAAGAGAGAGCCTGAAGCTGCATTTAATGCCATGAAGGATCATATCCAGTTTGTCGTAAATTTCTACAATACCCGTTCGAACTGACCCGCCCGGATACTTAAAAGGATATTTAATCTCCGAATACTTAATCTTTAATTTAGAAGCAGCTTTCCGTCACGGACATTGACACATCGGGTGGCATAGGTTTCCACATCCGGATTGTGGGTCACCACAATGATGGTATGCCCCTCTTCATTCAGAGATTTCAGAAGCAACATGATCTCATTTGCGGTATGGGTGTCCAGATTTCCCGTGGGTTCATCCGCCAGAATAATCGGGGGTTTGTTGACAATGGCCCTGGCAATGGCCACCCGTTCCTGTTCTCCGCCCGACAACTGGTCCGGCAGGCGGCCGGCTTTTTCGATCAGTCCCACCCGTTCGATCACCTCAAGGGCCATCTGTTTTTTGATCTTTTGTTTCCGGCCGGTCACGGCCATGGGAAGCGTTACGTTTTCCAGAACCGTGAGATAGGGAACCAGCTGAAAGGACTGAAAGATAAACCCGAGATACTCACTCCTGAAGTCGGCTCTCTGTTCTGCCGTGAGCGCATAAAGATCAAGGGAGTCAACATAGACTTCTCCCCGGCTGGGATGGTTGAGCCCGCCCAGGATGGAGAGAAGCGTACTTTTGCCGGAACCGGACTGCCCCATGACGGCGATAAAATCCCCGTCGTCAATGGACAGGTTCATCCCGTCTATGGCATCCACACGGATATCTCCGCTGAGGTATTGTTTACCCAGATCATGGATCTGGATTAAATGGTCAATTTGTCTCATTATTCTCTTTTCCCGCCCTTATAAGGCCCTTAACGCTTCGCTGGGGTCCATTTTACTGGCTTTAAAGGCCGGATACAGGCTGGCCAGAAGGCTGAGTGCCACGGCCATCAGAATAGAAACCAAACCCAGTTCCATATTGATACCGGCAAAGTCCCCTTCTTTCATGACAACCGGTATGATCAGCCAGGCGATCAAATTACCCAGCACAAAACCGATAATGCCACCGAGAATACCGAGAATCATAGCCTCAAGCAGGATAATCTGCATCACGTGCCCCCTGCGGAACCCAATGGCCCGGAAAATACCGATTTCCCGTGTCCGTTCGTTGACAGACCCCATCATGGTGACCAGGACCAGAAGCGAACCGATCAGGATAACAATCAGGGAGACCCCGAGACTGAAAGATTTAAACATTTCCATGGATTGCATTTTCGACATGACCGCCTGCTTCATGGCAGTGACTTTTGCGTTGGGAAATTTTTCGGCAATTTGAAGCGTCAGTTCGGAAATCGGACAGCCATGACAAAAGGCGGCGATTTCCACCATGGACAGTTTTCCCTCCTTGCCCAGCAACTGCTGGCTGGCGGCAATATCGGCAATAACGGCATCATCTTCACCGCCTCCGGTGGGCTTTAATACCGTTGAAACGGTGAAAGGCCGCCCTGACAGCTGAATCGTATCCCCGGTTTTAAATCCCAGCAAATCAGCCACCCGGTAGCCGAGCATCACCTCTTCTGCCGATTGGGGATAACTGCCGCCGGTTTTATGCCACCAGGTCTTTAACTCCAGCTCTTCTTCAAACCGGACCCCCATCAAAAGAACGGTCTTCTCTTTTACCGTAACCGGTCCCAGCACCTTAGGGGCGAGAATAGAGAGATTTTTTGCGTTTCGAATCGTCCAGATATCGGCCAGCGATTCCTGTTCCATTTCTCTGACACTGTAATTGACCCCTGCCACATTAATCCCGCCGTAACTGAGCGACAGGTTTTCCGTCTTGGGTACCATCACAATATTGGCCCCGAACTGGTTGAGCCGCTCTTCAATATCCCGGGTCATGCTCTCCGTGATGGATAAAAGCGTAACCACGGTTGAAATACCGATCACAAGTCCCATCACCAGAAAGAGCATCTTTCCCTTGCGGCGTTTGATATTTCCCAACGATATATTATGGAGTTTCAAATTCTTCCCCCTCACGCTTCAAAGTGGCCTGATGCTGATGATGACCGACATGGTTCAAGACGGTAACCGCCAGCCCCTGCTGTTTTAAACGGTTTGTAATGGCGGAAACGGTGATTACCCTGTGATCATAGGTCACCACAATCCGGGTGCTCTCCTTGTCGATATCCATGCGCTTCACCCCCTCCAGGGTTTTCATGCCTTCGCGGACCATCTCCGGCCGGACCATTTCAGATTCCAGTTTAAAAATAACATCATCCAGGTGCCGGGATGCCATGTAAGACACTGCCTGGGGAACCGTCACCGCACTGAGTCCCAGGAGAATCACCAGCGAAACCCCGGCTGCAACGGTACCAAAACCGAGTCCTCTCTTTTTAATACCGAGAACCTTTTCTCTTTTCTCTCTATACTTTTCAGGATCATACGCCATGGCAGCCCCTTATTTATATTCGCAGTACCAGGAATTGACATTGATATCAGCCATGGAAATCACCAGGTTTTTGCCCCGGACTTCCCGGTTCAAAGGGGCTGGATTGCAACCGCCCTTGACCTCATTGATCCGGCCTGTAAAAAACCGCATCCCGCAATTGGTGCATATCATGACGTTCCCGTCCTGAACATATCCCTTGCCGGAGCGGTAACAGACATCACAGGCATCCACGGCCGCCCGGATGACCCCGTCCGGACTCTTTACCACAAAAAATTCAACCATAATTCCGTCTGCAGCTTTTGCCTTATAATAATGGGCTTTACCGTCATCCACATCTTTTAAGGGGATATAGAGATTGCCGTCTTTGGGTTTAAGGGTTTTAAATTTTCCACCAAAAAAGGTATGGCCGACAGATGGGCCTAAAATCAGAAATAATATCGTACACAGGCTGACACACCGTTTTATAAAAATATTCATGGTATCGCTCTCTCCTTACAAAGACTCCCGGGAAACCGAAGCACCGGCATTGGGAATGCGGCAACACGACCCGGACGAAGGAACCACCCGGGGTTCCGGTCCCCGGTCGATGCTCTTGCCGGCGTACCTGCGGCCGCAGGACCCGCCGCGGCAACCACCGCCGTAAGCGCTGAATTGAGCCCGCTTTGATTCAATGTAGGCAAAGGATTCTTTCTCAGAGATGGGTTCTACCGATTTTAATTCACCGGGGTATCCCATATCCGACAATTTTTTGCCGATATCCGCCTGTGTCAGGGGTGCCGAAAAATCAACGGCAATCAGTTTTCTAAACAGGTTGGCCCCCATGCCGGAAAATCCGTCAAGGTTTCCCAGTCCGGCATTTATAACGGAATAGCAACTGCCGCATGACAGGGAGTCAATTTTAATAATCGCCCGGTTCAAAGGCTGATTCTGATCTTTTTCAGCCATTACAAACCCTGCGGTTAAGACCAGTGCCAGACCGACACAGGCAATGATGAACATGCTTATCTTTTTCACGGTTTTCCTCCTGTTCAATTGAATACTTAATTCATTTTCAGATGGAAGTACAAAAGATGTGCCAGAAGGATGAATTTTCAAAACCAATAAGGAAGAGACTGATTTTAAAACATATTTTATTGCAGCAGATACAATCGGAAAACGAATGGAAACAGAGCCTGCGTAGACTATTCTGCAGATAACTGAAGAATAATCTACAACCCGTATTTTTGCAGACGATACAACAATACGTGCCTGGGAATTTTCAGCAACCGGGCCGCTTTGGAACGATTCTGATCCGTCTTTTCAAGGGCTTTGAGAATATATCTTTTTTCTATATCTGCCAATGAAATGCCGTCATCGGGAATGACGGGATCAAACCCGGCTGCAGCCGGTTTTTGCACCAGCATCTGAAGGTCCCGGGGTTCAATAACGTTCTGCCGCCTTAAGATAATACAGCGCTCCACAATATTTTGCATCTCCCGGATATTCCCCGGCCATGAGTGCGCTTTTAAAATCTCAACCGCCTCCCGGGAAAAGCAGACATCCGGCGGTGCTTCAAATTTATGCAGAAAATGCGTCACAAGGGCGGGAATATCTTCAGGCCTTTCCCTTAACGGCGGCAGAAACAAGGGAATCACACTGAGCCGGTAATAAAGGTCCTCCCGAAACAGAGAGGCGCTTATCTTTTCCTGAAGATTGAGGTTGGTGGCGGCAATGATCCGGATGTCGACGGTGATGACCTTTTCAGACCCCACGGGCTGAACTTCCCGCTCCTGTATAGCCCGCAGCAGTTTGACCTGGATGTCCGTGGAAAGCTCTCCGATTTCATCCAAGAAGAGGGTGCCACCTGAAGCGGCCTGAAAATGACCTTTCCGATTTTTGATGGCACCGGTAAATGCCCCTTTGACATGGCCGAACAATTCGCTTTCTATCAGGCCTTCGGGAATGGCCGCACAATTTACCGTTACCAGGGGGCCGTCTTTCCTGGGGCTGTTCTGGTGAATCAGCCGGGCCAGGACTTCTTTTCCGGTTCCGGATTCACCCGTGATCAGAATGGTTGCTTCACTGCCGGCGGCCCGGGAAGCGGTCTCCAGCAGAGACCTCATAACCGAGCTTGCCGATACGATTCCGGCGGTGCCTGTCAACCGGTTTATCTCATGGGTCATCTGTCTGGTTTTCGAACGAAGCGCCTTGAGTTCCAATGCTTTCTGGCAGCACAATATCAAGGTATCCCTGTCAAAGGGTTTGGTGATGAAATTGAAGGCACCTTTATGCATGGCACTGACCGCCATTTCAATGGAACCAAAGGCCGTCATGACAATGACAGGAACCTCCGGTGCCTTTTGCTTGATGGTTTCCAGAATGTCCAGCCCGTTCATATCCCCGAGCTTGACATCCGTAACCACCAGATCCACAGAGCCGGAGTTAAACGCCTCAAGCCCCTCTTTACCCGAAGCGGCACTGATCACATCAAACCCTTTTTGGACCAGATTATATTCGGTTACCCGCCTTAAACTGGGATCGTCATCAATCAGCAAAATCGTTTCAATCATGGGAGCACCCTGGCCTGGAAAGCTTGATTTTGAAAAGATCTCTTATTCTTCTTAAGTAACAAATCGTTACTTTCATGAATGAGGTTAACCATGGTTATGTCGTGTTATAAACATTTAACACCTGGAAACATGATTTATGGCGATTCTGTCCGTACAATGACCTGGCCTGCTTTCTGGGGCGTAAAAAAGATTCTGAGTCCGTTTGGACTGGAGATGGTGATGGGTTCGGCCACCGGCTGATGAAGACTTTGCGCCTGCTCAATGGCCTCAAGAAGCAATTCTGACCCAGGTGTCACCTCGTGGGTTTCAAGATGGTCACAGGATTTTTTACCCCCCATGATTTCTTTTACAAAAAACGGGGTCTGCTGTTTGGCAAAATAGAACTGTGAATGGGCTTCATCGCCTGAATGTCCCCATATCCGGGCGGCTTCGCCCTCTGAAAGGCGTGTTCTCTCTTTTTTATTGACCACGGTTATATAGTCCATGTGCGGCAGTGACCTTAAAAAAACAACCTCACTGTTCTCTTTCAACCCCAACCGGGCCAGAATCGTTTCCGCATGTTTTCCGCTGGAAAGGATTTCAACGTGCCCTTTCTCTTTTTTCTTCATTTCGGTTAAGGGAATTTTCTCCCCGGAATCCAGATGGATATAAATTTTCATGGCAAGTCCGGCCGGTATAATCACATCTCCTTTTTCCGCCTTGACACGGACCGGTGAAAAATTGAATTCCTTATCATGGCGGATAATTTTAGAACCGGTAAAAAGTCCGATTCTCTGAAGCCATGCTTCAAGTCTGGGGCTGGTCACCTGCAGCATTATCAGGTCCGTGTTTACGGGAGCGTCAATTAGGGAGGAATACATCCTGCTCACCTTTTTCTTTTTGTTTAAACGGCCTTTTTTTCAATATATTTTTAACATATGATGCCTTTGACTCATTTACAAGTTTTGCCTCTCTTAATCCGGCATATCCCAAAATCCCCACCGTACTCATGTTATGGAGCACGGCAGCCGTGATGGGGGCGATCAAGCCGAATGTTGCCAGCAGCAGGAAAGCGGAGTTAAATCCCACGGCAGAGACAAAGGACTGATGAATGGTTTCCCCGCACCTCAGGGCCATGAGCCGGGCCGTTAAAAGGCAGTTCAAATCTTCTTTCAGGAGTATCACCTGTGCGGATTCCTTTGCCAGATCCGCCCCTGACGGCAGACAGATACCGACATCGGCCGAAACAAGGGCCGGCGCATCATTGACACCGTCACCGATAAAGGCGGTGAATGCACCCTTTTCCTTATACTCATTCACAATATTTGCCTTATCGTCCGGCTTTAATTCCGCATATACCCTGTCCACTTCCGGCAACTGGGCGGCAAGGGCCGTGGCGGTCACTTCGGAATCGCCGGTGAGGATAATGATCCGGCGGATCCCTGTCCGTTTGAGTGCTTTTAAAACAGCCCCCGACTCCGGCCGGAGTTCATCCCTTAATCCGATGACACCGGCAAGTTTTTCGTCGTATGCCACATAAAGAAGGCTTTTACCCTGTTTTTCCAGGGCTTTTGCCTTTTTATCCAGACCGGAACAGTCAATCCCCTCATCATCTTCGATAAAATGCCGGCTGCCGGCCATCAGGTTTTTTCCCTCAATATAGGCAGAGACACCGTGGGCAACGATGAAATCCACCTGGCTTGTGGCGGCAAATTGCAGATCTTTATCCTTGGCCGCCTGAACCACGGCATCGGCCACGGGATGGGAATAATGTTTTTCCGCAGCCGCCGTATAGGAGAGCAGTTGATCCTGGTTCATACCGTTCACGGTGCAGACATCGGTAACGATTAACTGCCCCCGGGTTAATGTCCCGGTTTTATCAAAAATCAGGGTATCCACCCGGGCAAGGCTGTCCATTGCCTGGGCCCCTTTCAGCAGTACGCCGCTTTTGGCCGCCGTATACATGGCCACCCGGACGGCCACCGGATTGGACAATTTTATAACGCAAGAATAATCAACCGTTAAGACGGCGGCAGCCTTTGCCGGATCAAGGGTCAATCCGTAGAGGCCCAGACCCAGGCCAAAGGTGATGGGTACCAGCCGGTCGGCCAGTTCATCGCTTTTTTTCTGGGAATCGGATTCATACCGCAATGAATTCTCAAGAAAACCGGATATGCGCGCCACAGAGGTTTCAGATCCCACGTGAGTGGCTTTAAATATGATTTTCCCCTCTTCAATCACCGCTCCCGATATCACCGGGCTCTCTTTTGAAACATGAACCGGCAATGATTCACCGGTAATCGAACTCTGATTCACCAGTGCATCGCCTTCAATCACCACACCATCCAGGGGAATCATCTCACCGGGGCCGGCAATGACCCGGTCTCCGATCCGGGCGTCATCCAGGGGAATTTCAATTTCCTGTCCGTCTTTTTCAATCCAAATACTCTCTGTCCGGGGTTTTAACAGATTTTTTAAAAGCCCGGTTGTTTTGGTTTCACTGAGTTGTTCAAAATATTCCCCGACAGCGAGTAAAAAGACGATCATCGATCCGGTGAAATAGTCCCGTCTGAAAAGAGAGAATCCCACGGCTGCGGCATCAAGAACATCCACTTTTAAGGACCGGTTCCAAAGACAGACAATCCCGTCCCGGATCACGGGTGCGCAAAGAGCCACCGCCACCACCCCGCCAACGATTTTGGGCAGAAAAAACGTGAGTATACCCAGCGTCCCTTTTACCGCCAGAGATAAACGGCTTGCCGGCTGTTTCCGGTTGTTCTTTCCGGTAAACACATCCTCCGGCAGATCACCGATGCAGTTGAGTACGGCGTCACGGGTACCGTGCCGGCCGTCATACCGTACAATCACACATCCGGCTTTAAAATTGCTTCGGATCCTGTTTACCCCGGGAACGGCCTCCAACAGGGCTTCAAAATAGTCCGGGTCCAGGTTGGGGTATTTTAACACCCCGGCCTTTATCCGCAGCCGGTTGGGCAGCTCGTGGACAATTGAGGTCTTATGAAAGAATAGCGGTTTCATAACCCTTTACCCCTGGGGCGCCTCATCGTTTCTTTGAGGCGCTGATGGTTTCACGGCCCTGTCGATGAGATATGCCGAACCCGCAAGGACAGCGGCTGTCATGACAACATCCAGAACCGTTCGCCTGGGTATGGCCGACAGCATAAAACCGGCTGCCGCCCCTTTGGCCAAGCCGTCCAGAACAGCCTGGGCCGGTGTTATGGTACCGTTATTTACCAGTCTCATATTTGCCCCGATGGTGGCTGCGCTGGAAATCGTGAGGGTTGCGGCCATCTCTCCCAAGGGGGTGAACCTGTTTTGAGGCGGAGGGGCTAAAAATCCCGGTGCCGGAACGGGCGGCCCGGGCGGATACACGGCTATGGGTCTATATGTCGGCAATTGTACGGCTGGCTGCATCATCAAACGAGCCTCTCTTTATTTTCATCTGGTTTTACATCTGTTTGGGGTCCGGGTTATTCAGACACCTCTTCGGCATCCACCTCTGCTTTGGCATCCCTGTATTTCTCTTTGAGTTCTTCAACACCGCCCGAGGTGGCGGCCATTAATTTGGAAGCGGTTTTCATGACGGTTTTTTGAACCGACTCATTCGTTACCAGCAGGGTCAAACCGGCACCCAGGACAGCACCGGTCCAGAAGGTGGAAGATTTGACGTCCAGGCTGAAAACAGAGGATGGGGGCGGGGTTGCAGGCACCTGCCGGACCACATACCCCTGGGGCTGGCCATAGGGCATCTGCTGCATCTGATAATTCGGGTCATAATAATGGGTCATAGGATATCTCCTTGGTAAAATTAATTTAACGGTTCAACTTGTTGATCAGGTAACTGACGCCTGTTCCGGCGGCAATGGTAACGGCAAGACCCGCGGCTCCGCCGTTTGTCAGCGAAGACGCCGCCGCCGTAGCCGTGGCCGCCGCCACGCCACCGGTAATGCCGTTGGTCACGGAGTGCCCCACGGCCTGGCCAAGGGTCATACTGCCGTCCGCCACATGGTGGAGGTTTGCCCCGAGGGTCCCGGTTGAAACCACCATCATGCCGAACAGACCGGCTGAGAACGCCCGGGAACCCGGAAGATTCGGTTGGGCTGCGGGCACAAAGGTCTGCGGTACCGGTTGCGCCTGGAAAGACGGATAACAGGGATATGGACGGGGATAATAAGTCGGTTGCATCATTCTCTCTCCTTTACTTGTTTTCTTTTGGCGAATCTTGATTTTCCGCCCCATTGTCTGCTGAGCCGGTTGTTCCAAACAGGCTTGCAAAGGTTTTTTCAAGGGATTTCCCCACAGAACCACTGGTCAGTAAAACAGCGGCTGCCGCTCCGACAATGGCGCCTTTCCAAAACTGGTCATCCTGGGCCGTATTGGTGTACAAGGTTTTTATAACATCCCCTACAGAGGCATCTCCCTGGGCAAATTGTTCCACGGATTTGATGACCTGTGCGTAATCCGGGCCCGGTGGGGGCGGGTGAACCGAAGACGGCTGCGGTCCCATATTCGGAGGGGGTGCCTGGAACTGCGACGCCCCCATGGATGCGGGATCTCCTGAAACCGGGACAGTGTAAAAAAGCCGGCCGGTGGCCGGATCCACCACATATCCTGTGGGAGGAACATGAACAAAGGCCTGCTGGCCTGAGAACTCATTGGGCTGTTCCCCGGACGGCTGAGCCGCCCCTTGGCCGTGCAGGGGATTTTCTCCCTGCTGGCCGCCGGGGCCCCCCTGAAAGCCTGCTCCGGTATACGGCTGCTGTTGGGCGTCTTTAGGCGGCATTTGAAAATTCTGTTCAAAAGATGGATGGGTTGAATCTGGCTCAGAATTTTGCATGAATCCTCCTTTAAATTAAATGGAATGATATAAATTCAATCCTATTATTTAACAAAAAATAAACAAAAAGCCGACTGTTATCATAAAAGAAACAAAATTTAATTAAAAATTTGAAAATTTTGAAATTGCAAAGATAAGGATTATCCAGGTCTAATTAATAAATCAACCGTTATTCGCCGGCAGGAAAAAACTCTCCGGTCCCTTTGATATCAACAATATCCCGAACCGTCAGAAATAACAGGCGCGGGGCTTTTAGACCATAGGCACTGAAGGACCATTTAAAGGACAGGTCAATACGCATCCGTTTTTTTTCAAGGATGACGGTGAAAGCGATCGGCAGTTGACGGCGGATACCCATGAATTCAAGTACGGCAAGAACCGAAACCCTGAACCGGGTGTCATCTATCTTTTCAAATGCCCGGCATTGGGTCATTTCAACGGCAGCCTCCGAAAACCTTTCAACCGTCATGAATTCTTTCATGGCAGCCGTGCGGTCCGAATCCCCGGCAGTAAAAAAATTCACGTCGGCACAGGCCCGGGCGTGCCGGATGGTCTGTCTTTCAAAATCGATATCTATTTCAGCACGAATGCCTTTTGTGGTCTGCCCTTTAAAGGTGTGCATGGGGGCGTAGGCGGTAAAATCCACCCGGTACTTGCCGGTAGACTGATATTTCATTGAATCTTATCACCTTAATTGAGAGTGGCGGTATTCACGATTCCGCCCTTACACTTTAACCGCCCGTTTTTGCATTGGAGCACGCATCCCTTGCAACAATCCATGGATTCAACCGGTGGTTCCCAGGATAAGAGCCGTCCTGAATTCAGCAGGATTCCGCCGGTGTGAAGAATATGAATCAGCCCGGCCATGACGGGTGACAGAACACCGGCCATTCCGAGAACAGCCCCGATCAGATCCGTAGATACCGCAAAATAATGGTTCTGGTCAATCACTTTCATCGTCTGGTGGCTGAGATTCCGAACCCTCATCAACCCTTCCAGATTGGAATCGGCCAAAGCAATATCCGCGGCCTCAATGGCCACCTCAGCCCCGCCGGAGCCGATGGCCACACCGATATCGGCCTGTGCCAGGGCCAGGGCATCATTGACCCCGTCTCCCACCATAACAACCGAATTACTCTGTTTCAATTCTTTTACCCGCCCTGCTTTTTCTTCCGGCATTAACGGTGCCCGGCAGTCATCGAACGGGAAAATATCCATCATGCTCCGGGCAACGTCTGCATTGTCTCCGGTGACCAGGTGGATGGCCTTAACCCCGTCTTTTTTCAGACAGTTCAACACCCGGACGGTCTCCGGGCGGATGGGGTTGGCCACGCCCAGCATGCCCATGGCACTGCCGTTTTTGGCGATAAAAACAACGGTCCGCCCCTTTGACTGCTCCATGACTGTTTTTTTATCAAACCACCCCAGATCGACGTCATTTTCTTCCATATACTGCCGGTTCCCCACAAGAATGACGGTTTCACACCCCACCGTGCATAATACCCCCCGGCCGGCCTTGAACTCGCATACGGCATGGGCATCCGGAACCAGGTCTCTTTTCTCTGCTTCGGCAAGAATCGCCCGGGCCATGGGATGCTGGTTGTGGGATTCTGCCGTGGCCGCCATTGTCAAAAGGGCGTCCTCAGTAATGGAAGGGGTCCGTCCGTAGACAGACATGATCCGGGGTAAATCCTGGGTCAGGGTGCCGGTTTTATCAAAACAATAGACATCGGTTTTCCCAATGGTCTCCAGATAAAGCCCTCCTTTGATCAGGATGGAATGCTTGGCTGCATTGGCAAGCGCCGCTGTTACGGCGGAAGAGGCCGCCAAAACCGTGGCACAGGGGCAGGACATGACCAGCATGACCGTCAGCGCCCGCATGGGGCTCAGGGTCAGGGCCAGTGTGGCCAGGGTCGCCCCCATACCGATTTTCATCAACCGGGATGCCAGCTGATCCGCTTTTTGTTCCACCGGCGCCTTGTTGGCCAGGGAATCCTCCACCATTTTCATAACCCCGGCCAGATAGGTGTCTTCTCCGGTTTTGACGGTCCGGATGAACAAGGTCCCCTGTGAAATAATGGTTCCGGCATAGACCGTATCGCCGATCTCCCGGTGAACCGCTTCGGAGCGGCCGTTGATGGAGGATTCATCCACCAAAGCGTCTCCGTCCATGATCAGACCGTCCACGGGAATCTTTTCCCCGGTATGGGCGGCAACAATATCGTCGCGCCGGATATCCGCCACCCGCGTCTCGACTTCCATGCCGTCCCGCATGACGTATGCATTGGCCGGAGCCACGTCCAGGATATCACGGATGGCCTGTCTTGATTTGCGGGCAACATAGTCCTCTGTCAACTCTGCTACATTATAGATCCATATAATCTGAAGGGCTGAAAATGCTTCGCCCATGAAGACGGTTATTAAAGAACCGGTCGCCAGAAAAGGTTTTACCGTCACTTTTTTCTTTTCAGCCGTATCTGCAGCCGCTTCTTTAACCAGGGGAAGCGTACCCACAATGGCTGCAACTCCCAGAAAACTGAGCGGATTCTGGGCCAAGGCAAGCTTGAAGATCCAGGACCGGATCACGGCATACCCCATTACGGCGGAAAGGGCTGCCACACGTCTGAGCTTTTTTCTGAACAACCCTTTCCGGTCTGTTTCACATTCGAAACAGCCGCCGTTCAACCCCATGGCTCTTTCTTTTCTCGGTGCATAAACCACCGGTTCAATCACCTGTGACAGGATAAAAGATAAAATCAACCGGGGGGAGATGGTTTCCGCATTAAAATAGACGATTACCGACCCTGAAATAACATTGGTTTCGACACGGCGGATGCCGTCGGCTTCGTTTAAAAACTGCTCCATTGAACCGGCATTTCGCTTGCTGCCTTTTATATCTTTGACAGTAACGCGCATCCGTCCGGTCATGGATTGTTTAACGCAGATGCCTTTCTTTTTTAAAACGATTCTGTTCAGAGTTCTGTTTATGCTGGCTATTTTCTTATTCATATTTATCATAACACTTTCATTTGTTATAAAAGATTATTTCATAACACGATTAGTTAGACAAAGCAAACTTGATTTTGTAAAATGACTTTTAAATCCATATAAAAAAAAGTCAGATAAAGAAAAAATATACAATAAAATTAAATAGTTGACAACCCTACCAATGATCTCTTATCATATTGTAATAAAAGTTTAACAAAGTGTTTAAATAAACATTTATTTTTGATCATAACTTTAATATTTAAGGAGGCGAGTTTGTATTTAATTCCTCTTACCACATCACCAATCGGATGGGTTATTCTGGGCATTGGCGGGTATGCCCTTTACAGGGCCGGCAAAAAAAGAGGGGCGGATAAAGCGGCAGCTTCGCAAATAACGGAAATAACCGAACCACTCCCTCAAAAAAAGAAAGCAGATAAAGTCAAAGGAGACAAATAGTGAGTTTACCAATTATACCTTATGTGGCTGCAAGCCCGGTGGGTCTGGCAGTGATCGGTGTGGCCGGTTTTTTATCTTACAGGGCCGGTAAAAATGCCGGTATGAAATCCGTGGATGAGTTTGACAAGCCCGGTCTTGGGGACAGAACGGTCAAAGGTGCAATGAAGGCATTTTATCGAACGAAAAAGAGTGTTGGCAATACATTTTCTAAAACCGGGGATAAATACTCGGCCATGTGGCAAGATGTACAGGAAGAAGTGAATACCGGCAAATAGACATCGAATGGACACTCAGCGGGTTGAAAAACAAAGAGCCCGCTCCTGACTCAAAGATTCAGGCACCGCTTAAAACCAGGTTCCGTTTCCCCGTCCCAAACCCACCATCAAATTTTTGTTTAGCATATGGGTCATGGGTTGCACCACCTCCCTGGCCACCGGCAAGGTGTGACGCCTGAGGGCGTATCAGCCATACGCCGCAGGGAGGAACGACCGCAGGCAACGCGGCAAAGCTTATGGTCGTGTTAAATCATTTAAGTAACTTACTTAAAAGGGCTGTTTTTTCAGGAAGGATCAGGCAGATTCCGGCCCCTCCCAGGTCAGAGGGTTCTGCGTAAATCTCCCCCCCCAGACTCTTGACGATCTTTTGACAGATGGCAAGCCCCAATCCGGTTCCCCCTTTTTTTGCCGTCACAAACGGGTTAAATATGATTTCATTTATCTGGGGATCGATACCGGGGCCGTCATCTGAAACGCTGATCCGGCAGCCTTTTTCCGATTGCCGGATTCCGACATCAATTCTGCCGCCCACGGCGACGGCATCCATTGCATTGAGTATGATATTGATCAACACCTGGGTCATTCCGGCTTTATCCGTATAAAAATCCATGGATTGCAAATCCTCCGGCATAGACAGTTTAATCCGCTTTTCCGTTATCCGGTCGCCTAACAAGAGGATGACATGATTCAGGATGGCGCCGATACGCTCCTGTTCCGTTTTATCCGATATCTGTTGACCCCTGCAATACGATAATACCTCATCCACGGAGGTGTTAAGCCTGGAAATCTCGGAGCGCATGATTTCCACAAATTCATATTTGGGATGGTCTTTGCCCACTTCATCCGCCAGGATCTCGGCAGCGCCCTTTATGGATGTCAGGGGATTTTTTATCTCATGGGCCAGGCTGGCAGACACCTGGCCCAGCATGGAGAGTTTCCGGCTTTCACCCAGCTGTTTTTCCGCCTCCATCAGGCGGGACGCCTGGTCATGCAACCGGTTGTATGAACCGGCTAATTGCTCGGAAAGGCGTTTGTATTTCTCACGGAGCCGGTTTTCTCGGCTGGATATCAATCCGATAACCAATCCGGCGGCCAGGTAAAAGAATATTTCAGACAGTTCACTGTAATAGGCCTGAGGCCCCTTTGCAAAAAAGAGATAGAGATGCGGAATAAATGAAATACTGGAAGCAACGGCCATTCCGATCCCCCCCCGGACACCGAACAATATGGCACCGACTACAATGGGAAAGTAACCCAGCCGCCGATAGGTATCATGATACAGAATCAGATGCCCCGGCGTCAGGGCATGGAGCACGCCGATTAGAACCACCATTCCCAGCAGCATCGACAAGATGATTATTTTTGTCTGCGTTTTCATATCAGTTCCAGGGGTCTGGTAATGCCGGATTATTTTTTATTATCCGGTCACAGGCTCTTGTCTGGTTAATATCCGCATGACCCATCAGATCTCTCTCTTTATTTTCAATTTCCATATTATGGAATCATAATTAAAAAAACGGAATCTTCAACCCGAATGGCCCTTAAAATAAAATTCAAAAGGACTGGCATTTGTTTGACAGGACTGTTAATTAAGATAAAAAATTATATATTTTCTTGGGAGACTTTACAATGAAATCGATTAAAGCCGTTTTGATTCTTCTGGTTTTGATTCTTTTTTTAACTGTTCCATCATATGCTGTTGAAGACAGGTATACAAGAACCATTGAAGTATTCTTAAAATCCGATGCAGTCAAACCGTTCTTTGACGATGCATACGGATATGCTGTATTTCCCACCGTCGGAAAAGGCGGTATCGTTTTAGGCGGGGCTTATGGGGCCGGCAGGGTTTATCTTAGGGATAAAATATCAGGCACATCGACATTGATGAAAGTCAGCGTCGGGTTCCAATTGGGCGGCCAGGCATTCAGCCAGATCATTTTCTTCCAGGACAAACGGGCGTATGATGAATTTACATCCGGTAACTTTGAGTTTGACGGGTCCCTTTCTGCAGTTGTAATTACCGCTGCTGCCCAGGCAAAGACATCCACCCAGGGCAATACCGCAGGGGCAAGCTTGGGGCCTGCTACCGGAACCCAGGCAGAAACGTCATATACCAACGGCATGGCCGTTTTCATTCATACCCTGGGCGGGCTGATGTATGAAATATCCGTGGGCGGCCAAAAATTCACATTTACCCCCATCGACTAGTTTTAAACGGATGAACTCAAAATCGATGAATTCGGTTTTTTATTAACCCGAAACTGAAAGCTGAAACCTTCCCTTGTTATCCGCACATCTGATGAACTGGTACCGGGCATCCCATCGCAGGCTGCCCTGGCGCGATACCCGTGATCCGTATTTAATCTGGGTGTCGGAAGTGATGCTTCAACAGACCCAGGTCAAAACCGTTATCCCCTATTACCAGAAATTTATTCACCTCTTTCCAACGGTACGTGATCTGGCAGCAGCAGATATGGAACAGGTGCTAAAGCTGTGGGAAGGTCTGGGGTACTATGCCAGGGCCAGAAATTTTCACAAGGCCGCCGGGATCGTCGTGGACAAATTTGACGGGACCATCCCGGAAACCATCGACGAATTTAAAACACTGCCCGGTGTTGGAGACTATATCGGCGCAGCCGTTCAAAGCATAGCCTTCGGCCACCCCCATGCCGTGGTGGACGGCAATGTCAAACGGGTCCTGGCCCGTATTTACTGCCTTGACACCCCGGTTAACCGATCCAATGCCCATGCTGTTTTTAAGGTTCATGCCGACCGGTTGATCGAGCCGGATGATCCGTCCTGTTTTAATCAGGCAATCATGGAGCTGGGTGCCCTGGTCTGTACACCGAAATCACCCCGGTGCCGGGACTGCCCCGTATCCGAATTCTGCAAGGCGTTTAAAACATCAACAACGGATCAATACCCCAAACGGATAAAACCCAAAAAAACACCAACCTATCACATTGCCGCAGGCGTTGTTCAAAAAGGAAACCGGTTTCTGATTACAAAGAGAAAACCGGACGGACTTCTGGGCGGGTTATGGGAATTTCCCGGCGGCAAGCTTGAAAAAGGCGAATCCCCCCGGTCTGCATGTATTCGGGAAATCAGGGAGGAGACGGGCATCACAGTGGCAATTGACTCACACCTGGCAACCGTTCGCCATGCCTACACCCATTTTAAAATAAAGCTGGAGGTCTATTGCTGCTCCTATCTCTCGGGCAGGGTCCGGCTGAACGGACCGGTTGACCACCAATGGATCCGGCTCAAAGAGATTAACCGGTTCGCCTTTCCAAAGGCCAACCTGAAATTCATTCCACTTATTCCTGATCCGGAAAACGGTTCATCCGACCCTTAAACTATATTAAAAAAATTTTTTGCATTTGAGCAGGTTATCTTTTCCAGCGCGTTCGGATCAAGGTTCATACCCTTCAGCGTTTTAAGTTCCCTGTCCCAGGCAAAGGGGATGTTTGGAAAGTCCGTTC
>JANQML010000335.1 GCA_028280105.1 Desulfobacula sp. | reverse complement strand
ACCGGCACGGAACCCTTGCCAGTTTTGAGGCCGATTTCCGGACCAAACAGGGGGGGCTTATCAACGGCCTTGTTTCAGCCACCCGGGTAACCATCGGCGGAGAGGAACATGTGCTGAGCATTACGCGGGATATCGGGGCGTTAAAACAGGCCCACCAGGTACTTCAGGAATCCGAAGCCCGGCTCTATCAGGTTCAGAAACTGGAAACCATTGGAACCCTGGCCGGCGGAATTGCCCATGATTTTAATAATCTTTTATTCCCGGTGATCGTTTTGTCCGAGTTGCTGCTTGAAAAAGACCTGCCCGATTCAATCAAAACAGATTTAGACAGTATTTTAAACGCCGGCAAGCGTGCCCGTGAGCTGGTGGCTCAGATTTTAACCTTTAGCCGGAAAAATCATAAAAAACTGGAACCCATGGCACTCCATCCCATTTTAAAAGAGATGGTAAAGCTGACCCGGTCCACCCTGCCGGCCAATATAAGGATTGTCGAGAACATCGACACCACCTGCGGCCTGGCCATGATCGATATGGTGCAGTTCCAGCAGATTGTGATGAACCTGGTTTCCAATGCGTTTCACGCCATGGAAACCACCGGCGGCACCTTGTCTGTTTCTCTGTATTGCAGAAAATACAGCCATCCGCCCCATATCAAACCATCTGATAAACGCCGGTTTGATGAAAATTGTCCCGATAAAAAAGAGAACGATATCTGTATTGAGATAAAAGACACCGGCCAAGGCATGGATGACCATATTTTGGAACGAATCTTTGATCCCTATTTTTCAACCAAAGAGCAGGAAATGGGATCCGGGCTGGGGCTTGCCGTCGCCCGGGGGCTTGTTGAATCGTTTAACGGACGGATAACCGCTGAAAGTTCTTTAAATAAGGGGTCGGTGTTCACCATTTGTCTGCCGGCCGTTGAGAAAAAAGAGGATGAAAAGAATCGGCCGGTCCGGGACCATCGTTTCAAAGAAACGGATAAAAAAATTCTGGTGGTGGATGATGAAGACATGATTACAAAATTATTGACAACCGTACTTGAAAGAGCCGGTTTCACGGTGACGGCATTTAATGATGCCGCAAAGGCCTTTTTACATTTTGAAACCTCGCCGGATGAGTATGCGCTTATCATATCTGATTTGACCATGCCGTTTATGACAGGGGATCAATTGTGCCAAAAGATTTCCAGGATCCGCCCGGATCTTTCGAAGATCCTTTTAACCGGCTATAACGAGAGCCGGATAACGGAAACATATGATGCATACGGCATCGATAAAGTGTTGTTCAAACCCCTGGAAAAAGAAGAGATCCTGACGGCAATAGATGAAGTGATAAAATGACTCAGATCCAGACCGCCCGCATTCTCGTTGTTGATGATGACCCGGGTGTCATCCATTCCATGATCCGGTTGATCCAGGATTTGGGATTTCATGCAGACTCGGCCGCCACCCTGACCGGGGGATTGCGACGGGTTAAAAATAAAAAGTACGATATCGTGCTGCTGGATGTCAATTTTCCGGACGGAAACGGTATTGACAGGATCGACGAGATCCTGGCGGTGTCTGATCCGCCGCAGGTGATCATCATGACCGCGTATTCCGACCCGGACGGGGCTCAGCTTGCCATTGAGAGCGGTGCATGGGATTATATCCAGAAACCCGCTTCTTCCAAGGACCTGAGGCTGCAGATCCTAAGAGCGCTCCAGTACCAGGCGCAGAAAAGAATATCCATGCGTCAGGTCAGATTTGAATCTCCGAACATTATCGGTTCCAGCCAGCCGATCCGGCAGTGTTTACATGAAGCCGCCCGGATTGCCGCCTCAGATGCCAATGTTCTGATTACCGGTGAGACCGGCACGGGTAAGGAGTTGTTTGCAAAGGCGATTCATGAAAACTCGACCCGGCGGAACGGTAATTTTATTGTGGTCGATTGCAGTATCCTGACTGAAAATTTTATTGAGAGTGTGCTCTTTGGCCATGAAAAAGGGGGCTTTACAGGTGCGGATAAAAAAAGAAACGGACTGGTAAAACTGGCCAACGGCGGCACCTTGTTTTTAGATGAGGTCGGTGAACTGCCCGAATCCATGCAGACCTCTTTTTTACGGGTGCTACAGGAAAAAAAGTTCAGACCCGTGGGCAGTGAGGCGGAGATTTACTCGGATTTTCGGGTGATTTCAGCCACCAACAAGGATCTGGAACTGATGGCCGATCAGAACCGGTTTCGAACCGATCTGCTCTATCGCCTCAAATCCTTTACCTTGGAACTGCCCGCATTAAGGGTCCGCAAAGAAGATATTCCGGCCATCGGTATGTCGCAGATGAGACGATGCTGTTCACAAAACAGAATAGAAATCAAGGAGATGTCCCTGGACTTTTTGGATATGTTGCAAAAATATGACTGGCCGGGAAATGTCCGTGAGTTGAACAACACCATTGAAAGCTGTGTGGCATCCGCCCGGTTTGAACACAAATTGTTTGCCGTTCATCTGCCCCGCCGAATCCGGACAAAAGTGACACGGGCGTCGGTTAAAAAAAAAGAACCCCGGCAACCGTATCCGGACGTAACGTCACCGGACGCTTTCCATGACCTGACCCATAAACAGATCATGGAAAAAACAGAACACGCCTATCTGAAGTCTCTTTATGCACAGACCGGCGGGGATATCAAACAGCTGATCAAATCGACCGGTATCTCAAGGGCGGTTCTCTATCGAAAGCTTAAAAAATACGACATCAAATAAGGTTTTGATTCTATTTTTCATTTGTTGTAAAAACAGGTCTCATTTTTGATACAAATCTTTAAAATGAGATTTGTTTATGTCATATCTGAGATATTCGCCTTCTCTATAATTCGTCAAACAACCGGTTTATTTTTTCGTATCTGTTAAAAATAAAGGGTGTGGCAGGGTAATTAAAAACAATCACTTATTGGCATGTATTTTGTATTTCTTTGATTGTGTCGAATGCACCGGGTAAACATATTAAAAATAATGAGGGCCGATGACAATCAAAGACCAAGACATTCAATTTTTACTCTATTCATCTCAAGAGGATTGCAATTGCCGGAAAATTTTGTCATTATCAAAAAGGCTTTTTTCTCAACAGCATATAAGAAGTTTTAATACGCTTAGCCAGTTCTCCGCTGTTTTAAAAAGAATGTATTTCAGAGCATCGATCATCCTGATTCTTGTCCGGGACAATGAAGAGTTGAACAACCTGTTTGATATAAGAGACGATCTTGCCGACCAGTCACTTATCCTTGTTCTTCCGAATACTCATAATGGTATCATGCGGCAGGGCTTAAGACTCTATCCCCGGTATATCAGTTATATGAAAGATGAATACCAGGATGTCTTTTATGTTTTGGAAAAAATGATAGGTAAAATACAACAGCGCATTAAAGGAGAGAAACATGTCACAGGAGAAGGATGATAAAAAAAAGGATGTGAGGTCGAACACAATTAAGACGGGAAAATACCTGACGTTCTCTTTGGCAGATGAGGAGTACGGTATCGGAATCCTGAAGGTAAAGGAGATTATCGGTATGATGCCGATTACATCGGTACCCAGAACAACCGATTTCGTAAAAGGGGTCATCAATCTCCGGGGCAAGGTCATTCCGGTCCTTGATTTGAGAATCAAATTTGAAATGGAATCGGTTCCTTATACCGAGCGGACCTGTATTATTGTTGTAGAGATTGAAGCCGATGCGGTGACGGTTCTAACCGGCATTGTGGTTGATTCGGTTTCAGAGGTGCTCAATATCAAGGCGGATGATATTGAAAAGACACCGGCCTTTGGTGCCAAAGTGCAGCATGATTACATTCTTGGAATGGCAAAGACGGAGGGAGGGGTTAAAATTCTCCTTAACATTGATAAGGTATTGTCATCAAAAGAAATTGACAATATTAAAGGTGCTGCATAGGTAACAACGAATGGGTTAACACATCAGAAGAGGTAAAGATATGAAAAATTTGAGTCTTGGATTAAAAATATCACTCGGGTTTGGCGTATTGATTATTATTGCCGGATTGCTCGGACTGACAGCCATCTGGAATATGAACGGCGTCGAGAAAAAGAGTACGGTGCTGGCCAATGAATATATACCGGAAGTTGATGTGGCTGTGGAACTCCAGGAAGCGGCCAACCGAGTGATGTATGAGATGCGCGGATACGGGTTCACAGAGGAACAAAAATTCTATGATCTGGCGCAGGTGGAGATTAAAGCTGTTGAAACCGCGTTGCAAAAGGCCCGGGAACTTGAGGCCAGATCCCCCCACCTTAAAAAGTTCAAAGCACAGCTGGCAGCGGCAACCCGTGCCGTGGACGAATATAAAGGTCTGATTCAGCAAACGGTGGAAGTGAATGAAAAACTGGCCCAAAACCGTAATGCCCTTGATTCATCAGCCGCCGTGTATATGAATAACTCCAGCGAATTTCTCAGCGGTCAAAATGAAAAATTTAAAGCCGATCTCAATGCCAGGCAGGAAAAGATCAGGATAGCCAATCAACTGGTTGAAATCGGTTCAAACGCCAGGGTTCAGAATTTTAAATCCCAGGCATTGGGCGATACCGCACTCATGGATACGGCCATTGCCTCCATTGAAAAGGCAAAACCCCTTCTATCCAGATTAAGCCAGCTGTCCAAAGCCCCATATGATCTTAAACGGATAAAGGATACAGCATCGGCCGCAGATAACTACAAGATGGCAATGGCGGCATTTAATGAGGAGATCGCCAACGGCGGCGGTGCTTTAAAAACCTTAAACCGCATCCGTGAAAAAATGGATTTTAATGCTGCTGTCTATGCTGAAAATTGTGACGATTATTTTACCGGTCAACAGGAAAAGCTGACCAAAGATATGATGGAACGGAACATGAAAATAAACCTGGTTAACGATATTATTGATCTGGGAAATGATACCCGGATCGGTGCATTCAAATCCCAGGCCATGCGCCGTCCTGATATTATGGAAACCGCTTTAGCCAATTTCCCAAAAATTGATGCCAAATTTGAAGAGTTGAAAAAAATCACCCGTTTGCCAGAGGATCTGGAACGGATTGAGCAGGTGAAAGAGGCCGGGAATTTATACAAAGGTGCAATGGTCGATTTTCTTGGCAACTGGATTCGTTTACAGGAACTGGGCGACAAACGGAGCCGTGCGGGAAGAGACGTGATCAATGCCTGCAAAATTACCGCAGATGCCGGTATGGCGGCCACGGAAAGAGTTGCAAAAGAAACCGTATCTTCGCTTTCAACGGCATCCGTGATCATGATTTCAGGGTTGATCGGAACCTTGATGGTTGGTCTGCTTGCCGCTTTTTTTATTACCCGGAGTATCACTGTACCGGTGAACCGGATCATATCCGGGTTGACCGAGGGGGCCGGTCAGGTGGCGTCCGCCTCGAACCAGGTTTCTTCTTCCAGCCAGTCCATGGCGGAAGGGGCTTCACAACAGGCCGCTTCCATTGAGGAGACCTCTTCATCCATGGAAGAGATGTCATCCATGACCAAAAAGAATGCTGAAAATGCCGTCAGTGCCGACCACCTGATGAAAGAGGCCAACCAGGTGGTGGTTGAGGCCAATCAGTCCATGGATGAACTGACCCGTTCCATGACAGACATTTCCAAGGCCAGTGAAGAGACATCTAAGATTATTAAAACCATAGATGAAATTGCGTTTCAGACCAATCTTCTGGCATTGAATGCCGCGGTTGAAGCCGCCAGAGCCGGTGAGGCCGGTGCCGGATTTGCCGTGGTTGCCGATGAGGTCAGGAATCTTGCCATGCGTGCGGCAGAAGCGGCAAAAGATACGGCAGCCCTTATTGAAACAACCGTTAAAAAAGTAGACGACGGTTCTGAACTTGTGACCACAACCAATGAGAGATTTTCAAACGTATCTGAAAGTTCATCCAAGGTCGGAGTATTGGTATCCGAGATTTCGGAAGCGTCAAACGAACAGTCCAGCGGGATTGAACAGGTCAACAATGCCATTACCGAAATGGATCGCGTGGTTCAGCAGAATGCAGCCAATGCCGAAGAATCCGCCTCTGCCGCAGAGGAGATGAGTGCCCAGGCCGAACAACTCAAAGAGTATGTGGATGATCTGGTAACACTGGTTTCCGGAAAGAGTCCGGACAGGGGGGGCAAAGGGTATATTGACCGCCATTCCGTTAAAACCATTACCACTGTGCCTCAAACGGCCTCAAAATCCAAACACCATAGGGTGAGCCGCGGTTCTTCAGAGGTGCGCCCCGAGCAGGTGATACCGTTTGATGATGATTTTAAAGATTTTTAAGGCAGGAAACGGTTCGGTGAATGACGGTGCTGGTACCCATTGAAGCCAAAAACGGAAACGATTAATTGAGAACAGGCGGGATACGCCTGTTGATGACCGCGGCAGCCAGGGCTGGTGGAGGGAAGTTTGGCTGTCCCCAAGCATATTTTTAATTCGAATCAGATAGGCAGTGACGTTTAAACGAAGAACCCTATGGCAGGTGATGAGTTATGAGTGTCGTATTTGTGTGG
>JANQML010000297.1 GCA_028280105.1 Desulfobacula sp. | reverse complement strand
AGGGGCCGGAGGAGGAAAAGCCCTTTCATTCGGCAAAAGCCGTGCCCGCCTCATGGATGATAAAGGGGAGAAAGTCACCTTTGCCAATGTACAGGGAATTGACGAAGCCAAAGAAGAACTCACCGAGGTGGTTGAATTTTTAAAGACCCCGGCCAAATACACCCGGCTTGGCGGACGAATTCCCAAAGGCGTCTTGCTGGTGGGAAATCCCGGTACCGGAAAAACCCTCCTTTCCCGTGCGGTTGCCGGTGAAGCCGGTGTGCCGTTCTTTACCATTTCCGGTTCCGACTTTGTTGAAATGTTTGTGGGTGTGGGTGCCTCACGGGTCAGGGATCTGTTTGCCCAGGGCAAAAAAAATGCACCCTGTATTATATTTATTGATGAAATCGATGCTGTGGGCCGTCAAAGAGGGGCCGGGCTCGGCGGCGGCCACGACGAACGGGAACAGACGTTGAACCAGCTTCTGGTGGAAATGGACGGATTTGAATCCAATGAAGGCGTCATCCTCATGGCAGCCACCAACCGGGCGGACGTGCTTGATCCGGCCCTGCTCAGACCCGGCCGTTTCGACCGCCAGGTTGTGGTGGATATGCCGGACATTAAAGGACGAGAGGGTATTTTGCGGGTTCACATGAAAAAAACCCCTCTGGCAAATGATGTGGATCCGATTATCCTGGCAAAGGGAACCCCGGGATTTTCCGGTGCCGACCTTGAAAACCTCGTCAATGAGGCTGCCCTGCTGGCAGCCAAACGCGATCATGAAAAACTGACCATGAGAGACTTTGAAGATTCAAAAGACAAGGTCTACATGGGACTTGAACGCAAATCCAAGATTATAAAGGATGAAGAAAAGAAGACAACCGCTTACCACGAAGGCGGACATGCCCTGGTGGCCAGGTTTTTGCCCAACACCGATGCTGTCAACAAAATCACCATCATTCCCAGAGGAAGGGCGGCCGGTGTCACCTGGTTCCTGCCTGAAGAAGGCGATTTCAAATACAAAGACCAGCTTGAAAACGAGCTGGCAATTGCCTTTGGGGGACGGGTGGCTGAGGAGATCATTTTCAAGCGGATCAGCACCGGTGCCTCCAATGACATCAAGCAGGCCACGAGCCTTGCCAACCGGATGGTCAGAACCTTTGGAATGAGCGATAACCTGGCACCGCTCTCCTATGAAAACCATGATGATAATATCTTCATCGGACGGGAAATGACCCAGGCCAAAGCCTATTCTGAAGACACGGCCCGCAAAATTGATGCCGAAGTCGCCCTGATTATCGACCGGGCTTACCAGACAGCCAAGAAAATTTTAAATGAGAATATCGATATCCTCCATGCCCTGACCGACCTCTTGATTGAAAAAGAGACCATACTGGGACCGGAGTTGGATGAGCTGATCGCCGATCTTCGCCCGGACTTTGACTTCTTCGGCCGTAAAAATGTTTACACCGAACCTGAGAAACCGGCTGCCGAAGAGAGACCGGACGAGTCGGACGCATCCGATCCTGAACCCTCCGAATCTGACGGGTCTGACGATCCGGCCCCGGAAGATGACGTCCCAGAAGATGACGTCATTGATATTGACGACGCCCAGATCGTTGATGAGGCGGACGGTGATTCAGAATCCAAAGACCCTGAGCCGGATAATGAGAATAAAAAGCCGGAGTAAATAAAATACCATGCAGTCGTTCACACTTGAATTTGACCGGTTCCGGCTCGAATTGGGCAGACACACCTGCATCATGGGGATCTTAAATACCACCCCGGATTCATTCTCCGACGGCGGTAAATTCGATACTGTTGAAACCGCCGTGGCACAAGCCGAGAAACTGATTGCGGCCGGAGCCCATATCCTTGATATCGGCGGCGAGTCCTCCCGGCCGTTTTCAGAGCCGGTATCTGAACAGGAAGAGATGGACCGGGTGATCCCGGTGATTGAATCCCTGGCCGGCCGGATTGAGATTCCTATTTCCATCGATACCGTGAAATCCAATGTGGCCCGTGAAGCCGTCCAGGCCGGTGCCCGTATGATCAATGATATCTCCGCCTTTGAAAAAGATCCGGATATGGTCAGGGTTGCGGCAAAAAAAAAGGTGCCGGTGATTCTCATGCACATGAAAGGCACCCCGCAGACCATGCAGGTCGACCCGAGCTATGATGACCTGATGTTTGAGATCACCGACTACCTGGCGGCCCGGGCCGCCTTTGCCCTGGAAAACGGTATTGAAAAAAATCAAATCATCCTGGACCCCGGAATCGGTTTCGGAAAAACCATCCAGCACAACCTGGTGCTGATCAAACACCTTGAACAGATTGCCGGATTGGGATTTCCCATATTGACGGGCCCGTCCCGCAAATCCTTTATACAGCATATCCTGTCCGGAAAAAAAGCCGGTACCATCGGGCCGGATCATAGAAAAACAGAGTACGGAACCCTTGCTGCAGTGGCAGCGTCCGTGATGAACGGTGCGCATATTGTCCGTGTCCATGATGTGGAAACGGTCAAGGCTTTTACGCAAATTGTCGATTCAATACGGAATGCTTAGGCTGACCGGACATACCGCCTGGCTTGCACCCCTTCTCATTTTTTGTTTTTTTTTCACCCCCGGCTGCACAACAGAGCCGGTGGAGACCGACCTGCTCCTGCCGGTTGATTTTGCCAATGTGCCGGATAATATGATTTTAACCGATTTTCATACGGATAAGATCGAGATCAAGATCCAGGCAGCCCCGAAACTGATCGAACTTGTAAAGACTCAAGGGCCCCGGTACCAGGCGGATCTGTATACCGACCTGGCCTTTGACCCGGCCGGTGATACCGTGCCCATCGAACCCGGCGAATACCTGATTCCGGTTGAAAAAAAGCGGATTCCCCTTCAAGCGGGTATCCGGGTTTTAAGCACCACGCCATCCTACCTGAGCGTCAAGCTTGAAAAAAAGATCAAAAAATCCTTTAAAATAAAAGTTCCTTATATGGGGGAGCCTGCCAGCGGATACCGGGTCATGGATGCAATTGCCGAACCGTCCAGTATCGAACTGTCCGGTCCGCTCTCCCTGATACAATCCATTGAGGAGTTGAAAACAAAACCCATTGATATCAGCGATGTCAAAGAGAGTTTCAAAAAAAAAATCCCCCTTGATCTGGAAGGCGGCACCACGCTTTCCAAACCGGAACAAATTATCGTTGTTTCCATTCCTGTCAAAGAGGTCCGGGTGTTAAAAACCATTGAAGCTGTTCCGGTCAGGGTTAAAAACTCAGGAATTCCCGTAAGCATTGAACCGCCAACCATCACTATCCAGGTAAAAGGACCGTTTGAAACCCTGAACAACAATGATATCATGGATGAGATCCACTCGTTCATCGATCTGGAAGGATTGGAGCCCGGTGTATATGCCAGACATGCATTTATTAATATCCCTGTAGGGTTGATCATGACATCGGCAACCCCACAGGTATTTACCATCAAAATTGAATAGAGGCCCCCAATGCTCCTTGTGATCGACGTAGGCAATACCAACACCGTTATCGGCGTGTATGACAAAGACTCTCTTAAATTCGACTGGCGGATTCGAACCGCCCGGGAAACAACGGCGGATGAATTCAATGTGCTTGCCAATGCTCTTTTCAGCGACAAAGGGTTTGACCGGATGGATGTGAGCCGGATTATTATCTCTTCCGTTGTACCCTCATCGGTTCCGATTCTCGACGGGTATTGCAAAAAATACCTGAACCAGGATCCTAAATGGGTCAATCCGGAAGCGGTTAAGCAATTGATGCCCATCTTATACAACAACCCCGAGGAAGTGGGGGCCGACCGGATTGTCAATGCCATTGCCGCATATCAAAAACACCAATGTGCCATGATCATCATTGACTTTGGCACGGCAACCACCTTTGATGCCGTATCCGGAAAAGGAGAGTATCTTGGCGGTGCCATTGTTCCGGGCATCATGATTTCATCGGATGCGCTCTTTCAAAAAGCCTCCCGCCTGCCCCGGGTGGAAGTCTTCAAAGCCCCGTCCCGGGTGATCGGAAAGGATACCATCGGAAGTATCAAATCCGGAATTATCCATGGGAATGCCGCCCTGGCAGACGGAATGGTGGAACGAATGAACCGGGAAATGGATGGTCCGGTTAAGGTGTTGGCCACAGGCGGCCTGGCCGTTTTAATCGCCGGTGTTTCCAAAACAATCGAAACCGTGGAAGCGTCCTTGACGCTGGAAGGCCTGCGAATCATCGCCGCCAGTTTATATGATCCGTCTTAACACCAGCGGCAAAGTGATGCCTTGATTTAAAAACAATGGGTTTTGGTTTCCTAACGGTTAATCAAGAGCATCGACCCGTTGTTATAAAAGGAACTTGTATGCGTGTCAAATCAGTTTTCGGTCACATTGTTTTTATCCTCTTATTTTCACTTATTTTCTATTGTCACGGGTTTGCATTGTCAGCAAACGAAGTCCTTGTGGTGGCCAATAAGAATGCTGCCAGAAGTGTCGGCCTTGCGAAATACTATATGGAAAAACGGCAGATCCCGGAAGAAAACCTGGTCCTGTTGTTTATGACGGATAAAGAGACCTGCACCCGGGAGGATTATCTTAAAAAGGCGGTGCCTCCCATCCGCCGTTTCCTGGAAAAAAACCCTGATATCCGGGCCATTGTCACACTTTACGGTTTACCCATAAGAATTGCTTCCCCGGGCAATACACCGGAAGAGACAGAAGAACTGTCCCGGCTGAACACCCGAAAAAAAGAGATGGAAGATCTGTTGGCAGGCAATACCCTGACGGATATGGAGGATAAAAAGGAAAAAACCGTTGAATTAAAAGCCCTGAACAGACAGATCAAACAATACAAACGGCAGTTGGATAAAGTCGCCTCGTTTGACTCTGAGCTGATGGCGGTAAAACGGAAAGATCCCTACCCGATTAACATGTGGCAGCCCAACCCGTTCTTTTTAGGGTTCCGGCAGCAGAAAACCCTGCTGCAGCAATCAGAGATCATGATGACCAGCCGGCTGGACGGTGCCGACCCCGATATTGTCAAACGGATAATAGACGACAGTATTGAAGCGGAGAAAACCGGTGTAAAAGGAGATGCCTATTTTGATGCCAGATGGAAGAAGCCCAAGGAGAAAAAGCCGTGGGGGGGCTATGCCTTCTATGATCAATCCATTCATCTTGCTGCAGACAACCTGAGCACCCAAAAAAGCATCAGGGTTATTGTCAACGATGACCAAAGCCTGTTCAAAAAAGGCTCCAACTATAAAACCGCCCTCTATTGCGGGTGGTACCGGCTTGCCAATTATGTGGATGCCTTTAACTGGCAGAAAGGGTCGGTGGGATTTCACATCGCCAGCTCCGAATGCACCACCCTGAAGGGCAACAGCAATGTCTGGTGCAAAAAGATGCTGGATAAAGGGATCGCTGCCACCGTCGGCCCTGTGGGCGACCCCTATGTCCAGGCGTGTCCGGTTCCGGAAATTTTCTTCCGGTTTCTCACCGAGGGAGTCCTGACCCTGGCCGAGTCTTATCTTGTCAGCCAGCCCTTCCTGTCATGGAAGATGGTTCTGGTGGGTGATCCGCTCTACCGGTTCAATCTGAAACCTTAACCAGGTTAAATTTAAAAATAAGTGACACGCCTTGATATCCGGTGATATCGACTCAATAAAACAAATTATTAGGATCTTTTTTTTCCTAAAAATTGTCAAAATAACCCTTGACTTTTAATTTAAATTAGGACAAGTGTTACCTATCTTTCTTGCAGCAAAAGTTAAATTCAGGGTTTTCCCTGATGGATATTTAACATCCATTTAAAAATTTTCTTTCGATCCGTTCAACACTATTTTCCGTCAGTGTTTTTTTAAAAATTTGTATCCATGTTTTCATTATTTAAAGCAATGAGGTGTCTTATGATCAAGATTACAACTATGCAATTTTTGGATAAACCTACAAAAAAAATCAGAAAAAACAACCCGTTTAAAAAAAGATGTCTTATGATCCTCTGGATGATTTTCTTTTTCTTTCTATCCGTCAGTGCCGCTGTAACGGCGGATGAGGTATCATACGGATATAATGATCTGGGCCGGCTCGTCAACATGACCTATAAGGACGGATATACTGTCACCCAGATCACCTATCAGTATGATCATGCGGGTAATTTTACAACAAAAGAAGTCTCCCATATGCTTCAGGATGCAGACCTGGACCTGATTCCCGATGCCTGGGAAACCGAATACGGACTCGATCCCAACAGCCCGGGAGATGCGGGACTGGACCCGGATCTGGACGGCCTGACAAACCTGGAAGAATACAACAACAAAACCAGTCCGCTGCTTTCCGATACAGACAATGACGGTTATTCAGATTCGGAAGAGATCCTGGCCGGGACCGACCCGCTTGATTCCAGTGATTTTCCCGGATCAGCCACCGGGCCTGCAACCAATAAAATGGGGCTGGCTCTTCTCAGCCTATTGTTCAGCGGTCTGGGGTTCGGTCTTTTATTCCGGTTTAACCGCGCCACAGCTGTTTCATTTATCTGCGGGCTGATGGTTTTCACGGCAGCCGTGACCGGCCATGCCGAACCTGCCGGTCCCGGCTGGATCGACGGTATGGGCGAGCAGATCACACCGGAGTCTGCCAAAGCATACTATCAAAGCCTCGGGACGGATCAGGCAAGAACAACCGATTCAGCGCTTCGAACCCTCTCTGTCCCGGCATCTGCCTCCCCGGAAATCACAGAACTGGCCCGCGGCCTTGAGTACGACCCCAAACTGATTTTTGAATATGTCCGCAACCATGTAGATTATGTCCCGTATTTCGGTTCTTTAAAAGGGGCGGTAATGACCTTTCTGGACGGTGCGGGAAATGACTTTGATCAGGCATCCTTAATGATCGCCCTGCTCCAGGCAAGCGGATACAGTGCACAATACGTATACGGAACCATGCAGATTCCCAATTCCGGGGCTGTGGATCAAAAAGATATGCAGCACTGGCTTGGGGTGAACCCCGACAATGCCGTTATTTACAGTGTATTGGGCAACGGCGGTATCCCGGCCTCACAGGCCGGTGCATTTTGCGAATTGAACAGGGTATGGGTCAGCGCCAACATCGGCGGATCGACCTATCTGTTTGACCCCGCGTTCAAGGTCTATCAGGAAACCCCGGGCATTAACCTGGCCGCCGCCATGGGATACAATCAGCCGGACGTCCTTGCAGCGGCCGGGGGAACGACAGGCCCGGACTATATCCAGCATATGAATGAATCCGGTCTGCGCACGTTGTTGGGTTCCTATTCAACCAATCTGTATAATCATATCCGGAATACCTATCCCAATGCCGAAATGGAAGAGATCATCGGCGGCCGGGAAATCATCCCGGAATATATTTCCGAATTACCCACCAGCCTCCCCTTTACCAGTACGCCTCAATTCTATTGGGATACCGTCCCGGCCGCCTATGTCCATACCATTCGTATCCGGCACGGTGAAATTGATGAGACTCTGAACATTCCGGATCTGTCAGGTAAAAGGCTTTCCATGACATATGAGACACAGGTGGCGGCCAGATCAGCCGCTCAAAACACCGCTCAGACCATCCCGTTTGAAGCAAAATCCTTGGAAACAGCGGTGGAACTGCCGGATCTCAATGTTTCAGGTGTTTTAATCAAAGAGAAAAAGAGATCGGCAATGACTGCCAGGTCCGCCGGCACATGGGATTTCGGACGCATCCCGACGAACGCATCCAGCCAGGGCACCCTGAACATGACCAACCCCAACCCGGTTGCCATTCAACTGATCGTTTCACTTACCAGCAATCCCCAGAATGCCTATTCGATCACTGCAGGCAGCGGCACCCATACCGTGGGGCCCGGCGCCTCCCATGCGATCTCGGTCAAATTCGACAGTACCGGCCAGGCACCCGGCACCAAAACCGGACAGCTGAGAATTGAATGGTGGTACGGCAGCAATAACTTCAGCAACACGGTCTATAATCTGACTGGAGTGGTTGCCCAGGCCCCCAGCCTGGACGGGTCATACGGATTCAACTTCGGGCAGGTCTATTTCAACTCGCCCAAAGACGGCGTCTGCCGGATTAAAAACAGCGGAAGCCTGAATATGAGCCTGACCAACATCGGGTTGAGCGGAGCAGACGCGGCCCGGTTTCAACTCACCGGCGGTACCGGCACCGGTATCCTGGCACCGGGCCAGTACCGGGATATCAATGTCCATTATCCGGCCGATTCAGTGGGCAGCCACACGGCCGCCGTTCTGGTGAATTTCACCTATGACGGGGTTCCCCAGGGTATCAACCTGAGCCTTGCGGCACAAACCCTCAGCCCGCCCGTAGCACAACTCTGGCTGGATGACACCTTAATTGCCCAGGAGACCGCACCTGTAACCGGTCCGGATCTGGGAACCATGTTCCTGACCATTGACCATCCCTACTCAGGGGATGGGGGCAGCTATGCTGACCAGTCTGTTGAATATCCCATGAAACGGGGTTCCTTTTACACCATTATCTATGATTTCGGTTCCAGCCGGGACGGCCGGCTGCTTGAAAACCGGCAGCGGCAGATGAAGGCCTACCGCCGGTCAGGATTGCCTGACACCTCCCGGGAAGTGGTCACGGAAACCTTAAACGTCATGGGCATGGCCTGGATGCGGGACACCACCCTGAATGAAAACCTGCTGGAAAATATTTCAAACATATTGTCTGTCCGCCATCACCGCTTCGGCGTGGTGGCCCAAGAAGACGGTTACTATATTGATGTCAAAGCCCAGCAGAGTGCCAGTGTTTCCAGGAGCAATGACGATGCTGCCAGAAAGGCTCATTTTAAAGCCATGAACCATCTGGCCAGTGCTCTGGAACACGGGGTGCTTGAACAGATGCAGGTCAACCGCCCCGCCGTATCCACAGCCAAACTGCTCCAACTGACCAATGAAGACGGAGACAAGGTATTCCAGGTCACGGCAGCCAATTTTTCAGCTGTTGAACCCCAGTTGTTCAATTACAGCGATGCGGACAAACAGGCCTTCCAGCAATCGGTCAATGCCGGCAATACCCTCATTCTGCCGGCAAACGGACGGATTGTCCTGCAGCAATGGGGCGGCAAGGGTTATATCGACTATAACATCGGCACCACATCCATGCATTGCGGCATGATCATCGGCGGAGATCATTTCGGCGGATACGGCGTCATACCCAGTGCGATCAACATAGAGGATGTGGCCCAGGAGACGTCTGTTCAGACCAAGTCCAATGCCGATACAGGCAAGGTACCCAGCTTAGACCCGGTGGATATGACCAGCGGATATTTCATGTACGACAACACCGACCTTGTCCTGTCCGGCGGCATGGGCGGCCTGGTGTTTAAACGGTCTTATTTCGGCGGCAACCACCACATGGAAAGCGAACTGGGCAACGGCTGGTCCCATAACTATAATATATATGCCGAGCCCCATTCCAGTTCGGAACAAGGCCTGGGCAGCCGGCTGCCCACAGATGCCGTGGCCCTGATGGCCGCATCCGTGGTAACCCTTGACCTGATGACCGGGGAATCGGATATCAAAGACTGGATGACCGCCGCCCTTATCGGAAAGTGGGGCATGGACCAGTTAACCGACAATGCCGTCAGCCTCCACCTGCAAACAGATGTCCTGACCTATATCCGGCTGCCGGACGGATCCTTTGCCCTGCCCCCGGGTGTAAATGCCCAACTGGTAATGGAAAATAGCCTCTACCGGCTGGATGACCGTTTTGACCAGACAATCCGATTCAATGCAGACAACCGGGCAGCCGCCATTACCGATGCAGACGGCAATGCCGTTACATTTACCTACACCGGCGGCCGGTTAAACACGGTATCAAATACCTTCGGCCAGAGTCTGACACTGGGATATACCGGGAACCATCTTACCACGGTCACGGATTCGGCAGGCCGAATTGTGAGTTACACCTATACCGGTAATAATTTGACAACCTATACCGACCCTGAAAGCAAAGACTGGGGATACGGGTATGACACCGACCACCGGATGACCACCCTGACCAACCCGGAATTGGTCACCACGGTAACCAACGTCTATGACAGCCTGGGCCGGGTCATATCCCAGACCGTTCCCCGTCAGACCGGCACCACAACATACAACCTCTACTTTTCCGGATTCCGCAATGTTGAAGAAGACAGCCAGGGCAACCAGACCGTGTTTCATTATGACCGTAAAAAACGGCTCATTGCCATGGAAAACGCCCTGGGCCACAAATCAAAACGAGTGTATAACGGCCAGAACCATGTGATACAGACAATTGATCCCAAGGGCAATACCACGGATTTTGAATATGACGGCAGAAACAACCTGGTTAAAGTAACCAATGCCCTGACCCATGAGACCTTCAACACCTATGATGCCCATTTCCGGCTTTCCAGCACCACCGATCCCCTGGGTAATGCCGTCCTGTACGACTATGACACCGAACACCATCTGGAGCAGACTACGATCTGGCCGGAACCCGGGGTCTCCATATTTACCCGGAACACCTATTTTGCCAACGGCCAGGTACAGAGCATCACGGATGGGCGCGGGGTTGTCACAAACTTCACATATGACACATACGGTAATCCAAGCACTGCACAGACCGCTGCAGAACCGGTCATCGATTACCAATACGATGATATCGGACGGTTGACCCAGCTTACGGACCAGGTGAACAACACCACCGGTTTTGCCTATGATGACCGCGGCCTGCTTTTGATCCGGACCGATCCGCTGCTGAATGCCATGACCCTGACCTATTTTGACGACGGCCGGGTGCAGAGTATCACAGACCGGAACAACGATATGGTGAGTTATACTTACACCCCATCGGGCAAGATCGACACCATCACCCTGCCGGACAGCATCACCGCATTCACCTATGACCAGCAGGATAACCTGACCCAGATGCAGGACCGCCACGGCACGACAACCTATACCTATGATGCGGCCCGGCGGCTCATATCCAAAACCGATGTCAACGGATTCGGTATTACATATACCTATGATGAAAACGGCAACCTGCTCACCCTGACTTATCCGGGCAACAAAACCGTAACCTATACCTATGATGCCCTGAACCGGATTCAAACCGTGACCGACTGGATGGACCGCACCGCCACATATACATATGATGCGGCAGGCCGGATCACCGGTCTGACCCAGTTCAACGGTACCGTGGTCACCTACGGCTATGACAATGCCAATCGCCTCACCGGCCTTGAGAACCGGTTTGCCCAGGCAGGCAGTCCCATAGCCACATACCAATTCACCCTGGACAACAACGGCAATCGGACCCGTGCGATTCAGAAGGTCCCCGTCAGCCCCAACCTTGCGGCCCTGTCCACCCCTTTTACCACTTCCACAGGAAACCGCCTGACCCAGGCCGGTACAAATGCATTTACATATGACAATCAGGGACAGTTAATAACCGCTTACGGCAATGTCCTGACCTTTGATGCCGAACACCGGCTGATATCCATCGCCGGGACAACCACCACTCAATTCAAATACGACGGAACCGGAGAACGGGTGGAGGTTGATCGAAGCGGTACCATCACCCGGTACATCTATGATGTTTCCGGCAATCTTTTGGCAGAGGCGGACAGCACCAACCAGATCCAGCGCTACTATATCTATGGTGCCGGTTTGCTGGCCATGGTCGAGCCCAACAATACCCTGTATTGCTATCATTTTGACGCCACCGGTCATACCGTGGCACTCACCAATATCAATAAGACCATCGTCAATAAATATGCATATTCACCCTTCGGTACCATT
>JANQML010000265.1 GCA_028280105.1 Desulfobacula sp. | reverse complement strand
AACGTGGGCAAAGGCAATGAAAAAGGAATCGTTGAAAATGCCGTGGGGTATGTCAAAAAGAATCTGCTCAACGGCCTGGATATCTCTGATTTTAAGATCATGGGTCCGCTGGTCCGACACTGGATGGATACCATTGCCAATGTCAGAAATCATGGAGAAACAGGCACCAGACCTGTGGATATGTTTGCCAAAGAAAAAACAAGTCTTCAGCCGCTTCCGGTTGAACCCTATGATATCGGTATAGTCAAACAAGCCCGGGCATCCAGGCAGTTCAGGGTGACTATCGATACGAACCGGTACAGTGTGCCTGCGCAGTTGGCCGGTGTTGCCTTGACAGTCAAAATGTATCCTGATCGATTGTGTTTTTATCATGATACTAAATTGGTTGCCCGTCATGTGCGAAGTTATGACCGGCGGCAGGACTATGAACATCCGGATCACCCCAAAGCCCTTTTAGCTCAACGGAGAAAGGCAAAGGATCAAAAGATTTTTATGCGGTTCTTAAGCCTGTCAGATAAAGCCCAGGAGTATTACCGGCAAATGGAACAGCGCCGGATGAATCCGTTCCACCATATCCGTCAAATTGTTGCTCTGTCCGAGATTTATCCTGAAGAACAGGTAAGACGAGCCATTGATTATATTGCCAACCTTCTGGAACAAAGATCCCGACAATCCAAGGAACCGGGCGCACTGTATTTAACCCGGAACAGTGATCTTCTGGACTTAAGCCTTAAAAGGCCGGTTCTGTCGGTTTATGATATCGGCGGTGACAAATGAACACCACCGATCATCTGTCGTACCTGAAACTGCCCTTCATCCGTGAAAATTATGAAGATATAGCAAAGACAGCGGCCCAAAAAAAATGGGATCACATCCAATACTTATCGGAACTGGTTACCCAGGAATCCAATTTGCGCCGTGACCGGTGCATACAACGCCGGATTAAAATGGCCCGGTTCCCGGTGATCAAAACCATGGATCAGTTTGACTGGTCCTGGCCTAAAAAAATCAACCAGGCCCAGGTAAAGAATCTGTTCCGTCTCAAATGCATTGAGGAAAAAAGCAATATCATCCTGATTGGTTCAGTTGGTGTGGGTAAAACCCATATTGCAACAGCTCTGGGGTATCAAAAGCTGTGAAGAAATGGCTGAAAGAGGAGTACAAGCCTGTCAGCAGACAGGATATAACACGATATATAAAAGAATGTATGGTCGAAAATAATCTGCAGGCAAATACATATTGGCTGCGGCATTCATATGCCCAAAACCTGCTGGAATCGGGTGCATCCATTTATGAGATTAAAGAAAAGATGGGACATAAAAGCATCGACTCAAGCAAGAAATATCTAAGCATTCATATTAATCTGATGCGGGAGATCATCTTGGATGAAACGCTTTAATAGTTTTTTAGGCGAATATATTGAGGATTTTATCGAATACCGTCTTCAGTTGGGGTATTCAGATAAAATGCTTTTAATCAGCCTTCGGATGTTGGATCGGTATGTTGTTGATAAAAAAGGAAGTTGGACATTATTTGACCCAATGTTTTTCATCCGGCTCCGCTCAGATCTAAATTGTGAAAACCGCTCCATCAATACATTTTTTAGAACGTTTAAAATGTTTTTTAACTATCTGATCCGCAGAGATCTGATCCGGGAAAATCCTTTGCAGGAGATCTCTGAACTACCGGAAAATCAAATTGTCCCTTTTATTTTTTCTTCGGAGGAAACGGATCTTTTTTTGGAAGCTGTCGTTAAACTGATACGAAAAACCAAGAGGTATTACCTGTCCGATTTCAGCGGTTATATTGCATTTTTACTGATGGCCCGGTGTGGCTTGAGGGTATAAGATACCTTCAATTTGCAGAAGCACAATTACCGGCCAGAAGAAAGGACAATCTATATTGAAAAGACAAAATTTAAAAAAGATCGGTTGATCCCGTTACCAAAGGCCGTTTCTTATGAAATTGACAACCTGTTAAAAGTGCGGCACCGTTTTATTACTGGAACCGATCCTCACTTGTTGCTGATAAAAGAGAATGGGGAGGGGTTATCTCGTTCGTATATCCGTTGGAAATTTAAGAAAGTGGTCACAACCATTAACTTGGAGCAGCCCAGAAGAATCATCGGTGCAACAAACTTCAGCAATCCGACACGGCACTCACTTCGTCATTCATTTGCCGTAAACACTCTGAAACGGATCAAACAAAATGGAAAATCTGCCCAAAATGCTTTGCCGGTATTGGCAGCTTACATGGGGCACAGCGAATATAAATACACGACCAAATATCTTCGGGTACTGGATGCAGAACATCGGCGACAGATGCTTGATTTTTCAATATTAAGAAGTGGGGATATATGAGATTATCCGGCTGTCTGTATCAATATTTTTATGAATATTTGCCCCAAATAAAAGGAACCAGCGAGCATAGCATCAAAGTTTATCAGCAGACCTTTTATTTGTTACTGCATTTTTTAGCTGAATTTAACTCGATCAAGATCAAATCACTCAAGATTGAACATTTAACGACAGGGGCAATACTGTCCTTTCTCCACTATCTGGAAACAGATCGGAAAAATGCCGTCCAAACCCGAAACAACCGTTTGGCAGCGATCAAGTCACTGGCCAAGATGATCCGGTTTATGCATAAGGATAAAAAACATATTGCTGAAGCGATCCTGACTATCCCGCAGAAAAGAGCCCAACAAAAACTGATGGGGTTTTTATATCCTGAAGAGATCATGAAGGTCTTCAATGCTGTTGATCTTAAAAAGAAAGGAGGGGTTAGAGATTTTACCATCCTCCACCTTCTCTATGACTCCGGTGCCAGGGCCAATGAAATTGCTGCGTTGGAGCTTGATTATTTTGATCCCGCAAACGAGACCATTGCGGTTCTGGGCAAAGGAAATCGCTACAGATTGATTAATCTGTGGCAAAAAACCGCATCTTTGATATCGGATTACGTTACAAATCATCGAATTGATCCCGTTCGTTTGTTTGCCCATCGGCTATTCATCAATCAACGGAAACGGGAATTGACAAGGCATGGAATAAATAGAATCTGTAAAAAATATTTAGCAAAAGCCTTACCGCCAAAACGTCTCAAAAACTTAAGCCCGGTGCATTGCTTCAGGCACTCCTGTGCAGTAAATATGCTGATATCTGGTTCACCTGTGTCTGATATTAAAAATCGTCTTGGTCATCAAAGTGTTGAGTCGACAGTGATATATCTTCAGCTTGACCTGTCAAGAAAACGTAGCATCCAGAAAAAGTTCATGGAATATACTGAGTGTAAAAATCCTGACCCAGAGGGCCAGGCTTTGGATTACCCCTATAAGGGGATTAGTTTGCCTTGCCTCCTGAGGAGGCAAGGGTAGCTGTCCCTCTGCTGTTGTTATTTGCTGAACAGTTCCCGTTGTTCAGTCACTTTTTCTTTTCGTTCTTGGTGTTTCACATATTTTCGAATCATTTCAGTATCCAGTCCTACTGTATCAACACAGTATCCGCGTGCCCAAAACTGATTACCCCAGTAGGGTTTGTCTTTCAATTTTCTGAACTTGTTAAAAACCCTTATCGCACTTCGTCCTTTCAACATACCAACATAATCAGATATTGAAACCTTCGGTGGAACCATCACCAGCAAATGGACATGATCAATCTGAACATTTAATTCAACGATCTTGCAATCCTTTTGCTCGGAAAAAGCTCTTATGCAATTGCTAACCTCTGTTGCCACAGCCCCACTCAATATCCTGTACCTGTACTTAGGAACCCAAACGATATGATATTGGCAATGCCAAATCGTTTGTGATAGCTTTTGAAATCGGCTCATTTGTTACTCCTTGATCTTCGGTTGTGGGGACAACTTGATCTTTGAGTAACATTGAGCCGTACAGATGGCAAAGCCTCTGCACTCTGACCTGGCCCAAAGGGCCAGGGTTTCTAAGTTAGACTAAAGTAAAACCAAATAGTAAAGTCGATGAACTGATCGGCAGTTTATGCAGTTCGGAAATCCTTGACTGGCTTGACCGTTTGTAAACAGGGGAATGGAATATGCCGAACACGGTGATCCATGTAGTAAAACAAAATATTATGTTGCGAGTTATTTTAGAAGATCTTAAAAACCGCTATAAGTCATTGAATTTAAAAAAAATATCGATATGCACGACTGAAAGCTGAAACCTTATTAAAAATCAAGAAGTTACGTCCACTCGCAACATAAGTCTATCTACGTAGATTTGTAACCGGGTCAGGGTTATCGCATGTAACTTTATTTTGGGAAAAAAGTTGAAGCAAAATCTAACCACCTGAATTTAAAGAAAATATTTTTAACTAGATTTTAAATAGAATTTGATGTAAGTATTGGTAACAATAACAAGAAGTTGCCAATGCATAAAAAATAATTGATACATTTTTTGAAACGATTGAAGACCACAGACATCATAATAAACTGCACAAATTGATAGACGTGATCATTATTACAATTTGCGGTGTCGTTGCCGGTGCCGATACATACGAACAAATTGAAAACTTCGGGAAAAGGCGAAAGAAATGGTTGTCAAAGTTCCTGGAACTGCCCCATGGAATCCCATCTCATGATACGTTTGACCGGATCTTTGAGAAAATAAATCCCCAGCAATTTCAGGATGGCTTTAAAAAATGGATTGCATCCGTGGCCAGGCAGACAAAAGGTCTGGTTGTGGCAATAGACGGAAAGACATTAAGACGATCCCATGACAAATCAGACAATAAAAAAGCCATCCACATGATCAGTGCGTGGGCGTCCAGTAAAACTCCACCCGCTATGCGGGTGGAGTTTTACTCAAGGGAAAAATGAAGATTTCCCACCACTTTTTGAAGTAGCCTTCAAAAGCGGTATTTTTCTATTTCAGCCTGCAAGTGGGTCTGACAGGCCAGCGCAAGTGGGAGCCAGGCCCTGAGAATGGGCTCCAAATTACCCATCGGAAGGGGTTGGCTTCCGCTTGCGCGGGTAAAAACCCATCTT
>JANQML010000251.1 GCA_028280105.1 Desulfobacula sp. | reverse complement strand
TTGCGGTAGAGTACTACAGCGGCAACCTTGGCGCCTTGAAGCTGGAACCTTCACGCTTTTTGCAACGATGAGGTAAACCCCAAAGTTGCATAAAAATTTTATCTTGTTAAGGCCTGCGGTATGCTGTGAGTCCTGGCTGACCGTTTGAAATTGATAAAAAACGCGTTGTGGGATGGTGAACGGTTGCTATATTTCACTTTGGATATGAGATGTATACCCGGAAGCACACTATGGATTCGGTGGGTACCTCCGGGTGAGCCGGTTCGCAAGCAATGGTTTAGGACCGGTTATTTCAGCTTTCGGCAATTGGCATAAAAGGTAACGGTTGCCGGCCAGTCGGTAAAAATTCCCATAACACCGACATCCCGGGCAAGAACGTCAATAACTTCAAACATGTCGCCGTCATTGTTTATCTCATTTTTAACCGTCTGATAATACCATCCCCCGCCGGATTCAAGAAGACCGGACCGTTCAATGGTCCAGGTGATGATTTCCAGGCCGGCGGCTTTGGCCTGTTTGGCATACTCCGAGGCCACAATTTTTCCATTGCCGTCCGTGGCCAGCAGCATCCAGAGCGGCGGGGCAATGATTCTTACATTCTGTGAAAACAACTCCGTCATATTCGGAGACCATGTCTCTGGTTTGGCATGGTCAAAGTCGGGGTCGTTATACCGGTCATCCAGGTAGACGGCCTGTTTGCCGAATCCGGGCTCGTTCTTCAGCCAGTAAATGACGTCGTCCAGATTAAAGGACTGGGGAAATACATCTTTGGGGTCCACACCGGCGGCTTTATATTCGTCGATCATCTGCTGGGCATATGCCTCCTGGGTGTAATTACCGTCAAAGGGCATGGAGACGCTGGCCGATTTCAGTTCCGGTGTCATTTTGACTCTCAGTTCTTTAAACAGCTCAATGCTTTCCTTGTGGGTGACCAGGGTGCCCTGGGATGAATAGAGGTCGGTGCGCCAGCTGGCGGTTGCATCCATATACTCTTCAACGGTTCTTGCCCGGGGATTGCCGGCATCCATTTTGCCCTTCAGCCGTTTGAATTCCGCCAGGGTGATGTCACTGGTGCAGCACTTGGCAGAAGCCTTTTTAATCAACTCGCCGGTTTTGGGATCAAATTCAGCAGGGGTAAACGGTTCGGAACATTTGGCTGCCAGTTCCGGGATGGCCAGGATATTGGTGGTGGTGTGAAGGTCGCACTGGGAATGGCGGCAGACCAGTTCTTTGTCTTTGGTAAACGTGACATCACACTCCATGATGCCGGCGCCCATCTTTGCAGCGGCAATGTATGATTCCCGGGTATGCTCGGGAAACTGCAGGCAGGCACCCCGGTGGCCGATGGAAAAATCGGTCCGGTAAAACGGGCCGTCTGCACACTTCTTTAATTCTTCTTTCAACCTGCCTTCATCCATATTGTCAAGCAGGTAAAAGGGCCGGGGTCCGAGTTCCGCCCGTTCGATTTCATAGCAGGTCCCGCAATCGGCAGATGCCGGGCCTGTAATCAGGAGCAGAACCGTAAAACAAATAAATCCCTGGAACACGTTTTTCAATAACCGCATAAAACTTCTCCTCTTTTGATTTTGTTTGTTAGTCATTTAATCAAGAACACTAAATGGAGGTTATGATATGAGGTCGTTGTGATGACTTAATTACCCCTTGGTTATGGTTAGATTAGGCTTAATCCTAACGTTGCATAACATTTTTGTATTCAACCAGGGCGTTCAGGGTGTGGTAGACATAATCGATCCGGATTTCCCCGGCCCGGTTGTTAAAAACAGGGCGGTTTTTATGGTGCCCGGCACGGCGGGGGATGCCCCCGGCATACCTGCCTTGGGTTATCTGTGCCCGAACAAGAAAGGCAACGGCATCCTGCATGGAGGAGCGGATGGTATTGGTTAAAACGGTGTCTTTTTGCCCGATTATCTCCAATGCCGCAGCCAATGCCTCAACACGTCTGGCTGTCGGTGTGGTCCGGCCTTCTGTGCTGTAGCCGCCGACAAGGCCGGGGGTGTCGGTATACAGAATCTGTTCCTGGAAAATGGTTTCACAGACCCGGACCGTATATTCAATCACAGCGCTACGGGAGAGGATATCTGCGGGGTAATTTTTAAGTGAGAGCAGTTTGGCGCAGGCAATCAATGACCAGGGATCGCGGGTTGTGATATCCCGGTTCGCCAGCAGATAGGCCATGGCTTTGGCCGCAGCCGTGACCCATTTTTCTGAAGGGCTGAGATCGTTTAACATCAGCAGACCCAATGCGGCCTGGCCCGGATCATAAAGAGAGGGCCCTGCGTCGTTTTTACCGCCTTCAGCAGGCGTATACCGGGTGAAAAACGCTCCGTTTGGTTTCTGCATATGCAGCAAAAACCGGCCCAGACTGCGTAGGTCCGGGATGGATGTCGTGCCGGGTATGAGCTGCTCAACACGGCTCAATGCCGCCAGGCCAAGACCGGTTGCCCCCAATCTGATTTGGTGCGGCTCCTTTGTATGGGTGACAGACGGTAATGACCGGATGCCGAGCATATCACTGCCCGGAAACAGGGGGACCATGCTGTTTGATTTGAGAAAGTCACCGGCAGACAGCAGTACGTTTCGGATATCATCATTTGGCTGATAGTGGTAAACCCGGGCCAGGGCATACAGGGCACCGGCGTGGCGCTGGATATTATATTGTTTACCGCTTTTGAACAGCCGCCCCGGATTCACCAGATACGTGAATCGGCCGCCGGGCTGCCCGGCGTTGACCAGATAGGCGGTTGATAACTCAATGGCCCGGTCGATATGTTCCGGTAAAAGCTCATGACCGGATGGCGTGATCTGCCGGGTTGACGGCGAACATCCGGGACCGGATAAGATCATGCAGATCAGCAGGATCCGGACGACCCGGTTTAAATGGACCCGGTCTAAATGGAGCCGGTTGAAACAGACCTGTCTAAAACAAACCCGGCTTAAGGTGGGCCGATTAAGGGCCATCCGGTTGAACCGCCGGGTGTTTGGATTTTTTTGAACGCTGGGGAATGAATTTTTCATATTAAAGTCGTTATTCCGGTGACGGCTGTTTGGTCCACAATCGGTTAATCAACTCGGCCTCTTTTTCAAGGGAGACCGGGGGGGTGGCCATGATCCGGGGGAAGATGACATCCATCAGATCGGGTTCACCTGCCGGGGTATATCCCGGATCAGAGTTGTCGGACACGGAAACCGGAGACGGATGAACCGATACAATGGTCGACCATGTTCCGGTATCGGTCCGGCAGGCAATTCCCTGAGAGACCGGCATGGATCCATCCGGATTTGCAGAAATTTCGTATTGCCGGCAATACCGGCCCGACGGGTCCGTGAATGTGGCAACCGGTGTGATTTCAATCCCCTGGCCCACCACCCGGAAGGTCTGGCCGCTCAAGGTGGTCTCCATCCCCTGGTTGAACCCGTCTCCGTTAAGGCTCATAACGACCTGTTGCTGATCCCGCTCATTGACGGTATGGGCCAGTTGGACAATACCGCCACCAATCATCATGGCGACAATGGCGACCAATGCAAAGGCGGGTTTTAGCCCGGGTGACATCGCTGAAAAAATCGACAGGCGTTCCATCAGGCTTGGCATCTTAAATCGGTTCAGGGTCCGTGCGGATTCAGCGTTTCTATAATTCATGATCGTGTTGATCAGCCGGTCCGGGACCGCCTCTTTAATCGGATCGTCATACACCTCCTGCAGCATGCCGGAGGTTTGCCTGAAAACCTCCATTCGGCGGCGGACAGCGTCATCTGATTCCACCGCTTCCCGTATCTTTTTTGCCTCTGTGTCATCCAGTTCTCCGTCAACATAGGCCATCAGTTTTTCATCTGTAATAGATACCATTTATATCCCCTTCTTTACTATAAACGTTCCAATGTTTGCGCTTCTTTGGCATGTACCCGTTTATGAAGCCGTTGCCGGGCTCTGGAAAGCCGGCTCATCACCGTTCCCACGGCGACTCCCAGGGTGGCGGCACTCTCTTTGTACGACAGCCCCTCGATACAGACCAGTCCCAATACGGCCCGGTCACTTTCAGACAATTGGGCCATGGATTCAAACACCTGCCGCAACATGATACCGGCTTCAATTTTTTCTCTGTTACGGCTGCCGGCCGTCTTAAGTGTTCGGTCCTCCAACGGCAGATGCACCTTGCGGGATCGCTGGGAACGGGTTGCATCGATTCTCTGGGTATAGATAATCCTGAAGACCCAGCTCGCAAGACTGGAGCCCGGCTGCCATTGATGCTTCCGGCTCAGTGCCCGTTCACAGGCCGCCTGAACCAGATCGTCGGCATCTTCCCGGTTTGACGTCAATGTATAGGCAAACCGTCTCATCCGGGGTAAGAGTGCAACGATTTGTTCACGAAATTCTGTATCATCCATAGCGCTTGTATCTTATTCCATTGTGAGTCGATTCATTGACCGGACCAATTGATCGGATCAATTGGCCGGGTTGCCTGTTTGCCGGTTACGGGCGGGATGGTGGCGGACCAGCCCCCACCCGAAAACCGGATCCCGTCCGGGCTGGCCGAGATCCAGAACATTTTTTTTCAGTGCAGACCGTATGGAGGCCTGGTCGTTTTTTATCCCGGGGCGGCTGAGTAATTCAGCCACGATACCGGTCACATAGGCACAGGCGTACGAGGTTCCGTGCCTCAATTGTCCCCGGCCATAGTCGCCGGGGGTCCAGATACCCACCCCCGGTGCTGCAAAATTGATATACCTGCCGCTGTTTGCCCGGCGGTACGGGCGCAAAAACCGATCCACGGCCGTCACGGCAATCACCCCCCGGGTTGCTGCGGGAAATACGGGCGCTGATTTGAACCCGTTGTTGCCTGCCGCGGCAATAATGGGAATGTTACGGGCCAGTGTCTGCCGGACCGCCTGTCTGAGCAGTTTATTGTTATAACCGGCCAGGCTCAGATTAATCACCATGACCTTGTTTGAAACGAGCCAGTCCAGGGATTGGGCAATATTCAGTGCCGACGTACGGGCGTGGCCGGATGAATTTAAAAAAAACGCGTTTGCCGCAAAAAGAGCGGCATCCGGCAGCATCCCGGGAAAATGGCTGTCGGTTTTTCCCACCAGAAGTGTGGCAATGGCGCTGCCGTGATCTTTGGAAGCGGATGGGCGGTTTGAAACAAAGGATTTGCCGGTAATATCCTGGGCTCTCAGTGCCGGGATGCGCGTATCCACCGGGGTATCCACCATGCCGAGCCGAATCCCTTTACCGCGGTTTCCCTCCGCTCTTCTCCATTGAATCAAATTGACGGGGTAACACCGGATATCATAACAACCGGCGTCGCCCGACAATTGATAGAAATGATTCAGATCGTATGTCACCGGGGTGTTTAACTGCCGAATCCGTTGCAGGGTATCTTGTTCTGCGTTTTTTTTATCTGTACGGATGCGGGTAATGGTCAGACCCAGTTCTTCCAGAACCATCCGGCGCTCTATTGCCAGTCCCAAATCTTTTACCCTTGCAAGGCTGACAGGGTCGATGTTGACGGCCAGCACGATGTCGGATTCAAAGGTGTCCCCCGGGTTGAGCGTATCCGGGACAGCCATTGGAGGAAGAACCGGAGAAGGATCCTCATTATCGTCCATACCGTCACTGTCGCCGTCACCCGTATCAGGGCTGCTTCGGTCATCATCATCCCGGTCGTCAATGTCGTCATCCCTGCCGGAATTGTCATCTCCGTCATCATCATACCCGCTGTCATCGCTGTCGTCCCCGCCGGAATTGTTATCTTTGTCGTCATCATCACCGCTGTCGTCATCGCCGGAATTGTCGTCTCCATCTTCTGAGCTATCATCAGACGCGTCATCGGTCCCCCCGCCATCGTCGTCGTCCCTGCCACTGTCCGAATCCCTGCCGGAACTGTCGTTACTGCCGGTATCCCCTCCACTGCCGCCGGTATCTCCGGAGTCATCAGATCCGTTGCTGTCCCCGTCATCTCCATCATTGTCGCTGTCATCCCCGCCGCCATCATCCCCGTCATCCGCATATACCGTCTGAACCCCACCCGACAAAGGGTGGGGGGTGTCCATTACAGCCATGGACCAGGGGGGGATTGTAAAAATCACAACCCAGCTGATTATAAGTAAAATCTGTTTTTTCATTGTATTGCCTGTTTGTACGGATACGGTTTAATTCGGACGAGAATAACACTTTTCGCCGTCACGGGAAAAGCAAAAACCGGGAGAAGAAAAAAGAAATTGAAAGACCTGTTCCCCCATCTGGTTTTTCTTCATACAATTCAGAAAGGAGTGGTTGCTTCCGGGTAATATCCGGAAAGTAAACTCCGTATCCATTCCCCGGAACCGGGCAGCATCTTTCATGGCTTTAATCCAGTTTCTGCCGCGTTCCAGCCGGTTCGCCCCCTGTTGCCGGTCAACTTGCGGAGATCTGTTGAATCCCGCATCCCGGCGGGTATCCCTGCCTCCGACCATGACGCATGCCGGAATCGATAAAAACTTTGCCGGATCAAGGGTTACACGGCCCAGCCCCCGTACGTTCCCGAT
>JANQML010000236.1 GCA_028280105.1 Desulfobacula sp. | reverse complement strand
GGCCAACCAGATGGCCTTTCCCGGCGGTCATAAGGATGAAACCGATACCACCACCATGCAGACCGCGTTGCGCGAGCTTGAAGAGGAGATGGGCATTGTTTCGAAAAATGTTGAGGTCATCGGCTCACTGGGACACTTTCAAACCTTGAACAACAAAGATATTGAAGCTTGGACAGGGGTCTGGAATCAAGCCGACACCATCGAATTCGATACCAATGAAATATCCAGGGTTATCAAAATTCCGTTGTCTCACCTGATCCGTATCCACACAGAGAACCGGTACCATTTTGAAGCACCCGGTATCATGCAATTGATTTATCCGTTTGAGGATGTCCGGGTCTGGGGAGCCACCGCAAAAATTATTTATCATATGTTGAATCTGATATTAAAATAAATGGTTTTTTTTGTATATGAAATCTAAAATAGGAGAAAAGAAAATTTGTTTTGACTGATTTTAAGCATGTTTCTTAAACATAATTTCATATTCTGTCTCTCTTCTTTTCAAAAAAAAAAATACATATTTATAGTTATTGTCAAACAATAGATAACATGACATGTATGATTTACGCTCACATGTATATTCCTATTGTATCAGGCGGTGAATCGCATGAGCAGAGAACTTTTAACTTAAAATAGCAGTGTCTTTGGTGAATATGAAAACAGTTGCGGTCGTAATTGCAGATGACCATCCTATTATTCGAACGGCAATTAAAAATACACTCAAAAAAAATGATAAAGTCGAAATTTTAGCAGAAGCCAATAATGGAATCGAGTTGCTGGCGATTATGGATGACGTTATTCCCGATATTGCAATTATTGATCTGGAAATGCCGATGATGAACGGCTATGAAACTATTTTGGAGCTTCACACCTCATTTCCTCAAGTTAAAACCATTGCTTTTAGCGGCTTTCTCACAACAACCAACCAGCAGCGTGCCATTGAAATGGGAGCCCATGCCACGGTGAGTAAGGCAGACCCGAGTGATAGCTTAATGAAGGCTCTTGAATCGGTTATAAACGGTAAGACCTATCATGCAACCGTCACCACCTGCTTTGATATAGAGGGGCCGGAAGATAATGACAATGCGATTTTAACGCTCCGGGAAAAACAGATTTTGACGATGATCGCCCAGGGCAAATCCAGCAAACAGATCAGTGAGGAATGCAATATTTCAAAGTGGACCGTTGATAAACACCGGGCCAATATCCGGGAAAAGTTAGGGTTGAACAATCTTGCGGAAATGGTGAAATATGCCATTGAATACGGTTATATTGATATAGGGTAACCAGGAATGAATAAACCGACAGTTGTGGATGTGGGCGGGCTGGAAGCAGAAAATCGGGAGCTTAAGAAACGATGCTCAAATTATAGTCAAATCATTGATAATGCGGCTGATATGACATCCTTTCATGATCCGGGAGGGACGTATCTGTTTGTGACCCCGGTCTGCCGCGATCTGATCGGATATCATCCGGAAGAATTGACGGGTAAACGCATATATGACTTTCTCCACCCGGATGATCTGGAGGCTGTGCGATCCGGTTATGAGAAAATGGCAACGCAGCATACCGTTCATTGTCTTTCTTGTCGACTTAAACATAAGGACGGGCCGTTCATCTGGGTGGAAACAAGTTGCAAGGCAATACGGGATGAATCGACGAATGAAATAGAAAAAATTATTGTCACCACCCGGGACATTACGGAACGAAAAAATTTCGAACATCAGGTATACCAGCACCTTAAAATGGAAACAGTGGGAACCTTTGCCGGTGGAATCGGCCACTCTTTTAACAATATTCTTTATATTATAATGGGAAATGCCGAGCTGGCCATGGAAGACCTGCCCAGGTGGAATCCGGTTCGCAACCTGATTCAGGAGATTCAATCCGCCGGACTCAGGGCGTCACGGGTGGTTAACCAATTGCTTGAGTTTGCTCAGCATACCGAAGTGGAACTCTCTCCCGTGGATATGACCGCATTGATAAAAGATACGATTAAAAAGATAGGTGTCTTTACCCCTTCTCATATTAAAGTGGAGAGCCATTTTCAGAACAACAAACACATGGTGCTTGCGGATAAAACAAGAGCCCAGCAATGTTTAACCAATATTTGTGCAAATGCGGTTCAGGCAATGGAAGAGACCGGCGGAAGATTGACTATCAGTGTTGAAAATGCCTGCCTGCCGGAACCTGTTGCCCAAAGATCCATTGAGCTCTACCAAAGGGAATGCCTTAAAATTTCAATTCAGGATACCGGCCCGGGCATTGATCCGGAAATCATGGATCGGATTTTTGATCCCTATTTTACAGGTAAACAAGCCGGGGAAAGTGCCGGTATGGGACTGGCAATCGCACAGAGTATCGTTGAAAAACACGGCGGTAAAATCCTTTTGGATTCAGTCGATGGGGAGGGTGCCAAGTTCTCGGTATTCCTGCCTTTGTATGTTGAACGTCCGGACAACAATTGTTGAATGTCTTGTATTTTTTTCTTTGTTTAAACTTTTATGCTCGTTGGGGTTGATCCGCACCGGCTTACGTGTTTTTAGACCGTCTCCTGAGCCTTAAAAAGACTTTGATGACCAGAAACAGGCTCAGTCCTCCCAAAAGGGACGGGAACCAGATATGGCGGTGAAACTCAGGAGAGGCAATTCCCTCCAGAATTCCTAAAATTGCAAACGCAAATACACCCATCATGCTGATAATTAATGTCCAGCAGGCAAAATTGGAATCATACCAGGGCGTTATGGCTTTTCTAAAAAACGGATTCTGATCGAGTTGCATGCGGACTATGTTTAAATTATGTTAAAACCACAATATATAGATTTTTTTTCTTGACAAGCAACTATATGTTGATTAAACCTAATACCCAGCACTCCCGGTGACCCATTATCGAGCCACCCCGAGCCGACACAAGAATATTTTAATTTCAATCAGATTTCAAGAGGTGGAACCATGTTTGACCAGATAAAAAAACGGGATGGAAGAGTTTTAGAATTTGACCCGTCCAAAATTACCAATGCCATTAAAAAAGCCGGAGAAGCCACCGGCGAATTTAACGGACGGGAAGCAAAAAAAATGACCATGAAAGTCGTAACCCTTGCCAGGGATATGCGTTTGGGACCGGTACCGGAAGTGGAAGAGGTCCAGGATATAGTGGAAAGAGTCCTTTTAGACTCCCCGTATTATAAAACAGCCAAAGCTTACATCATTTACCGGGAGCAGCATAACCAGATCCGTAAAATCGCCATTGATGAAAATGTCGGTCTTATGGAATCCTACATCAGCAGGATGGATTGGAAAGTCAAGGAAAACTCAAACATGAGTTATTCCCTCCAGGGGTTGAATAATTATATTTCTTCCGGTATCACTGCCGAGTACTGGCTCAATAAAATTTATCCGCCTGAGATTCGGGACGCCCACTACAACGGGGATCTTCACATTCATGACTTAAGCCTTTTATCTGTTTACTGCGTGGGGTGGGATCTCCAGGATCTGCTGGTGGAAGGGTTCAAAGGGGTTGCCGGAAAAGTGGAATCTTCCCCGCCCAAACATTTCAGAAGTGCGCTGGGCCAGATCGTCAATTTCTTTTATACCCTGCAGGGAGAAGCGGCCGGTGCCCAGGCCATGTCTAATTTTGACACATTGCTGGCACCGTTTATCTGGGCGGATGACCTGTCTTATAAACAGGTTAAACAGGCGCTTCAGGAATTCGTATTTAATATCAACATACCCACCCGCGTCGGTTTCCAGACCCCGTTTACCAACATTACCATGGACCTGGTGGTTCCCTCCACGCTGAAAGATCAGCCCGTTATCATCGGCGGAGAATACAGAGAGCAGACCTATGACGGGTTTCAAAAAGAAATGGATATGCTGAATGCCGCCTTTGCCGAGGTAATGATGGAGGGAGATGCCAAAGGGCGGGTCTTCACCTTCCCCATTCCGACCTATAATATTACGGCTGATTTTGACTGGTCCAATCCCAATCTTGAAAATGTCTGGAAGATGACCGGTAAATACGGCATTCCTTATTTCTCCAATTTTGTTAATTCAGATATGGACCCTGAAGATGCGCGGTCCATGTGCTGCCGGCTCAGGCTGGACAACCGGGAGCTTAGAAAGAGAGGGGGCGGACTGTTCGGCGCGAACCCGCTTACCGGTTCCATCGGCGTTGTCACATTGAATCTGCCCCGAATCGGTTATCTTGCCAAGGATGAAGCCGATTTTCTTGCCAGGCTGGATGGACTGACGGACCTGGCAGCAGATTCTTTGAGCATTAAGCGAAAAATTCTTGAAAAATTCACAGACGGCGATCTTTATCCCTACTCAAAATTTTATTTGAGAAAAATCAAAGAAAACACCGGCGTCTATTGGCGGAACCATTTTTCCACCATCGGTATTCTGGGGATGAATGAGGCCTGCATCAACTTTATGGGTGAAGGGATTCACACCAAAGACGGCCAGGCGTTTGCCGTCCGTGTCATGGACCATATCAGAAGCAAGATTGAAAAACTCCAGGAAAAGAATGACGAGATTTTCAATCTGGAAGCCACTCCGGCGGAAGGCACCACCTATCGGTTTGCCAGCAAGGACAAGGCCCGGTTTACAGATATCATCTGTGCCAATGAAGACGAATACAAACAGGGAAGTGATCCTTTTTACACCAATTCCACCCATCTGCCTGTCAATTATACGGATGACGTATTTGAGGCGTTGGAACTGCAGGACCCGCTCCAGACCAAGTACACCGGCGGAACGGTACAGCATCTGTTTCTGGGAGAGGAAGTCACGGATACTCAGGTGGTTAAAAATATGGTTTCAAAGGTATCCAATACCTTCCGTCTGCCGTATTTTACATTGACACCGACCTTCAGCGTCTGTCCGTCACACGGGTACCTGTCCGGAGAGCATGAGACCTGTGAGACCTGTGACTCCGATACGGAAGTCTATTCCAGGGTGGTCGGGTACCTTCGTCCGGTGGGCCAGTGGAATAAAGGCAAGCAGACGGAGTTCTGCATGAGAAAAACCTTTAACGTGGCCTAGGCCGTATACCGTGCAGATGAATATCGGCGGATTTGCCAAAAATTCCCTGATTGACTTTCCAGAGACCATTGCCTGCATCGTTTTCACCCAGGGATGCAATTTTTTCTGCCCTTACTGTCATAACCCGGATCTGGTGGCCGGCTCCTCAAAAGGGGCCGGTCTCTCTTTTGATCAAAGACAGGTTTTTGATTTTTTAAAAAAAAGGCAGGGACTGATTGAGGGGGTGGTTATCACCGGCGGGGAACCCACATTGCAAAAAGGTCTGGTCCCTTTTTGCACGGCAGTTAAACAGATGGGATACCGGATAAAGCTGGACACCAACGGCAGCCGGCCTGACGTCCTGGCACAATTGCTGGACAAAGCGCTCCTGGATTTTATCTCCATGGATATCAAAACCGGTCTGGACCGCTACTCTCTGGTTGTGTCCGACACCTTTGATATTCAAAGGATCAAAAAGAGTGTCGCTTTGGTTATGAAGGCGGGAACGGATTATGAATTCAGAACCACCTGTACCAGGCCCTTTGTAAATCCTGAAATTTTAAACGATATCGGCAAGCTGGTATCCGGTGCCCGCCGGTATGTTCTTGCCAAATGTTCCAGAAACGTGGCCGTGCTTGACCCGGGATTTATAAAATCAGATGATCATTTTTTTTCAGACAAAGAGATGAAAGCGCTCAAGATGAGTATTGACCCGTATGTTCAACAGACGATTGTCAGGTGACACGGCACAGGGTAAAAGGATAATTATATGGAAGGTGCGCTTGTCACGGCTGATATTGATCTGAACCGGATTCGTAAAAATACGATTCGTCTGAACCGGCTGACCGGCCCGGATACGGCCTTTATGGCCGTAGTAAAGGCCAATGCTTACGGGCATGGTGCGGTTCGGGTGGCCAAAACAGTCCTGGAAAACGGGGCCTCCCGGCTGGGTGTGGCAAGGCTGCATGAGGCGATGGAATTGCGAAATGCCGGCATTGAATCACCCATACTGGTTTTCGGTCATGTTCATCCCGGTCAAATCCTGCCGGCAGCAGAACATAACCTGACCCTTTCCGTTTTTCATGGTGAGACGGCTAAGGCATATTCGGCCCAAGCGGTTCAGGCCGGGAAACGGCTTGACATCCATTTAAAGGTTGACACCGGAATGGGGCGTGTCGGTATGATCGTCGACGACCCGGCTGATCGGACATCCCGAGACGATTTGATCCGTCAAATCCGGCAGATTACAGAACTGCCCGGGATTGATGCCAAGGGAATTTATACCCATTTTGCAGCAGCCGATCATGAAGATCCCGCCTATACCCTTGAGCAGATCCGGCGGTTTGACAGTCTCCTCAATGACCTTGAAACAGAGCGGATTCGATTCCAAATCCGGCATGCCGCCAATTCGGCCGGGCTCATTGGGTTTCCCCAGGCTCACTATGACATGGTCAGGCCTGGAATTTCCCTTTACGGCCTTTATCCGTCAGAGGATGTAGGGCCGTCACGGGTCAACCTGATGCCGGCCATGACACTTCGATCCATTATCAGTTCGGTAAAAAAGGTTCCCAAAGGATTTAAAGTCAGCTATGGAATGACCTATGAAACCCACAAACCGACTGTTCTGGCGTCGGTGCCCATTGGTTATGGTGACGGGTTTTCCCGCTGTTTTTCATCCAATGGAACCATGCTGGTAAACGGCTGCCGGGCGCCCATTGTCGGACGGGTTTGCATGGACCAGACCATGATCGACGTGGGAGATATACCCGGTGTTCAAACAGGGGACCCGGTGGTCATCATCGGGCACCAGAAGGATCAGGAGATCCGTGCGGATGAATGGGCGGAACGGTCCGGTACCATTAACTATGAGATCGTTACGGCTTTGACACAGCGGGTAGAACGTGTTTATTCGGAGTCCGGCTCAGGGTAGATCATTTTCCCGGCCATGGACAGATCATAACCGCCATAGGTGTTTGCAGCGGCTTTGATCACTTTTCCTTTCAGCAGGGATAAGAAGTACTGGATTCCCTGGTCAAAAAACCGTTCTTTTTTGATTAAAAGATCAAACCGTTCCCAGCAAAAAGGAATGAATCCAAGCCCCAGAATATTGGCCACCGCCTTGATTCCCGGCCCGGCATCGGCCTTACGGGTCAGAACGTTCAGGCCCACGTCCATATGGCGGGCCAGACAGTCTTCGTATCCGTGAATCGCAGACCCCTTGATGCCGGATAACTTGAGTTGCCTGTCAAATAACTGCCGGGTTCCCGTTCCGATCTGGCGGTTTACGATGCGGACATGGGGGTTTGACAGATCTTTGAGGGATTTGATTTTTTTAGGATTGGCTTTATGGACGATAATTCCCTGCTCCCGCCGGCAAAAATTGACCACTGCCGTCATCTCTTTCATTTCGTCTTTTAGAAACGGGAAATTATACTCCTGGTTATCTGCCAGCATATGACTGGCTGCGATATGACATTGGTTTTTTTTCAATGCCTTTAAACCGCCCATGGAACCTGATATACCGAACATGGCCATATGATCATCATGTTTAAGGTTAAATGTGGCAATCATTTTATCAAGCAAAAGGTCGTTACTGCCTGCAATCAGAACCAGCCCGTGGTAGGACGGCAATTGGGCTGTCCGGGGATAGTTTTGGGTGCCGGCTTCAATCCATTGAAGAACCAGGTGTTTGGGAAAGAGCCATTTACCGGTGACTTTAGATGCGGGCAAGCCTTTGTCCGCGATCAGGGTATAGACCATTTTTTCGTTTACATTCAGAAATTCAGCCACCTGTTTGGTGGACAACATGTCAGTCACGGCAGGTTGTACCTCTCTTTCATTTCCATCTCTATAATTTGTTTACCGACTGCCTTTATGCATATCTTATCACGGAAAAATTTTCCGATTTTGCGGGGCCGGTTTTTTCAAACCCCGTTTATCCCTATCCCAAATCCACCATCAAATATATGGGCCATGGGTTGCACCCCCTCCCTGATCACCAGACGGGACCGTATGGTGGATCAGGGCTATGGATGAGGCTTGACAGCATCAAATGCCTCCCCTAAAAACTTGCAAATTGTTTTCGGATCGTTTATAAACGCTTTTCCGGTGGTCAGGCTTTTTTGAGCGCAGGCGGGGATCTCTTGGGTCTCATCCAGCACCAGCACCGGGCTGTCCTGGTTCTCTGCTCCTAACAGATCGACGATTATCTGTCTGGGCCGTTGAAACTCAACAGAGATGATGTTGACGGCTTCCCGTACATGGGGGGAGTATGCTAAAAATCCCTCCACAAGAGCGCAATCCGGACAATAATAAGGACCCTGGCCGTTTTCTTTCCAAGGGGTGAGCATGATAAGCGTATGTTTTCCCATGGATGTAATCTCCTTTATTTAAGATGCCTTTTCTTTTTAAAGCATCAGACAGGGTTTGTCCATACGGTTTTATTACCCCCAAGTCCACCATCAAATTTTTGTTTAGCATGTGGGCCACGGGTTACACGCCCTCCCTGGCCACCATACGGTGCCGGATGCAAGACGGCACCGTATGGTGGCCAGGGAGGGCGTGGATCCCGTGGCCCACATGCTAAACAAAAATTTGATGGTGGACTTGGGGGGAATAAAACCGTATGGACAAA
>JANQML010000191.1 GCA_028280105.1 Desulfobacula sp. | reverse complement strand
GACTTCATCATAAGTGGGTTCCGTCATTTCATCTTTTTTTACAAATTCTTACCCTCCGGGAAAAGCGTGAAGATCCCATCTTCTTCGTTCCCAAGGTTTTGCGGTAGAGTACTACAGCAGCAACCTTGGCGCCTTGAAGCTGGAACCTTCACGCTTTTTGCAACGATGAGTTTAAGATGAAACGAAATTATCAATAACCTATTTCCATTTCAATATAATGCTGTAAAAATATACAAATAAAACATTTCAACAAATGGGATTGAAACATTACGCGATTTTAGGGGAAGGGTGAAATGGTCAAAAAAAATGAACAGACAGAAGATATTTCCATTGCCATATTAAATATGTTTCCAAACAAAGCCTCATTTCTTGAGTTCAAAAATGAATTCCAAAACAAAAACAGGAATAATGTGAATCTTCAAGACAGAAAAAGGACTGTAAAGACAATCATCGAAAACCTTTTTAAAAAAGGGATTATTCCTGATAATTCTGAAAAAGAGCTGATTTCATTCATAGAAGCCAATCAGCTGGACCTTTCCCGGCATCGTTGCCATTTCCAGATTAACTTCCAGGACATCATTGACACGCTTTTAAGTGTCGACTCTTTGAACAACCATATCAAAATAATGAGAACATATGCATTGGAATTCGGCATTTGGGAATTTCGACCCAATACAATGGTCACATACTGGATGAAGAAGCCTTTGTGGAAGCCGGCCTGATTACTTTATCAAAACCGATTTTTTCCCTAAAGCAGTTGGCTTATGATACTGGAGATGATGGCAAATTCCAGGAACATATTTCCCAGTGCATTGCTGCGACAAACAAAGCCATTGAGCTTTTTAACAGAGCTGCTGTCTGTTCATCAACAAAACCTCGGTCCATATTCTGGCTGGTCTATGCCACGACCCTTCAAAGCATATTTAAAGAAGCATCAGACCAGGAAAAAACATCCATTTTCAACAGGCATGAAAGATCAAAAAGTTTTGACGTTGCCAAACATTACTCTCAGACCTCCTTGGCATATTTCCATACCTTGGGATGGGTCAGACGAAGTGTTTCAACGCTTGCCGAACTCGGTGAGGATGAAATTACCTTTTTAAAGAATCAGCTTGAAAAGGCAATTGAAAGTTATGCCAATGTCGTGCTTTCACAAGGCTTTTTACCCAATATTGAATTCGCTTTTGCAGGATATATCTGGGACTCGACACCAGACCCCACACCGGAATTAACCCAAATAGTACTCCGGTATTTAAATAACGCGGTAAAAAAAGCCCAAAAATGTATCGAATATAATATCGGTACCATGGGGATTATCTGGTACTCAAAAGTGGTTCCGGCTGGTGAATTTATCAAAGATGTCCAACAGATAATAGAAAAAATAAAATTAGATAATCCATCAGATAGGAAAAAAGCAATACTTTTACAAGCGCTTTGGTAAAACCGGTTCGTCAATCCGATCTTAACATTCCTGGTTGAATTGTTTTTGATTAGATCTATCTCAATATTTGAATAGGCACCAAAGGATCGCATCTGAACGGCCAAAATCAATTCGCCATAAGCAGTCGATTGAATCGCTTTCAGAAAATTAGGGTCAGGCCTTGAAATATAAGATTTTATAAAAAAAGTGATCATTCAAGTCCGTTATATTTTATTGTTTTCTCAACTATAAACATGATTTTTTGATATCGCTTTACACGATTTTCCGGGACTGATATGTTCTCGATCGTATATAAAAAATTAACCGGACACCACTGGGTAATTTTAAAATACTGATTTTCAATCTGAGTCACGTTCATCCTGTGACTCCTGAACTATAACGTTGGGCAAGCAAATTTTTTAAATACGGAATGATGGACAATAGGAGATGTGGACATGAAAAGCTTGATTGTGAAAAATCTTCAGCCGGAGTTCGAGCCGGTTGCAATCGTCTGGAGCGATACAATTCCCGCCAATGTATTCCAGTTTAAAAAAGGAAAATTCGGCTGCGTTCTCTATTTATTTGCAGAGGCCTGCACGCGCGGAAAAATTACAGGCGGTAGCCGTGAGAGCATAATGTGCACAGGCGGCCGTGCCGCTTTGGGGTTCGGTGTCGATTTCGATGCAACAGACGAGCTGTTGGATCGTCATGCCGCCTTGTTCAGTAAAGGGCTTAAATCCTCAAAAAATCGGGCGGCATACCAGGCCCAAATAGAGGCTGTCCCTAAAAATTGGAAGTCCATGTTCGAGTATGGTGAGCGTAGGCACTGCAGTGCAGAATTGGCCAAAGAATGGCTTCTTAATGGACTGCCGCGCTACAATATTCAGTATAAATACGTTCTATTCAAACCGCTTAGCCGCACTGCTGCTGATGAGAATGTCCGTGCCGTTATTTTTCCGGTAAATCCGGTTGAACTTTCAGGTTTAGTAACGCTTGCAGGTTCGGTCATGCAGGGAACGGACTCTGTCCGGGTACTCCAGGGGGCAGATTGTAACAGTCTTGCCGCTTTTGCCTATGCCGAGTCCGAATTGGCAGCACCCAGAGCCGTTATGGGAATGCTGGGGGTCGATGGCCGAGAAGTTATGCGCAGGCGTTTCCGGGATGATATTGTGACGCTTACACTACCAGCGCCCCTCTTTTTTCAGATGGAACAGGAGGCAGATGACTCTGTTTTCCAGATTCCTTCATGGAAAAAATTAGTCAATAAAATAGTATGAGCAACGAACCCAGAGCAACCGCCCGAGACATTGCACAAGAGCACCTTCACGCCGGCGATCCGCTAGGATGGTTCGAATCCCTGTATTCACGATCAGCCGGCGATACATCAATCATTCCATGGGCAGACTTGACAGTAAACCCAAACCTTGTCTCCTGGCTGGATATAAACAATTCGACCGATTTAGGCCTGGCGCTTAAAGTCGGCTGTGGCCTTGGGGATGATGCAGAAGAGCTTGCCAAGCGCGGTTATTCGACTACAGCATTTGATATTTCCGAATCCGCTATCGGGCAATGCCGAAAAAGATTTCCCGATTCCTTTGTAGAATATGTGGTGGCGGATCTTTTTTCTGCACCTTCAGAGTGGAAGGCTCGATTTGATTTTGTACTTGAATCATATACTCTCCAGGTACTTCCACCTGACCTGCGCATTGAAGCAATGAAGTGCATCTGCTCATTTGTCTCACCTGGCGGTATTCTCCTGGTTATTGCACGTGGAAGAGAAGAAAACGAGCGCGAAGGTAAAATGCCGTGGCCGCTAACGAAGAAAGAACTGTTGCTTTTCGAAGATCATGGCCTACAAAAAATGACATTTGAGGATTACATCGAGAATGAAGAACCTCCTGTACGCAGGTTTAGGGCAACCTACAGAAAAGCTGTTAAATAATTTCATTCCCTGCACCGGATCCCGCCGGCCGGCGACCGGGAACTCCGCCTGAACTTCCATTGTCTGTTCTTTTGGCGAAGCCGGTGGGTTTGGGTGTTAAAAGGAAAAATAAGAATATGGCTGAATTAATTACATCTGATAACCTTTCTTTTTCAGCATGGGAAAACATGTGGCTTGACTATGCCGGTAAGCGATCACGGCAGTTGAGTCCGGAGATCAACAGAACTACTTATTCAAGATTGATTGATCCACATTTCAACCTTTTTGGCGTAGCTGTTAAAAAGGAGAGTCCTGTAGGATTTGCTCAATATTATTTTCACCCTTCATCCTGGTCTGTTTCTGAAGTCTGTTATCTTCAGGATCTTTACGTCTGTCCTTCTTCGCGTGGGCTGGGTCTGGGGAAAGCTTTAATCGCCGCTGTCGCGGAAAATGCCAGAGCGCAAGGCAGCTCCGAGCTTTACTGGCAAACAAGGGTTTCTAATGAAGCAGCTCAGTCACTCTATGATAAATTTGCTGAAAGGGTAGACTTCATTCCTTACCGAATGGCTCTAACATAACAGAATTAGCTGATTTGTTACTTAGAAGAAGAGGCGTCCCATAAAATCATAAAACAGGTATCGGATCGCCGAAAGGTACTATAAGCGAAGCGTTGCGATGATTCTTTCCGGTGTTTCCAACAACCCGAAGACATCTAATATATCTTTTACCACTATATCAGAGGCTGAAAGACAGGCCGATGACACCCCCTCGTCTCCGAGGACGGCAATTCCAATGCAGGCCTTTTTAAGCATGAGCACATCATTGCGTCCGTTCCCGGCACACAGAGTCTGTTCTGCTCCAAGCGCATCTAAATAATCCAGCTTCTTTTGGTGTTGATGGTCTTTGGAAATAACGGTCAATAAAGCGTTCACACCCTGCAACTGCTTTTTTGCCGATCCAAAGGTGTCTGCTGTCAGCACGTGGAAGGTCAGTCGGTCTGAAAATTGACGGATCCCCTGCTTAACGCCCTGTATCAGCTTGCCGTCCTTGCCGATCGTGCCGTTATAGTCAAATATAACATGTCTGATTTCAAAGCACTCTTTTCCCGGTATATCAACTTGAATCATAAGTGGTAAGGCCTTTTAAAATTTTTTTAAATCTGTTTGAGCTTCTTATCAGACAGGATGAATTTTTGATCTGCAATCCGTTTAACCTGATCCATATAATGGGAAACCATAATGATCGTGCACCTGTCTTTTAATTCCAGCAGCAGTTGCTCAATTGCATCCACAGAGGTCTCGTCAAGGGAAGAGGTCGGTTCATCCATCAGCAATACAACAGGAGATAATATTAATGCTCTTGCGATACACAGGCGCTGCTGCTGACCGCCTGAAAGCTGACGGGCGTCATCAGACATCCTGTCCTTTACCTCCTCCCATAAAAATGCCTGTTTAAGGCAGGTTTTCACTTTTTGAGAGATCTCCTGCCTGTTTGTGACCCCAATCAGCTTCAAAGGAAAAGCGATATTTTTATATATGCTCATTGGTAAAGGGTTGGGGGTCTGGAATACCATGCCCACTTTCTGCCGGAGCCTGGGAAGAGATTGGTTTTTATGATAAATATTTTCAAAACCGTTTCCAAAATTGATATTGACCTTTCCCAAGGCCCTTGCACCGTCAATACTTTCCCAAAGACGGTTGATGACGGTCAGGAATGATGATTTCCCCTGGCCTGAGGGTCCTGTAATTGAGGTGATACTGTTTTGCCGGATGTCAACATTGATATTTTCCAATACAACATTTTTATTATAATAAAAAAACAAATCCCTGACCTTTATTTTTACGTTATTTTCCATGACCAATTGCTATCGAACCCTTGTTTTCTGTTTAATCCAGTATTTGATAAGGTGGGCCAGGGTAAAAAGCCCCGTACAGATCAGCAAGAGGATGAGGGCTGCCCCATATCCTTTTATCAACTCGGAGTGATCCGCATATTCCGATGCCGTATAATATATGTAAAAAGGCAGGGCTTCAAAATTTGAGAAAACGGATTTGGGGATACCGGCGCTTGCAACGACACCGGTCAGCATTATCACCGCCGTATCTTCCGCACACCTCCCGATAGCAAGCACAATGCCGCTGAGAATATCTGAAAGAGACGACGGCAGCAGTACATAAAAAATATTTTCAAATTTTGACGCTCCCATACTTGGGGCGGTCAGGCGGATATGGAGCGGTATGCTCTCAATGGCCCCCTGGGTCATTTTTACAATATACGGCAGGACTAAAAATGCAAGCGACAGAGCAGAGATGAGCAGACAGGGGAAAATACGGTTGTTGTAATAGGTATGCAAAAAAATGGTTACGGAAAATCCGAAAAGACCGACTAAAATAGACGGAATACCGGCCAGAATATCCACTATGATGCCAAAACTTTTTTTTAAGTATGGCGGTGCGTATTCGGCAAGCCATATCCCGGTTGCAAGTCCCAGAGGCAGAGCCATCCCTATTGAAAGAAAGACAAGAAACAGTGTTCCGGCCATGGCCGGGAAAAGGCCGTCAAACACTTGCTGCCTAAGAAAAACAGCATCCTGAACAGATGTATCTGCAAATATTAATTCGAGATTGAGAGACGGAAGCCCTTGAACAATAAGAAATCCGATAATTGCAGCGAATCCGGTGGTCAGCAATAAGGCGGATGTGCATGAAAATCCGGCAAGCAGTCTGTCTTTGATTGAGCGGGTGGTCATCTGTTCTTCCGATCCGAAATTCTTACTGCAAAAACACCCAGGCCTGTTGCAAGATAGAGGACACAACCACAGACAAATATGGTTTTAAACTCCATACTGTCAAAATCAGATGCAATAATCATTGCGATGTGGGAGGTCAGTGTCCTGGCTGAATCCAGAATTGAGGAGGGGAGCATGACGCTGTTCCCGCTGAGCATTAACGCTATCAGGGTATCTCCCATGGCCCTGCCGAATGCCAGTACAAGCCCTGTGAGAACACCGGGCCATGCCTGGGGAAGGATGACATGAAATATTTTTTGGAAGGGTGTGCCACCCAGGGCATCTACCGCATCTGTATAGGTTTTGGGTACCCTTTCAAAACTTTGGGAAAAAAAGAGAATCATGGTGGGTGAGATCACGAGGCTGAGCATGATCGAAGCCGATAGGATGCTCATACCTGAACCGTAAGAAAAGAGATTCCTGATAATCGGTACCAGCAGAAAAACACCCACAAATCCATAGATTACTGTTGGAACGGCAGTCATCAGCTGAACCATCTTTTTTAAAAATCTGCCAAACCGATTCCGATGGGTAATTTGAATAAAAAATGAAGAGCCCAGGCTGATGGGAAAACTGATAGATAAACTCAGGGTCGCAATGTAAAAGGTCCCGACCATCATGGATAGAATACCGAACTGCCCATGATCGGGCGACCATGGGTTCGTCAGTATATGCCAAAGCATGCCGCTTTTCAGCACCGGTATGCTGAGCAGGATCATAAATCCAAGCACACCAAGGGTCACGCCTGCACATAAGAATGATGCACCTGCAAACAGTATGCGGACAATTCTTTCCCTGAACGCCATTAGTTAACCGCCATTAGTTAACAGGGATAAACCCTTTTTCAACGGCAATCTTCTGGCCTTCGGAACTTAAAAGGTATTGTATAAATTTTTTGGCAAGCCCTGAAAATTCACCCCTGGTATTCGAGTAAAGCCCTCTGGCAACCTTGTACTCACCGGTTTGTACCGTCCGGAGGCTGGGCATCACATGATCCAGGGTAACAGGGGTGACAGATGGGTCGACGTGCCCCACGGAAACATATCCAATGGCATAGGGATCGTTGGAGACAGCGGATTTCATTGCCCCGTTCGACGGAACAAAATGGGCCCTGTCTGAAATGTCGCCTTTATCAAGCGCCTTTTTCCAGAAGACCGACCGGGTGCCGCTGGCTTTATCGCGCGTATAGATATTAATGGCCCTGTCTTCTCCGCCTAAGGTTTTCCAGTTGGCAATTTTGCCTGCATATATCTCCTGCAATTCTTCAGAGGAGAGGTTTTTAACCGGATTATCCGGATGAACAACGGCTGTCACACCGTCTATGGCCCATTTGTAAAAAGAGAGACCGTACTTGCTTATCTCGCTGTCTGTTGCCTTTCGCCCCGAGTTGCCGATATTGACCAGACCTTCTCCGACCTGTTTGATTCCCACACCGGATCCCCCTCCGGCAATCGTGATTTGAATATCTGGATTGGATGCCATTATTCTTTTTGCAGCCTCTTTCATGACCGGGATATGGGCCGTTCCCCCGGAAATTCTTAAGACACCTTTCTCACCTTTAAAGGCATCAAGATCTGATGCAGAACAGATGTCGCCGGCAAGCAGTATCACAGATAAAAATATTAATCCTTTAATTAGTCCATTATTTTTTTTCATATTTTTTCTCCTTTCTAAAAAACAATAATTCATGATCTAACAAAATATTGCTTCACTATTCAGATATATTAATAAAATCAAATCGATTGTTCAAATGTGAAAAAAGATAGAGATTGAATATTTCTATAGCTCAGGGTTTTGGCCGATATCAGACCCAATCTTTTCTCACCGTTAATCCATGGGGTGGTGCGGCTTTGTCAAATCCATAATATATCTTTTTAACCATATTGTCTCACAGAATCGGTTCGATACAGTTGTGCATCTTTCAGCAACAGCATAAACTGTACAAACTGCTTTCACTTTTGTTAACAAAATGGTAATCTTCTTGATACTCATTATCAATAATGAACTTTTTATATCGTATTTTCTAAGAAGTCGTTCTCAAAAAAAAATGGCACATAACTTGCGAATCTAACATCAGTAGTCTGATTCCAACAGAACAGATACAATCTTTAAAAATGGAGACTGCCATGAATTTTAAGAATATACCATTGCGAATGAAAGTAATTATTGGCGGGTTTACCCCCCTGGTCTTTCTGGTTATCGTTGCGGCCGTGACATTGATCAATGTGAATGCCATGGTAAATTCAAACAAATGGGTTGAACATACGCACAATGTCCTGTCCCAGGCAAAGGGGATCGTCGGGTCTGCCGTTGACATGGAAACCGGTATGCGCGGTTATCTGCTGGCCGGAAAAGAGGAATTCCTTGATCCGTATAAAAGCGGTGGACTAGAAATCTACACATCCATCAATGCCCTCCAGGAAACCGTAAACGATAATCCCAACCAGGTCAGGCGGCTCGGTGAAGTTGAAAAAACATTGAGAGACTGGCAAAGCGATGTGACAGAGCCCACAATAGCCCTGAGACGCGAGATCGGAGATGCCAGAACCATGAATGATATGGCAAAACTGGTAGGCGAAGCAAAGGGCAAGACGTATTTTGATAAATTCCGGAGCCAGATCAAAACCTTTATTGACAGGGAAATCGTGCTCATGGAAAAACGCAAACAAGAAGCCGCCGGCATTTCACTGAACTCGGATGATAATATCGAAAAATTCAGGGAATTGAACAGCTGGGTTGAGCATACGTATGAGGTTATCATTCAAGCCAATGATATCCTTGCATCAGCCGTGGATATGGAAACCGGTATGCGCGGGTATCTGCTCTCCGGAAAAGAAGAGTTTCTCGATCCTTATAAAGGCGGAAGGGAAAGATTCAACAAGCAGGTGATCGAGTTGAATGAAACGGTGAGCGACAACCCGGACCAGGTGAAACTGCTGGGCGAAATTGAAGAGAACATAGCTGCCTGGCAAAGAGACGTGACCGAACCCAATATACAGCTGAGAAGGGAGATCGGCCATGCAAGGACCATGGATGACATGGCAGACCTGGTCGGAGAAGCCAGAGGCAAAGTTTATTTTGACGGTTTCAGAAAGCTGATGGCAGATTTCAGTTCTGAAGAAGAAAAACTGATGCAGCAGCGCCAGGCGGAAAATGCCCAACGGGTAAAAAATACGTATAATATTGTGCTTGTCTGTACGGTTGTGGCAATCATTCTCGGCATTCTGTTAAGCCTTGGTATCACAAAAAGCATTATGGCTCAGCTTGGCAGTGATCCTGCCAGGATCCAGGAAATCTCAAATGAGATAGCCAACGGCAACCTGGCCATAACGTTTGAGGATGAAAAGAAGAACCAGGGTGTATATGCCAGCATGAAGCATATGACCGAAAATCTGTCCAATATGTTCAAGGATATAAACAAAGGGGTTCAGACTCTGAATTCCTCGTCCACAGATCTATCATCGGTTTCCGAACAGGTGGCGTCAAACGCCGAACAGACATCGGAGCGGGCAGACAGTGTGGCAGCCGCATCTGAAGAGATGTCAACCAACATGAACAGTGTTGCATCAGCCACCGAGCAGACCACGGCCAATATTCAAACCATTGTTTCGGCAGTGGAGGAGATGTCTGCCACCATAAACGAAATTGCCGGTAACACGGCCAAAGGCAGTGAAACCACTCTAAAAGCCGTTGAAACAGCAGAGCAGGTTTCAAAGAAAGTGGATGAACTGGGTAAGGCAGCGTCTGAGATCAATAAGGTAACCGATACCATTGCCGATATCTCCGAACAGACCAACCTTTTGGCCCTCAACGCCACTATTGAGGCCGCCCGTGCAGGAGAGGCCGGCAAAGGGTTTGCCGTGGTCGCCGGAGAAATAAAAGACCTGGCACATCAGACCGCAGAAGCCACTAACGAGATCAGCAGCAGAATATCGGGTGTTCAGACAACCACTCAGGAATCGGTTGAAGCCATCCGGTCAATTGTTGCCATCATAAGTGAAATCAACGAGATTGTTACGACCGTGGCAACAGCCATTGAAGAGCAGTCTGCAACCACGCAAGAGATTTCCAATAATATCAACCAGGCCGCTTTGGGTGTTCAGGAAGTCAACGAAAATGTAAATCAAACATCTGCTGTAGTCGGAGAGGTCAACCAGGATGTCAGCCAAGTCAGCCACTCGGCTGAAGAGATGAAAGCCGGGAGCGATAGTGTTAAATCCAGTGCTGCCCGTTTGGCTGATCTGGCTGTGGAGCTCAACGATATGGTCGGTCGGTTCAGAATATGAATGCAATGGGGCGGCTTTTTAAAGCCACCAATGCAATCATTTGGTTGATAGAGATATGATTCATCGGGGACGGATTTCAAATGCATTGAGCACACCGTGGCAACTGCATGCCGTGCTCAACAGGGCCGGCCCGGTGACGGATGATACCGCCTCAAGGGCCGTAAACAGAGCTGCCGGCCTGAAACCGCCGATTCCCGGTGCCAGCTTCCGGCTCTTTACAACAATGGACGGTATCTCTTCATTGGTTAACCGTTCCAGTTGCTCATAGAGTAAACAGGGTCTGGGTTCACCGGTGTGGGTACAGTTTCCCGATGGTTCCGGACAGTCTTTCGGGCATAAAAAATCGGTAATACTTGAATAAACCTGGGATTCTGAACCGTGCATGACATTGGGAATCTGCATCAGCAACGAATCGGTTTGAACCCAAAAACCTAAAAATACCCTTTCGTGAAATCGACAAAGGTGCGGATCTTTTTCATGGGTTTCCGGTTTTCCGGGTAGAACATTTGAATGGCAGGCTGCACGCCCTGAGGGTTAACGACATATTCATTCAGAACGCTCACGATATTGCCTGCTTTAAGATCCTCACGAATCAACCAATCAGGGAGCAAGGCAAGTCCCAACCCATCCTTTACAGCCATCAAAAGCGTTTCAGAATTGTTGGAACGCAATCGCCCCTCTAAGACAACTTCAATGAACTCGTCCGTATTCCCTGATTTGCAAAAAACCCATTTATCCTGCCCTGAATTATAATCGTAAATTAATGTGGCGTGGGAATAGAGTTCATCCGGTGCCAGAGGCGTCCCCTGTTGTTCAAGATACAGGGGTGATCCAACCACATAGCGGCTTTGCGGCAGCAGTTTTGTAACGATGAGATTTCCAGATCTTGGTAATGAGCAAATGCGGATTGAGATATCCAGATCGTGCTCCATCATATCGATATACTCATCTGTAAAGGCGATGTCTAATTTTACAGCAGGATATGTGGCCATGAATTTATTGAATATCGGCATAAAACATATCCGGCCAAGTGCAACGGGTACGCTTAGTTTGATGGTTCCGCGCACCTCATGGTCCAGATCGCGGACCACCTCCTCGGCATGGCCAAGATCACGCAATATCATTCGGGCCTGCGCATAAAACACTTCGCCTGCAGCGGTAAGATTCACGCGGCGTGTGGAGCGGTTGATCAATGTCGTTCCCAAATGATGCTCCAAATTATCCACCAATCGCGTGATACTGGATGTGGCCATGCCCATTTTGCGGGCAGCCGCCGAAAAACCGTTCTCATCAATCGTTGTAATAAAAGCCTTCAGTCCGGCAAATTTGTCCATGGGTTCCATCCTATTTATTTTTGCAAAGAACGCAATAATATTTTGCGTAATCGTTATATTATCATCTTTCAAGAAACGTCTTATTGTAATTGTAGACGCTAACCAGAGGAGGATGAAATGACACACGATCAAAAGGACCGGTTAAAAATTACGATGACATCAGACTTTATCTGCCCATGGTGTTTTGTGGCTGAACGCCGCCTAAAGAAAGCTGCCGCCGAAGAAGGCATTGAGGTTGAACTGAATTTCAAACCTTTTGAACTGAACCCGGATATGCCCAAAGACGGCTTGAACCGTAGAATCTATCGGAGCCAAAAATTCGGAAGTTGGGAGCGGTCAATGCAACTGGATCTCGGTACCACCCAAGCATCTAAAGATGATCCTTTAAGCTTTGATTATGCTGCCATGGAATTTACACCCAACACCCGCGACGCTCACCGGCTCGTATGGTACACCCAGGAAAATGCGCCCGAGTTGGAAGAAGCGGTTGTGGATGCCATTTTCGAGGGGTATTTCTCGAACGGACGGAATATCGGCGATATCGGTGTCCTTGCTGAAATCGCCAGCGATCTGGGGTTGCGCCATGATGCGGTGCTGGCGTTCCTTGAAAGTGAGGATGGGGCGCCCGAAGTTGTCACCCGTGAGCAGGAAGCCGTGGGAAACGGTATCCGCGGTGTGCCGCACATCCAGATTGGCAGCGCGCAGTTGCACGGCGCAGAAAGTGCCGACAAAATGCGCAAAGCCCTCGTTGAAGCGGTGAGCGATCAATAAGAAAGAAGCGGAACAAGCATTTAAATTATAAAACTTACTGAACCAGATGGAGGACACCATGTCAGATAACAGTATTCCTGAAACTAAAAAAGCCATCGTGATCGGCGGATCCCTTGGCGGCCTCTTTACCGGTAATATGTTGCGCACCGCCGGATGGGACGTGGATATTTACGAGCGCTCTGAGCATGATCTGGATTCCCGCGGTGGCGGGATTGTCCTGCAGCCCGATGTGGTGGAAGTTTTCCGCCGCACCGGTGTGGACATTCAACATATCGATTTAGGTGTTGAATCCCACTTTCGTACGACATGGCATAAAGATGGATCCATCCAACATCGCAGCCCAGCCTTGCAAACCCAAACATCCTGGTCACTGATCTATACAACGATGAAAGAGAGGTTTGGGCATGACCATTATCACCAGGGCAAAAATCTGGTTGAGATCAAAGAACATCCAGATACCAAACAAGTCACCGCAATTTTTGGCGATGGCACGAAAGCCCTGGGTGATTTAATGGTTGGAGCTGATGGCAATGGCTCGACCGTTCGTCGGCTTTTGTGGCCCGTTGATGAACCGACCTATGCGGGCTATCTTGCCTGGCGCGGCTTGGTGGAAGAAGGTAGAATACCGGAAGATGCCAAAGAACTGGTTGGTAATTTTGATTTTGCCAGCCACCATACTGAAAATGGCGGCTCACACATGCTGGGGTATCTTGTGCCGGGGGAAGGCAACAATACACACCCTGGGCACCGCTTATACAATTGGGTATGGTATCGCACGGCTGACGATGCGACGCTTGCGGATATCATGACTGACAATGAAGGCCGTGAAAGGGGGTTTTCCATCCCCGAAGGAAAATTGCGGGATGAATGGGTTTCAAAAGTTTATGCAGAAGCGGATGAGTTCCTCCCGCCGAATTTCCGTGCGATGGTGAAGGCCACCGAATACCCTTTCGGGCAGGCGATCCGAGATTTGACGGTCGATACAATGGTGAAAGGCCATGTGATCCTGCTGGGTGATGCGGCATTTATCCCGCGCCCGCATACGGCGGCGAGCACATCGAAAGCCGCCTTTAATGCGATCCAGCTTGCCGAAGCCTTGAAGAAGTCTCCTGGGGATCTCGATGCTGCGTTAAAAGCATGGGAGCCTAAGCAGCTCTGGCTCGGCCAACAGCTTTATCGTCAGGGCTCTGGTACAGGCAACCATTTGATGTTTCATGGATAGCGGATGCAAGTCCTTATTGATCTGGATTAGAACCTAGTCCAAGCGCCTGTCTAAAGCCTTAACCACAATTAAAAAGGAGATTTACAGATGAAAGCCGGGAGCGATAGTGTTAAATCCAGTGCTGCCCGGTTGGCAGACTTGGCTGAGGAACTCAATAAAATGGTCAGTCGGTTCAGAATATGAATGCAATGGGGCGGCTTTTTAAAGCCACCAACGCACTCATTTGGTTTACCTCATCGTTGCATAAAAATTTAATCATAAAAGATGAAATCAGTTGGCAGTACAACAAAAGCTTTGAATTTAAAGATGCTTTCAAGACTTCATCATAAGTGGGT
>JANQML010000185.1 GCA_028280105.1 Desulfobacula sp. | reverse complement strand
GAACGGGCCATCGGCGGACACCGCCTGCGAATCCTGGTTCCTTTGGCGTCCAAAAAAAGTGCTCTGAAATGGATTAACAGCCGGGACAACCGGCTCCATATCAGGCTGCTAAGCGTCTTGCCTCCTGAAAAGCCTCCCCGGTTTTTAAAAAACGGTTTCACCCGGAAACTGAATTTCAAAAAGCATCCGCAGCGAGAACTTTTAAAACATTTGCTGGCAAAAATAGACAGACAATGTGTGGAAACGGTCCAGGAACTTGCCGAAACCCCCTTTGGAATGACCCCTCAGGGGCTGATGTCCGGCAGAAAAGGACACTATGAAAAGCAGGACCAAAGGCCTTTGGACCGGGACTGGATGACGGGTTTTTCAAACAAGGAGCGTCTTGTCAACCTAACCCGTCTGATTGAACAGACCCAGACCGAAACAAAAGAAATAAAAAAAGCGTTTGATACGGCAAAAACAATATCAAAACAGACATTTGATAACCGTCTGATCTTGTCACGCTTATGTGAGATCACGTTTGACGGCATAGACCTTCCCGGTGCAACCCGTCATCTTGAAAATCTTAAAAAACAGCTTAACACCCTTACCGATCCGGCATCAACAGTGGGTAAGGCCCTTAAAGAATATGAACGGGTTGCCAAACAGGTGACGGCTGGCCATGAAAAGATCCAGGAATTGAAAGAGGAGGGTGGCATTCTTAAAGAACAGCTGGCCACCGCTTCTAGCAACAGGGAAAAAGCCGAAATGCGGATGGGAAAAGGCCTATCCAAAGATCAGGAAGAACTGGCAAAACAGCACTTTCCAATCCTTAAAGAAGATGACTTGGAAAATATCGGAGATATGGAGAGAGAGGAGCGCAGGCGTATTGAAAAAGACCGCGAAGCGTTACAAAAAAAGCACAAATCCATGGGAGAGCAACTGGTACGCCTGATGGACAAAGCCAAAAACAGGGATACCGGTGCACTGACCGACACGGGGACCGAACTTTTGGACATTCCTAAATACCTGGAACGTCTTCACGTCCTTACCCGCGAAGCCCTGCCGGAAAAACGCAAACGGTTCCTGGAATACCTGACCCACTCTTCGGATCAAGGGGTGACCCAGTTGCTGGCCTATATCAATAACGAGGTGGCAATCATTGAGGAACGTATTGATCATCTCAACCATACGCTAAAGCGGGTGGATTTTAAACCGGGGCACTACCTGAAGCTGGAGCCAAAGCCGGTTTCGGCCAACAGCCTGAAAGCCCTGATTTCCTCACAGCGCCGTTTAAAATCGGCTGCACTTAAAAATGATGAGGGTGAAAGCCACTACCGCGCACTGGAACAGGTGGTCAACCTTCTCAGGGATGCCTCGGAAAGGCGGCGCACCGTTGATGCGCGGGCCCTTTTGGACCCTCGCTACCGCCTCAAGTTTACCGTATCGGAAATTGAACGCGGGACAGACCGGATCATTGACACCCGTTCCGGTTCCCAAGGTGGGAGCGGCGGTGAAAAAGAGATCATCGCCAGCTATATCCTCACGGCCTCCCTAAGCTATGCCCTGTGCCCGGACGGTGCATCCCATCCCCTATTTGCCACAATTGTCCTGGATGAAGCCTTTTCCAAAAGCTCCCAGTCCACTGCAGGGCGAATCATCTCGGCACTAAGGGAATTCGGTCTCCATCCCCTGTTTGTGACCCCCAATAAAGAGATGCGCCTGCTGCGCTTCCATACCCGTTCGGCGGTACTCATCCACCGAAAAAAAACGCGGGCGACAATGACCTCATTGAGCTGGGAAGAACTGGATGCCCATGCCCGAAAAAGGATAGATATCCACGATGAAATCCCCCGGCGAACTGGCTGAAAGATTAGCCCGGCAGTGGCAGAATCCGGACACCCGGGAAAAACGGCTGATCGACCCGGACAGCTGGCCGGTTAAACTGTCCATAGGAAAGCCCACGAACAGGATGCTGGCCGAGCAGACCCTTCGGGTAAAGGCGCATCTGGACCGATGGCGAAGCGTTAACGTTGGAACAGTGCATTGGCAGTCCATTGCCTTCAGGACCACCGGAGAAGCGGTTGATATCCCTTTAACCTGGGAGTTGCAAACCCCGTCAGACTGGATTGCAGCTGCCGGAACCCATGAGATTAAGTATGAGTTCAGACGTCTTGAAAAACTGGTCGAAGCCTGCGACCCTCTTTTTCACAAAATACTGATCCGGCAGCAATTCCTGATTAAAGGCAAACCTGAAGAGGAAATCATTAAAGCCACCCGGCTTGCCCTGTTGCTTGAACCGAATTGTGCCGGAGGAAGGCCTTTAAGAGCATTGTCCATGGCCGGCATTGACAGTAAATTTTTTGAGCGGCACCGTACCCTGGTCTCAAAATTATTGGATATCCGGTTTGATCAAATGGTCAGTGATATAGGGCTCGAAGCCTTTCTTGGCGCACTGGACGAGAACAGCCACTGGCTTTTGCTGGCCGACCTGGATGAAACGCTTTTGCCGTTTGCACAGCAGCGGGTACGGGCAAACGAACTTGCTCAAGTCCCTCTGCCCGGAAAACGGATACTCATTGTGGAAAATGAAACATGCCTCTATTTTCTGCCCCCCTTACAAGACACCCTGGCCATACTGGGGGCCGGACTGAACTTGGCCTGGCTTGAAGGGCCGGATTTCTCTAAAAAACAACTGGCATACTGGGGGGATATCGACACATGGGGCCTGTCCATGCTGGCAAAAGCCCGGTGCATTCACCCCGGGCTAACCCCTTTGCTCATGACAAACGCCGTTTTCGACCGATACGCAGGCCGTTATGCGGTTCATGAACCCACACCTGCATCAAATACCATCCCTGAGGGGCTGACAGAAGAAGAATCGACACTCTACCTAAAGCTGCTGAATTTAAAGAAGAACAGGCTGGAACAGGAGTTTCTGCCGGAGGCCCTGGTTTCCCGTGCTATAAAAGAGTGGCAGGGACAGGAAAAAATGCTTTTTACGGGTTCTGACAACGAAAAAAGGAAAAAATAATTTCAGCTCTTAAAGGTCAGCAAAGGCACGTTGCACCTGAAAATTCTTGAGCGCTGCAAATACTGACTCTTCTTTGCCCCATGGGCGTTTTCCAGACATCAAGACCCATGGGGTTTGCAAGGATGACGATAGGACGTGATCCGGTTCATCAGACCTTTGCCCATCCGCCGCCCAAAGCCTTGTAAAGCCGTATCAGGCTGGTCCATTCCCGGGTCCGGCTCAGGGCGTACTCATCTTCGACCCTGAGCAGCAGGGCTTCGGTGTTGAGCACGGTGAGAATATCGCTGAGACCCTGCTGGTAAAGGGCCGTGGATAATTCCACGCTTTTCCGGCTCTGGGTAATGGCCGCTTTCAAAGATCTGGCTGTCTGCCGTTCATGGCTGTGATCGGCCAGGGCAGTGCTGACCTCCTGGAACACCCCCAAAACCGCCTTTTCGTACCGGGCCAGGGCTGCTTCTGCCTGGGCGGTCTGGACATCAATGTTGGCACGGATTCGGCCGCCCTGGAACAGGGGCCACTGGATTGAAGGTCCCAAACGCCAGGTCTGGCTGGCCGTGTCCAACAGGCTGCTTGATGCACCGGACTCCCATCCAAATCCGCCCAGAAGCGAAATCCTTGGAAACAGGTCTGCCGTGGCCACACCGATATCTGCGGTTTCAGCTGCCAGCACTTTTTCAGCCGCCTTGATGTCCGGCCGACGCCGAACCACTTCAGAGGGGATGTCGGCAAAAAACCGCTCCGGTACCTGGGGCAGGTCCTGGTATGCCAAAAGACCCTGCAACGGTTGTCCCGGGTGCAGGCCCAACAGGGTGGTGATCTGGAACAGCCGCAGCCGGATGCCGGCCTCAATACCGGGCAGTGTCGCCTTTGTGGACAGCATCTGTGCCCGGGCCTGGGAGACTTCCAACTCAGATCCCAGGCCTGCTTCCAGCCGGTTCCGGGTAAAGGCCAGGGTATCTTTCTGGACCCGGATATTGCGCTCCAGAACAGCCTTGCGTTTTTGCAGCCCGCGCAGCTCAACATAGTTGAGGGCCACCTCGGCCAGGACCACCCGGACCACATCATCCCGACCGGCCTGGGCAACTGCCAGGCGGGCGTCGGCTGCCTCAACCGACCGGGTCACACGGCCGAATACATCAATCTCCCAGGCCGTATCAAAGCCTGCCCTGTACAGGTCGGATTCCGGGTCTGTGGCAGGGAACGGGGCGGGCAGCGTTGGAAAGGAAGGGCTGTTTTCACTCTGGCGCTGGACACTGGCGGCACCGGACGTGCCAATGGTCGGGGAATAACCGGCCTTTGCCACCCTTCCGGCTGCCCGGCTTTCCCGCAGCCGGGCCTGGGCAATGCGGATATCAAGATTTGCCTGGGCGGCTTTCCGGATCAGGCCGGTCAATGCCTCATCCCCCAGCAGGGCCCACCAGGATTCCGGCAGGGGCACGGCAGGGTCTGGCCTGTCATCTGCCGGCAGGTGGGCTTTAAATGCCTTGGGCGTTTCAAGTGCGGGTGGGGTGTAATCCGGCCCTACCGTGCATCCTGAAACCATCAAAAGAATAAGGCCGGCACCCAAAATAGCTTGACTTATTTTACTGAAGATCATCTTCGTCTCCAATCACAGGTTAGGTGGAAAGAATGGCAGGGACGGCCCCTGTGTGTCCCTTTGGTCGGACCGGATCATTGGCCTTGGTTTTGCGCCGGGTGGTCAGCCGGTACGCCGAAGGGGTAAAGACCATGGCCAGAATCGTGGCACCGCCCACCCCGCCGGCCAGAACCACTGCCAGGGGCGGCCAGAAATCTCCGCCGATAAAGATGAGCAATGGGATAAAGCTGCCGA
>JANQML010000151.1 GCA_028280105.1 Desulfobacula sp. | reverse complement strand
GGGATGGCCGGGCAGGTCCCAGGGCAGGTCTTCGGTGTAATACGTCCACAGCCCCCGGGGCTGGCCTTCGTTTTCCGTTTCAAGCCCGCCGATATGATCGGCATCCAAAGGGTCGTCGTAAAGTCGCCGGTAGGGCCGGTTCCAGCGCCATTCCCCAGTGGAAAACGAGCCGGACGGACGGAAAAAAACAAAAGACCGGTTCATAGTGTAATCCGGCCCCTGACCCAGGCCGGCACCCGGGTTGGGCCAGGAAGCACCTGAAAAGTCGGGCCTGACATCTGCCCGTGCCTCCCACAGATCCGGGAACCTCTTCATATCCCCCACATACCCGCCGATGATCCGCCGGCCGTTTTCATCATACCGTCCGGACGGCCCCATAATGGCGTCCCGGATCACGGCCATGGTCTCAAGGGTCTGCTTTTTTCTTTCTGCATTGTCCAGCATGCCAAGGCCGGACCAGGCCATGGCAGAGAGCATGCCCAGGATAAACAGGACAATCACCACCTCAAGAAGGGTGAAGCCGTCGTCTAGAACGGAAGGGCGTCTCTCTTTCTGATCTCTGCCTGGTATACCCATAAACCGGCCTACATCCCGATGTCCCCGTCTGCGTCAAAATCGATTCCCCAGAACCTGCTGCCGGAAGAGGGATGGAACTTTTCCCCGATGCTGTTGATCACGGTGAAAAAGGAGAGATCCTGCGCCTGGTAAAGATGGGTTTCACGCACTTTGGCCAGAGACAGTCCGGTCGCTTCAGCACCTGAAGCGCTCTCCATGGCCAGGACAAATCCCATAATGGTGAGCACCACCAGGATCTCCAGCAGGGTAAAGCCTTTATTATCAGTTAAGACCGAAGTCATATTTAATTTTATCTTTATGATTTGAGTTATCCATTAACATTTAACATTCCGTACCTTAAACAATCCTTTTTTGTTCATGGATAAAAGGACCCTCAAAGAAACAGAGGTGTTAGATAGAGATGGCGGGGAAGGCCTCCCCTCCCCGCCAAAGGGAAGCAAGTTTTATGCTCCTTATACTACCATTTCGAAATTAGGGCGTAACGGGACCAATATTAGTCGATATCAGCATTGCCATTCATATTAATGGCCCAGAAGTCGGCGTCATCTGCCGGGTACATGTGGCCTTCGGGGCACATGGAGGCAAACTGCCAGGTTTCCTGGGCTACCAGCTCAAAGGTCCTTTCAGCATAACTTGCATCAACACCGCCCGCTATGGTTCCGCTTGGAGCGTCGTCATCTTCACCGTATTGAAAAGCGGTAAGTGTAACCGGGGTTGTTCCGTCTACAGTTGTACCGCTGGCATCAAAACGGTCAACAGTGCTTTGAAGTCGGGGCAGAACTACATTGTAATCATTATAGGTTGTATTATCAGCATTTTGGATGCCGCCGGGGCAATGGGCCGCATTGGCAATGATGCCGTCTCTTATCAGGCCGGACTCAGCACCCAGGCCCAGAACGATGCGGCCGAGGAAATCAACTTCGCCCCATCCTGTTTCTGCTTCAGCGATATCCCAGCTACCAGCATTGTCTATACCCATACCGACCATTGCAACGGCAAGGGGATTATCAAGGGTTCCGGGTGTTGTTGCATCAGATGCATCAACATCGACTTGTTCCATGGCGGGTCCCTGCGAAGCTTCTGCTACGGCGACGTAGGTGGTGTCTCCGGTATCCGCATCATAGCCGGTTTTCACCGCAGAGCCGTCGCCATTTTGACCATCATATGCATTGAGATTGAATAGGGATACAATACCCATATCCCTCAATTCCTGAGCCTCATCCGGATCCAGGTAATGAATATGGAAGTGGTTTCTGTCGTTCAATTCAGCGGCCAGAGTTTCCGCACCGTTTTCCGAATCACCGTCAACCACGGCCGGGATTTGAAAAGTGCCCGTGCCAGTTTCTTCAACCAGGTTGGTCAGCAGGCTGGGAAACCGGTTTGATGTTTCAAAATAGGTGGCCATATAATTGACCATCCGGTTCTGGTTGGTGTCGCATACCGTGTCTACGGCGTTGCCGGAGATACCGGCCAGACGGGGGGCAACCATGGCGATGAGGAAGCCCATGATGGTGAGAACTACGAGGATTTCAAGAAGGGTGAAGCCTTTTTGAGAGGTAAAGATTTTGGTTTGATGTTTTTGTTTCATTGTTGTACTTTCTCCTTAAAAATGAAAGGTTAAAGCACATACAACCCACCCACAGAGTCTGCTGCACTTGAGGCCGTGTCCTTTGCACGGCAGATTAACATAAATAGCGGTTCAAGGCAGCCCGGCCGTCCTTATTCGGACCCGTGAGCTTTGCGTCCCCGCCTCTCAGCGGGTTTGCCGTTTTACTTGATATTTCCCTTCCGGCCCATGCCGCGACAGGGTACAAGGCAGGCCCGGATCAGGCCTGTATGCTTTGCTGACGTCCTCCTTTCCGGACGGTTTCATCCGGGACTAAAACAGGGTTGGTTCTGCTCCGGCCGTGGGCCGGTGTGATATTGTAATCCACGACATACCGGAAATCCTTTCCGCAGCGGATAATGATCTCCTTCTGCCGTTTTTTTAAAAATTTCATTTCAATCTTCAGTTCGCCGAAGCCGTTGTGAGCAAAGAGTTCACTGTAAAGCTCCTCGATTTTGGCAAGGATTTTCCGATGTTCTTTTTCCAGTTCCAGTTTCATATGCATTATTTATTCCTTGGTTTTCCATTGGTCTCTGTATTCTGCCGAATTCCCTCCTTTCCGGACGGTTTCATCCGAGGCTAAAACTAAGGTTGGTTCCGCTCCGGCCATGGGCCGGTGTGATATTGTAATCAACAACAGGCCGAAAATCCTTTTTGCAGCAAATAATGATCTCCTTCTGCCGTTTTTTCAAAGCTCATTACCAGAACACTGGGTATATCCTCTTTTATTATATGATGGCAGAATGCCGGTGCTGCTTACCCCTGCGTTCCGGTTTCAATTAATTTTTTGTTAACTACTACCTATTTTGCTTCTTGTCAATAAAAAATTAGGCGCAGCTTCTTTTTTTAGCCTTTTTGTATTTTGTATGCAACGTCGGGGTTGATATAAACAATTATGTGGATTATTATCGCTATATAAATCCACATTTCAATTGTATGATGTGGGACGGGCAATCTGCTTCGCCCTTGATATATAAAGGATTTTCCACCGTTTCAGACACCTTCACAGGGTCAGATCATTTTCAAGACAGCCGTCAGCCCTGCCATGAAGAGGAGAACCAGGGCTGTGGGCCTGATTTCCGAACGGGTCAGCCGTCTTACCTGCGGGTATTTAATGGCCATGACTGCAAGAAAAACAATCGCCACAAACGGCAGAGCCGGAAGAAAACGGTTCAGTGTCCGGGCCGCAGCAACGGCCAGGGCAAGGCCCAGACCGGCTGCAGGAAAAAACAGGTATCTGCCGAACCGGCGCCCTGCCGTTGGCAGGATATTATCGTTCAATTCAAACCTGGCGGCTCCGGCTGACAGAAGGACAATCACGATCCAATCGGTGATGCCGAATATCGGCATGAACAGATCATGTCCGGGTAGGGGAAATTTGACAAGGAAAAAATCCACCAGGGGGGCAGGACCTTCCATCCCCTGGGTGTAGTATTGGGAAATGGTGCCGGCAAACTGCTTTGTGGGACCTGAAAAAACGCTGAATATGTCTGACATAGACACAACCAGGCAGATGGGCACAAGTTCTGCCGACCGTTTCAAGGGCCTGGCCAGCCAGTGGCCGAGAACAGAGGCGAAAAGGATCAGGGTGGCGGTTGACAGGGCCATGAAGATATTGCTCCGGGTCTCTGTGACCTTTACCACGATGCAGATGATAGAGAAGATGCAGGCCAGACTCAGCAGCCATGCCAGGCGGCAGCGGGTATTCCCCAGGATTTCCGGTTCCACAAAAACAGTGTAGGCCCGGGTGGCAAGGACGGTCCCAAAAAGCCCGGCAGAGATGAAGATCAATTCGGCTACCGGCCCGGCCGTCAGGAGGCGGCCTGAAAGAAACACTCCGAAAGAGACCATGCCCCAGAGCAGGTAAAAGAGTGCCGCCTGCCTTACCGGTCCTGCCAATGCCGGTCCCTGTCTGTATTCTCTGTTTGGGTTCATTGTAAACTTCAGGCCACCTCTAATATTAGAGGTCCCCTTTAGAATTAATTATAATTACTTGACAGAAAAAAACTTTTTGTTTAAACCTAATTTTATTCTATAAGCCTAATTTTATTTATTTGCAATATCTAATATGTGTGTTCTAGGTATTTTATGACGTGCCGATTTAAACGTCCGGCATCAGCCGGCCTTTTTTTTAAGCAGATTTTTATTCTGTTTATTGTATTTATTATTATTTCAATAGCCTGGACAGACACCCCTGCCGGTGCGCAGGATAATGCCGCAGATGGTCTTCTTTTCGACTTGAAAACGGAGCTGTTGCATTACCAAGTAGCCGGACAAACCAGCGGCTATATGAACGCGGATGCTTTCCTCCATTTTCTTGACCGTGCCGGAGGCGTTGCCGAAACCGGCGGATCTTCATGGATTCAGGGCTTTTTTTCCGATCCGCTGTCATTTAAGGGCCGGTACGGTTTACTGCCTGTGTTGATATGTATTCTGATCGGCGGTATCGCCCTGAATCTTACCCCCTGCGTCCTGCCCATGATCCCGGTGAATCTGGCTGTTATCGGAATCGGCGGACGGTCGGACCGTGTTCGCGGATTTGCCTTTGGCGGGGCTTATGGGGCGGGTATTGCCGTCACCTATGGCCTTCTCGGCGGGGCTGTCGTCGCCACCGGGGGTCATTTCGGCTCAATTCAGTCAAGCTGGTGGTTTAATTTTATGGTGGCTGTTATATTTATCATCCTGGGACTGGCAATGTTTGACCTTGTCCGCATCGACCTGAACGCTTTGCACACCGGCCTGCAGGGAAAGCCGAAGGCTAGAAAGGGATTTTCAACGGTTGCGGCACTGGGTGCGGTTTCAGCCCTTCTTGCCGGGGCCTGTGTGGCGCCGGTCGTCATTGCCGTATTGCTTCTGGCAGCAGGCATGGGATACCCCGGCGTGCTGCTTCCCTTTGTCCTGGGACTGGGCATGGCAATGCCGTGGCCGTTTGCCGGAGCCGGTCTTGCCGTTCTGCCGAAACCCGGCAAATGGATGGTTTATCTGAAATACGGTTTCGGTGTCATAATTATCTGTTTTTCCGTTTACTACGGCTGGCTGGCATACCGGCAGTTCACCGTTGTCAGCACCGGGGCAGACAACGGTGTTCATTCATCCCGGTATGTGGCCATTGCGGGAAATGACCTGTCCGGGCTTGCACAGGCGTTGCACCGGGCACGGCTGGAGAAAAAACCGGTCCTTATGGAGTTCAGGGCTGAATGGTGCAAAAATTGTATCGCCCTGGAAAAGAGGACGTTTACCAACCCGGCGGTTTCAGAGCGTCTTGAAAAATATTTGGTGATCCGATACAGCTGCGACCACCTTTCAGACCCATCAACCCGGCAGGTGATGGACCACTTCGGTGTCCGGGGTCTCCCGACCCTGACGGTCCTGAAACCACATGAAAGCAGATAACACAAAAGGGTCAGCCGTTACAAAATTATGATGAAGACGGATTATGCAGCGGCCTTTTTCTTATTTTTTCTAAAATATACCATCCAGTATCCGGAGAGCAGATAGGCGTATAGCCAGGTGCCGAAGAAGATGGCCACAAAGGCTTTGATGATATCCATTGCCGACCCGTCAAGGGAGAATCCCGGCACATACCCGAAAAGGATGGGGCCCAGGTATAAAAACTTGGCAAATTTAAATGATGTAAAGGCGGTTTTCCACATATTCGCCTTTGCAATGGTGGCCCCGGCAAATGCCGCGATGCAGACCGGCGGCGTGATGTTCGAGTCCTGGGACAACCAGTAGACGATCATGTGGGCGGCCAGCTCGTTAACCCCGAGATGGGTCAGGGCCGGAACCGCGACAACCGCGGTGATCAGGTAAGCGGCCGTGACCGGGACGCCCATCCCGAGAACCAGTGAGGCCAGTGCAACCAGAAAGATGGTGGCCAGCAGAGATCCGCCGGCAAGTTCAATCATGATATCGGCAAATGTCAGCACCAGGCCGGAAAAGGTCAATACACCGATAATGATCCCGATAACCCCGACCGTGGCTCCGATTTTAAGCGAATTCTCCGTACCGGACCGGGCCGCATCCAGAAACCGCACCAGACCGGGTTTGGTTTGTTTTGGAAATTTAAAATAGATAAGCCCGGTGACAACGACTCCCATGACCAGCCCGATCCACTGGGGTATCTTGGGCCCTCCAGCGCCGGTGGACAGATTGACCATTGAGATCAGAAAAACACCGGAGACAATCAATGCCATGGACAGGTCCATGGGTTTGTCTTTCGCCACCCAGCTGATGTAAATACAGGAAACAAGGCCGAGTATGGCCGAATACCCCGGTGAATATCCGGTCAGCATGAGAATGGTAATCACAATTAAGGGCAGGGTATAGTACCACTGGTTTTTAAAAATATACGATGCCGAGTGCTCAGATCTTTCTCCCACAATAAGATCTTTTTTGGCCTCATAATGGACCATACAGAAAACCGAGAAAAAGTACATCATTGCCGGAAAGATGGCCACAAGCATGATCTTTGAATAGGGCATGCCGGTCAGCTCGGCCATGATAAACCCGCCGGCCCCCATGATCGGGGGCATGAACATGCCGCCGATGGAAGCCGCCGGTTCCACCCCTCCGGCGACGTGGGGCTTGAACCCGGCTTTTTTCATCATTGGAATGGTAAACATCCCGGTGGACACCGTGTTTGCAATGGCTGACCCGGAGATTGAACCGAATAATCCCGATGCAATGACCGAAACCTTTGCAGGCCCGCCGATTTTATGACCCACCGCCGCAAGGGGCCAGTCGATAAAAAACTTCTGGGCACCGCATTTTTCGAGAAACGCACCAAAGAGGACAAACAGAATCACATAGGTGGCCAGAACATTGGCCATAATTCCAAAGACCCCGTCACTCTTATAGAATATACTGATGCACAACTCCGTAAACGGGGCGCCGGCATGGGAGATGAGATCCGGGGCCATATATCCGTACACCCCGTAGCTGAGCATAATTATGCCTAAAATAACGAAGACGTTTCCAACCACACGCCGGGCCAGTTCAATGCCGATCAGAACCCCGATAACGGCGAATACCATATCGGTCGGGGTTTCGGCACCGGTCCGGTAATTGATGGTTTCAAACATGAGAACCCAATACCCGATGGATGTAATGGATAGAAGAATCAGCAGATAATCCATCACCCGCATGAGGGTGGATTTGGACTTATAGAGCAGGAAGACAAGAATATAGGTGACGATGACATATACACCCCTGTGATACTGGGTTGCCATTGGCTGAATAACCGCAGCATAAGAGTAAAAAACGACCAGGACCACGGAGAGAACATCAAAAACCATCCGCTCATATTTATTTAATTTTTCGTACACGGTTTGCCTTCCTGATTTAAAAGGTTAACACTGTCGTTCGTTTTTTCGAATCCTGTGAAAGACACGGGCCGATCACGACCGGCCCGTATCTTTTCAACCCGTTAGCTCTTTATCACAATACCGCCGATTAAAGAACGCCTTTTTCTTTCCAGAACTTTTCAGCACCCGGGTGGAAAGGCGTCACAATCCCTTTGGGGCCGTTTTTAATTGACATATCGTTAAAGGTTTTCTTGGCCGCTCTCATATATGCCAGGCCTTCGTCGGTGAAAATGACGGACAAAAGTTTGTAAACCGCTTCATCAGATACTTTTGAATTGGCGACCCAGAGCGTGGAGTCCTGGAAAGACGGGGTATCGGTATCAACCCCTTTGTAAGTACCGGCAGGAATGATCAACTTGTCAAAATACGGATATTTGTCATAGAAACCGCCGGCCCTTGCATCGGCATCAAGGTCAACCATGGCGATATCATTGGTCTGCGCCGCCATGATCACCGCACCGCTCGGAAAGGCGGTAAAGAGCCAGAACGCATCCAGCTGATTGTTGCCAAATGCCTGGGCAGCATCATTGTAACCCATTGCATTTCTCTCAATTTTATCCCAGATACCCATGTGCGTAAAGAAGAGGTCACAGTTGGCA
>JANQML010000147.1 GCA_028280105.1 Desulfobacula sp. | reverse complement strand
TTCGGGCCGGTCGGATGAAACCACCACCACCACCACCCGGTTATGGTCGGCGGAAAACCTTAGGGCCGAATTATACCGGGCCCCCCTGGCCATATTCTCCCAGTTGATCGCTTTTCCGTCCAAAAGACACCCAAACCCTCTGAGCTTCAGATCACTGGTGATATGAACCGCCCCGTCGATTTTCAGCAAAGAGGTGACCAGGCTGATGTTCTGAGGCTCCAGCAGGCTTAGTGAGGGTTCCAGCACATGACCGGACAGATGAATGGGGTCGGAATGAAGATCGATCACCAACGTACATCCGAACCGGCCGATACCGGCCCGGTGCACCAGATAACTTATTACCTGAAAGAGCCGGGTGGATTTTTCCGGATCGATTTTTGAATCCAGTAAAATCTCTTCCAACTCAACCATATTCGCTTCCCGGCTGGTTGAATGATAACTGCCGTCAAAAAATGAAGCAATCTTCTTATTTCCAAGCCTTAAAAATCCGTAATCGCCTAAAAACTCTGCAGCAATAACATAATCGGGAATATCGGAATCCGTGATGCCGATAACCGTACAGCCGTCAGAAACCAGTTTTCGGTCCGAGTTTTCAACGGCCAGCAACAGTTTTCTTATATGCTTGAAATTACTGATAACCGGTCGTTCGTGCCGCTGGATCTTAGTAATAAACCTGATCTCTTCCAACCGCTGGGGGTCGGTAAAAAAAAGGATTCCCCTTGCCCAGGCCCCCTCTTCCCGGGTTTTGGAAATATTTAAAATATCATTAAGAATGGGAGAAATTAATATCTTGCTGTCAAACCAGAGATGCTGGTCCCGTTCATCAACAATATAATCGGCAAGTGCCTGTAATGAATAATTTTTTAACACATAATCCGACGAGTTAATGGCAGCGCTATTTGAATTAAAATCATGAACCAGAAGACTGGCAGCCTGTTCCAGCCATCTTTCCGTGGGGTGGATGGAGCACATATCCGGGTGATGCTCGGTAAGCCACATCTGGTAAAAAAAATCAGAACAGCACCCCCCGTATGAGATCAGCCCGGTCAGTTCCAGATCATGCTCTGCGGCAATATACCCGGTGGGCTGGTTCCTTATTTTCGCTGCAAGGTTCTCTCTCCACTCTGTCTCGTTGTCATGGTAAATCTCTTTGAGCTTTAATTCATGGCCTTTTAATACATTGTGAGGATCAAATACCCGGACCGGATCATCCTTTTCAGCCGCAAATATCAATGCTACTTTGCTGGGGCGTGAAAATTTGGAAAGCCCTTCAACCAAACCATTGAGAATATTTATGATACACAATTTATAATAAAACGACTGATTCATGGCAATCCGATCTGTTTGTTAAGTATATCTTGAATTGATTGATACTCCTGTTCACCATCTCTTGGCAAGACTTTTTTTATTGTAAAATTTACCAAGGATTGCTATTGAACCTAAAAAACTCGGAGGTTGAAACATCATGAAAAAATCTGGCGTTTGTCTATTGTTATATATCCTATTGATCTGCTTGACACCTCAAACCGGATCGGCACAAACCGGCTATGTCTCTGATTTGCTCTTATTGACTTTCAGAGAGGGGCCTGGCACATCCTATACGGTCATCAAGACATTGCCGAGCAATACACGGGTGAGGATCCTTGACGAGCAAAACGGATTTTACAGGGTTCAACTGGATTCCGAAGAGATCGGGTGGGTAGATAAAAAATTTATTACATTTGATCCGCCCAAATCATTTACAATTGCCAGACTGGAACAACAGATCGCATCCCTTGAAAAGGGTTACGCCGATTTGGAAGAAAAGCATACTGAATTGAAGAACCAATTGTCGGCTTCCAAAGATGAGAATCTGAAAAAAATCCAGGCTCTGGATTCAGATCTGTCGGCTGCTTTGGCGGAAAAAAAAGAACTGGCTGAAACCCTGTCTGAAAGCAAAAAAAACTATGACACCCTGATTCGCCAGTCCCGGAACATCCAAAACATAGTCGCTGAAAACAAATCCCTTAAAGAAGAGAACACCGTTCTGAATGCAGACCTTGAACTGTTAAAAAAAAAGAATCAGTCTCAGCTTAGAACCGGAATGATCAAATGGTTTCTCGCCGGTGTCGGAACCCTTCTGGTTGGCTGGATTCTCGGTGGGAGTATTACATCCCGTAAGCGGTCCGGTTCTTCCCTTTTGGATTAATACCTCCTAGAGAGCCCAAATCCACCATCAAATTTTTGTTTAGCGGTCTACTTGGCATGGGTTGCGTCCTTCATATTTATTTCAATTGGTTTTCCATATGCCGGGTATACTCACCAAACCGCGCCGCACCGTTGCACTGTGCCCGGTGAAACAAAACATCCTGGGCATCCTTTGCATTTTCAGGTTTTCCTTTCCAGGCCTGAAGTGCCTTTTCCTGAAGTGCCCTGCCAAAGGAAAAGCTGAGTTCCCACGGCAGGCCGTCAATCTTATTCATGGCATTCAGATGTTGTGTGGCAAGTTCGGAACTCTGGCCGCCTGATAGAAAAGCAATTCCGGGCAATGCCGCCGGTACGGTCCGCTTAAAGGCCTTGACCGTGGTTTCGGCCACAGTGGCGATGTCAGCCTGATCCGTATGTTCATCACCAGAGGTGACCATGCTCGGTTTTAAAATCATCCCCTCGATCAAGACCCTGTGCCTGGACAACTCTGAAAATACTTTTGACAATGTCCACTCGGTGATGGTGCGGCTGGTTGCGATATCATGGGGACCGTTGATCAGAATTTCCGGCTCAACAATGGGAACCAGACCGGCCTGCTGGCAGACGGCCGCATAACGGGCAAGGGTGTGGGCGTTGATATCCAGGCAGAGCCGGGACGGCTGGTGATTGCCGATTTTGATAACGGCCCGCCATTTGGCAAACCTTGCTCCCAGCGATTTGTACTCTTCAAGGCGGTCCCCGAGATTGTCCAGCCCCTGGGTCACCTTTTCTTCACGTGTTCCAGGGATGTTTGTCAGCCCTTTGTCAACCTTGATACCGGGGATGATCCCCTTTTGACTCAATACCTCTGCCAGGGGAACGCCGTTTTTACCGGATTGCCTCAAGGTCTCATCAAACAGGATAACACCGCTGATGTATTTTTCCAGATCCGGGGTGGTAAACAATAACTCTCTGTAGTCCCTTCGGTTGTACGGCGTTGAATCAACACCAATGGAATCAAACCGTTTTTTTATGGTGGGATCACTTTCATCGGCAGCAAGGATGCCCTTGCCTTTTGCAACCATTGCACTGGCGGTTTCCGTTAACTCCTTAACCACGGTATTTGAGAGCATTGTATGATTCATGGGTCCCCCTTTTTAACGTATGATTATTGTATGTTTGAAGCAATAAGAAAAAAAATAAGCGCTATCTGACTTTTTTCAATGGAATAAAAAAATCGCATGGCACCGCAACCCGTTTTATACTCTAAATTTAATCCGTCACTATTCGCTCCATGTCATTTTAGATTGGCTGAAACCGTTATCAGCACTTGAACTTGTCGGAATTTAGTTATATCTTATCCCTATACAAATGAATCGGGCCAATCAATACCGACCCGGCTTTAAAACCCATCAAACTAAAAAACAGACAAAGGGAGCAGACAAATGACAGATTATCCGTTAAAAGAGCGTCGAACGTTGGGTGGACAAGAGTATATCGTCCATAATCTTCGAATTCTTGAAGAAAAAGGTCTGGCAAACATCAGCCGTCTCCCCTTTTCAGCCAGAGTGTTGATTGAAAACATGGCCAGACATATGGACGATCAGATCATCAAGTGGTCGAATATTGTTTCTGCTGCCAAATTTTATGAATCCCTGAGTCTGGAAGAGGAGCTGGTGGCCTTTTATCCGGAACGGGTTCTGATGCAGGATTTTACCGGTGGACCGGCTGTTGTGGATTTTGCCGCCATGCGTGATGCGGTCAAACAGGCCGGCAAATCCCCGGAAAAAATTAACCCCATGGTCCCGGTGGACCTGGTTGTCGACCACTCCATACAGGTGGATCATTTCAAAGAAAAAAACTCGTTCTTTCTAAATGCACAAAAAGAGTATGAACGGAACCGGGAACGATATCAGCTCTTAAAATGGGCTCAAAAAAGCTTTGACAATTTCAGGGTGGTGCCGCCCGAATCCGGTATCTGCCACCAGGTGAACCTGGAATATCTGGCCCAGGTGATTTGCGCACGAAAAACACCCCAGGGAGTTGAGGCGTTTCCCGATACCCTGGTGGGAACCGATTCCCACACCACGATGATTAATGCCCTGGGTGTCCTGGGATGGGGGGTCGGCGGAATAGAGGCCGAGGCGGTTATGCTGGGCCAGCCCTACTATATGAACCTGCCGCAGATTATCGGTGTCAACTTTGTGGGCAGACCCGAGCGCCAGATCACATCCACGGATGTAGCCCTCTATGTGACCAACATCCTGCGCGAGGAAAACGTGGTGGAAAAAATAGTGGAATACACGGGCGAAGGATTAAAATACCTGACCCTCCCGGATCGTGCCACCATCTCGAATATGTGCCCTGAATATGGTGCAACCGCCGGTTTTTTCCCCGTGGACGATCAGACGCTCACCTATCTGAAAAAGACCAATCGGCCTGAAATCGCAGCCCGGGTGGAAGCCTATTGCAAGGAATTCGGCTTTTTTAACAGATATACGGACGATATACGTTTTTCAAAGGTGATCGATGTGGATTTGTCAACGATCAGACCCACTGTCGCCGGACCCTCCCGCCCCCAGGACAGAGTTTCCCTGTCCGAGGTTAAACCCAAAACCGTCAAAATTTTCAACCTGGATACAAGGGAAAAGTTAGATATCAACCCGGATCATCAGCCCCTTCCGCTTACCAACGGCAGCGTGGTGATTGCAGCCATTACATCCTGCACCAACACCTCCAATCCTTACACCATGATCGGTGCGGGGCTTGCCGCCAAAAACGCCGTTAAAAAGGGATTGTCGATTCCCTGGTATGTAAAAACCTCTCTTTCCCCCGGTTCCCGGGTGGTCCTGGACTATCTGAACAACTCCGGGCTGATGGATTACTTTCAGGATCTGGGATTTAACAATACCGGCTTCGGATGCATGACCTGCATCGGAAATTCCGGTCCGTTGGATCCGTTTATCGAAGAGTCCATAAAAAAATATGACATGGATGTGATGTCCGTGCTCTCGGGCAATCGAAACTTTGAGGCCCGGATCCATCAGTCGGTAAAAGGAAACTATCTCATGTCGCCGATCCTGGTGGTGATGTATGCCATTGCCGGCCGCATGGACATCAATATTGAAACCGAACCGCTCGGCATTTCGTCAGACGGCAATCCGGTCTTTTTAAAAGAGATCTGGCCCGATGCCGAACAGATTGATGAATTTGTCCAGACCTATGTCCATGAACGGTTTTTTAAGGATCAATATGCCAATATCTTCAAAGGCGATACACTCTGGCAGGAACTGGATGTCAAAGAGAGCACCACCTTCAACTTTGCTCCGGACTCCACCTATATCCGGAATCCGCCGTTCTTTGAAGGATTTTCTTCGGATCTTCCCAAATCCGCCGATGTCAGGGCCGCCAGGGCCCTTCTGGTGCTGGGCGACTCTGTCACCACCGATCATATCTCGCCTGCAGGCGGCATTCCCGTGGATTATCCGGCCGGACAATATCTGACGAATAACGGTGTCAAGCCGTGGGATTTCAATTCCTACGGGTCCCGCCGGGGCAATCATGAGGTCATGATGAGGGGCACCTTTGCCAATATCCGAATCAAAAACAGACTGGTTGAGGATACGGGTGGATTGACCGTCAAATTTCCTGAAAAAGAACAGATGTACGTATTTGACGCCTCACAACAATATCAGCAGGAAGGAACGGACCTTCTCGTGTTCGGCGGCAGCGAATACGGCACCGGTTCATCCAGGGACTGGGCTGCCAAAGGGACGTCCCTTCTGGGTGTCAAGGCGGTGATTGCCGAATCATTTGAGCGGATTCACCGGTCCAACCTCGTGGGCATGGGGGTCTTGCCCCTGGTATTTAAGGAGGGGGAAAATTTTCAATCCGTCGGACTTAAAGGAGATGAGACTTTTGAAATCAGAGGCATGTATGAGGCAACCCCCGGAAGCCTGTTAACCGTAACCGCACACCGGGGAGATCAGACCATTGAATTTCAGGTCATCGTAAAACTCAACACCGATGTTGAAGTGGATTACATTAAAAACGGCGGGATCCTTCACTATGTTTTAAGAGAGATGATCCGTGAGTAAAAGAAAACCATTCCCTGCCGCCCGGCTTCACAGCGGCAGGGAATATTTTGCTATTTGAGCATTCCGGTTTTCCAGTTTCGGATCAGGGAGATAAAGGTTCTGACGCATATCCCTGACGGTCCTTTGGGAATATAAGATTTTTCCGTGTAATCCCATGCGGTTCCGGCAATATCCAGGTGAACCCAGGGGGTTTTACCCACAAATTTAGACAGATATGCCGCAGCCGTAATCGAACCGGCCGGTCTGCCGCCGATATTTTTAATGTCCGCCACCGTGGACTCGATCTGTTTAATATAGTCTTTGGTCAGCGGCAGGCGCCACACCGGCTCTCCGGCCTCTTCCCCGGCATTTATAAGGTTCTCAGACAATTTATCATTGTTGCTCATCAATCCGGTGTGATGATGGCCCAAACCGATGATCACCGCACCGGTCAAGGTGGCCACATCCACCACGCCGTCCGGAGAATAGGTTTTTATTCCGTAGGAGAGGGCATCTGCCAGGATCATTCTGCCTTCTGCATCGGTATTCACGATTTCAGCCGTAACATCATTAAAATGACGAACGATATCACCGGGGCGCACGGCACCGCTGCCGGACATATTGTCCGTGGCCGGGACGATGGCCACCACATTGACGTCCGGTTTTTCTTCGCCCACGGCCTGCATGGCCGAAAGTACGGCTGCACCGCCGCACATATCGTATTTCATCTCCTCCATTCCGGCGGCCGGTTTGATGCTGATCCCACCGGAATCAAATGTGATTCCTTTTCCCACCAGCAACAGGGTATCTGCCGGTTTGCCGGATCGATACTCAAGAATCACCATTTTGGGCGGAATGGCCGACCCCTGATTGACGGCAAGAATTCCGCCCATGCCCAGCTTTTCCATCTCTTTTTTTTCAAAACAGGTATAGGTGAATTCATACTGATCGGCCAGCTGCTTTGCATAGGCGGCAAATTCAATTGAGGTCCAGCCGTTTCCCGGTTCATTGGCCATATCCCTTGCTTTGCATGCCGCCCGGGCCGCGTTTTGCCCCAGGACCATGCCTTTTCTGGCAGCAGAAACCTGTTGTTTACCGGCTGCCAGCCGGATCGTGCCAAGACCGGTATAGTCGTCCTTTTTTACACTTGTTTTTTTATACTTCAAAAACCGGTAATCACCGAGTATGACCCCTTCCGTGATCATTTGGGCAGTTTTGTCCATGCCCAGAGAGGGGAGGTCAGGCAGACAGACGGTTACGGTTTTTACTTTTAACTCGGCACAGGCCTTTGCCATCTCTCCGCCAAGCAGGCGAAGGAGTTCACCGGTTTCATTATTTCCTGCTTTTTTATCAATTTTTCCCATTCCCATGACCAGTATCCGCTTGGCCTTTATCTCCTTTTTCTTTGAAAATACGGGCGGGTACAACAAGAGCCGGTCTTTTTTCTTTGCTTTAAAGTCTCCCAGGTCATATGCCTGTTTAATCGGTTTTTTTAGAAATAAAGGAGATACCGGTACCTTGTTTTTTTCCTGTTCAAGACAATAAACAAGAAGATCGGAATTAACGGACCACTCTGATTTCTGTGTCACCACAACTCTGCTTGGCTTCATGATCATCCTTTCTGTATCCATGTTTCACATGTTGGAACACGATTATATATAATGGGTATTTTTTGAATTCTATCTCGGATATTTCTTTTTCTTTTTCCTTCCTCTATTTTAACTATATTACGTTTTAAAAGTTTTTAATAACTTTTTTTAATGAATTAATTGTAAAGGGGTTTGCAAATCATGGAAATCAATCATTATGAATTTGAGTACGGTGAATATGGAGAAACGCTTGGGGTCCGGGTCAACCTGCGCGGATTTGATATTCTCCGGTACAACAATATCAGCAAGGGTACAGCTTACACGATCGAAGAAAGGGTGAGGCTCAAATTGAGCGGCTTTCTTCCGCCCAGGGTAAAAACCTTGGAAGAGCAGGTTCAGAGCAGCCTTGCCATTCTTGAAGACAAGGAAAACGATATTGAAAAATTCATCTATATCAGAAGCCTCTACGACAGGAACGTGGTGCTTGCCCATGCCGTTGTTGCCAGTAATGTGACAAAGTACATGCCCATCATCTATACCCCAACGGTCGGCCTTGCCTGCCAGCAGTATTCATCAATGTTCAGAAGAGCCAACGGCATCCATTTTTATCCGGGCAACATTGACTATGCCTACTATATCTTAAGAAACTATACAGATCAGGATATTCGAATCGCCGTTGTCACCGACAACCAGGGAATCCTGGGAATCGGCGACCAAGGGGCCGGCGGGATTCCCATCTGTCTGGGCAAGTTAATGCTTTACACCCAGGGAGCCGGGATTGCGCCCTGGCATTGTCTGCCCATCTCACTTGACGTGGGAACCGATAACCCGGAACTCATCGATGATCCCAACTATCTGGGGTGGCGGCATAAACGGCTGACGGGCAAAGAATATGATGAATTCATCGGCAAATTTGTAAGGGCCTTTAAACGGAATTTCCCTCAAGCTCTCTGCCAATGGGAAGACTTTTCCAAACAGACGGCTTTTGATGTCCGCGACAAGTACCTGGAAGAGGTGATCTCTTTTAATGATGATATACAGGGAACCGGTTCGGTTACTCTGGCCGGTATCATCGCTGCCATGGCATCCAAAAATGAAAGAATGTCGGATCAGGTTTTCCTGATTCACGGTGCCGGTGCCGGCGGTGTGGGGATTGCCGAACAGATCCAGACAGAATTGACCGAACAGGGTATGAGTGATCAGGACGCCAAAGATAAAATATTTACCCTGGATTCGAAGGGGGTGGTAACCACGGACAGGGATCTTGAAGCCTATAAGCTCAAATTTGCAAAGGATCGTGACAGACTCGTCTGGCTCAAATCACCGGAAGACAACACCCTGCTGAATGTGATTGTTAATGAAAAGGTCACGGTATTGATCGGAACATCCGGACAACCCGGCTGTTTTACAAAAGAGGTGGTTGATGCGGTCAGCGCCAATATCGAACGACCGGTTATCCTGCCGTTGAGTAACCCGACCACCCAGTGTGAGGCCTTGCCGAAAGATATCTATGAGTGGACGGACGGCAAAGCCCTGGTTGCTACAGGATCACCCTTTGACCCGGTCAATGTAAACGGTAAAGAGATTCGAATCGGCCAGATGAACAATGCCTTTGTCTTCCCGGGCGTGGGTCTGGGAGTGGTTGCATCAGGGGCCGAAGTCGTACTCCCGGTATTCTTTTCCGCCGCCGCCCATGCCGTGGCGGAATTTATCAGCAAAGAGGACATCGAAGACGGCATTTTATGCCCGCCCCTGGATAGGTTGCAGGACGTTTCCATTCAGGTGGCCAAACGGGTGGGAGAAGAGGCCATTAAAGCCGGTGTCTGCAAAAAAGGATCTGCCTTTGCCGGATTTGATCATGAAAATGATCCCCGGCGGCTGAACACCCTGATCGATAAAATGATCTGGAAACCGGAGTATTTTGACCAGTCATAATGAAACAGGCCAAACGCCCCGATGTGTTGCCGGTTGCATCGTCCACCTAACTGATATGATTTGATGCAGCGGTTGAACACGCGCATCAGCCGGTTACCCGAACCTTCCTCCGGGTAACCGGCTGAAATCTTTATTTGGCACCCGTTCAGTCCTTTATTTTCCAATCCTTATTCTTTGTTTTTTGAAACCATGCCAAAATAGATTGCCGACAGAACCACTCCAAAGCCGAGCCAGCCGATACTCCCGGTCTGCCGGTTAAAAAAGAGCACATCCCAAAAAAACGACAATGCAGGCTGAAGCAGCAGAATCAAACCGGCATGGGACGCCCTTACCCTGGGCAGCGAGGTGGTGATCAATACCCAGGCAAATCCTTGATTTATACACCCCAGGCTGATCAGCGATATCCAGGATTGCCCGTCCGGTATGGCAAAGGATTTGCCGGTTGCCAAAATCACACCGGCAAGGAAGGCTGCACTGACCAAGGACAACACCATCTGATAATAAAAGAGCGAGGTATGTCTTCTGTCTGATTGCAATTTCCGTAACAGCAATAAAAACAGACTGTAGAAGAGGGCTGCTGCAAATCCAAGTATGAGTCCCCAATTGTACCGGTCCCCGGTCTGGCCGATATCCACGTTGATAATCAGAAACAGCCCGATAAACGCCATGAGAACGGATACCACAAACAGGAGTGTCAGCCGCTCTTTTAGAAAAACAATCCCCACAAAAGAGAGGACAAATACCTGAAAATTACCCAGGATCGTTGCCAGGCCCGGCCCGATATAATGAATCGAAAGATGCCAGCACCAGAGATCGGCAGCAAACAACAGCCCGCAAAGCACGGCAAGCAGATTGTTTTTAACCCCTCTTGCCTTAAAATCCTTTTTTATGATACAGGCCGGCAACAGACACAAGCCGCCGAATAGAACACGGTAAAAAGCGGAAACAATGGGTTCGACATGGCTGGTTTTTACCATAACACTTGAAAAACTGATAAAAACCGCACCGATTGTCAGCAATAGCACAGGACCGGGAATGGAACGGGACGTCCGGCTGGCACCTGCCCCTTTTCTTATCCCGGTTTTGGATTCGGTTTTATTCATAACGGCCTGCCCCTTTTATCGGTTGTCCTGATTCACGTCAGCCAATTTCTATACCCAATCGGCAACCCGGCCAATGTCTCACAACCGGAGGGGTTTGGCAATTTAAATCCGGTTTTTAAACCAAACTGTCGTCGCACCTTGCCGCTGTAGTAATCTACCGCAAAACCTTGGGAACGAAGAAGATGGGATCTTCACGTTTTTCCCGGAGGGTAAAAATTTTTAAAAAAAAGATGAAAT
>JANQML010000135.1 GCA_028280105.1 Desulfobacula sp. | reverse complement strand
AAAGTTCCTGCCGGACCGGCTGTTCAATTTTCGGATAAATGCCCGGCAGTCGTTCCAGGATACCTGCTCAACCGGATAGTTCTCTCCTTTTCTGAAATGGCTGGGGTTGTCGCCCATGATTTTCTGCCACTGGCCCTGGGTTACCTCGTACTTCCCCATCCAGAAGCTGTCCACGCAGACCCTGTGCACCGGTCTCTCATCATCGTCTCCCCCACCAAAGGTATCTCCCATCTGAAAACAGCCGCCTTCCACCAAAACAAATTCCATACCGGTCAGAGGCTCGGTCCGGACATCTCCCGGTTTTATCACTCCTGCCTTTATTTTCAGCCCAAACGTATTCCCAGGCTTCAATCCTTTAGTCAGCATTGGAAAATCAGCGCAGATCGCCTGCCATGCCTGGTCTTTATATTGATCTCCGTACTCCTTAACCAGCAGATCATACTTTTCAAGCTGCTGCACAAGCTCTGTTTTCCTTAATTTTTCTTTTTCAAGCCTTTCCTGTCTGACCCTTTTCTGCTGTTCAATCTTTTGCTGTTTTTCCCTTTTAAGCTTTTCCTCCCTTGCCTTTTCAGATTCTGCCCGGGCAAGAAGCGCATTTATATCCGGCGGGGCCTGATTCTCCGGTCTGGCGGACGGCTTTATTGTAATCTGTTCTTTTACCGCAGGCTGTGATTTTGAAACCGCTGCTGCTTTCTGATCCCCTTTGATAAAATAAAAATCCCCTGCCAGGGAAGAGGATTCCCAGGGAGTTTGTTTTTTGCCTGTTTCTTTTAACACGGCGATTCTTACCTGTTTGAAAACATCTTCAACTTTAAGCCCCGGTGTCCGCATATGCCGGATCAGGTACCGGGTGTAAAGACCGTTCCTGCCGTCCCCATCTGATGCAACAGCACCAGGGGCTGTAGCATATGCAACCAGTGACCCGGTGGGTGCATCCATTTTGGCAAGCCCCTTGGCAGACGACCTGAAACTCCTTTTAAAAGGGTTGTCCCGGCAGGCATCCAGGATAACAATATTAAGATCGTTCCCGGCATCTTCCATTTTCCCGAGGACACGGCCCGCATCCAGTGCCTCATACTCCACATCAGATTCTGAAACAATATCTGCCTTTACCGGTATCAGATAGTTTCTGCCCTGCAGCTGGATCCCGTGGCCGGCATAGTAAAACAGCCCAACCCCACCATTTCTCAATTCCTTTCCAAAAGCCTTGACTGCCTCTTTCATTTCCCTTTGAGTGGCGTTCAGCTTTAAAGTGACATTAAATCCGGTTTCACGCAAAACTTTGGCCATATCTTCTGCATCGTTCACCGGATTCTTCAAAGGTGCTGATTTATAACTGCCATTGCCGACCACAAGGGCTGTGCGGTTGTTGGATGAATAGATAGTTGACACATCAAGAACCAACAGATTCAAAACCAATGCCAGTATCATTACAGGAAAAATGAGTCGTTTGTTCACTCTCTTAACCCCACATTGTTGCAATTATATTTTATTTACCTCAACGTTGCATAAAAATTTTATCATAAGTGGTTTCCGCCATTTCATCTTTTTTCAGAAATTCTTACCCTTCGGGAAAAGCGTGAAGATCCCATCTTCTTCGTTCCCAAGGTTTTGCGGTAGAGTACTACAGCGGCAACCTTGGCGCCTTGAAGCTGGACCCTTCATGCTTTTTGCAACGATGAGGTATAGCCATGAATCCGGCACAGTCACCGTATTGTATTGCCCGCATCCGGACGTTTAATCTGCAATTATTTCTATGTTATCGAGGGGCAGGGCAATTTGCATAAGATCTTCCCCTAAGACAATTGGACCATGATAGATACCAGCCATTTCAGTTATCATTTGCTCCTTAACGCCTAATTTATTGAAAGTTGGAAGAAAATGTGACAACACAAGCAGCTTAGCATCCGCTCGCTTTGCAATTTCGGCATTGTCAAGGTGAGAGCCCGACATCTCCCGATACTCCTTTGTAAGTTCCGTATTAGATAAAAAATGATTCATAAGAATCAGAACATCCGCGCCTTTGCAAAAATCTACAAAAGGTTCATAAACACCGCCGTTATCACCGGAATAGACCACTGTTCCCGTATCATTTTCAAGCCGGTATGAAACACAGCTCAAATGCGGTTGAACATGGCGAACCGGACCAACTGTAATTTTCCAGTCCAGTCCTTCAATAACATCACCGGGTTTGACTTCCCGCAGCTCCGGGTCTGGATAGGGGCGTTCTCCTTTGCCGCCGCGGACTTTATAAACCGCCAAAGATGCCGGACTTTGTATTCGGGAGGCGATATCAAATGCAAATGCCCCATTCGGACCTATAAACCGATTGTTTATTTCTATTAGCGGTTCCGGTCCGAAAACCTTAAGTTCCGGCAGGTTATGTCCACCCTGATCCCACCGGGTTAAAAGGAGACGCGGATAGTCCATCATATGGTCATAGTGATGGTGGGTGATAAAGCAATGTGTGACGTCATTAGCGGAATATCCGGCCTCAAGGAGGCGTTGATGTGCACCGGGACCATGGTCCATAACGATGATGTCATTTCCGATTTCGAATAGATATCCGGAACTTTGACGATTTAATGAGGGAGCCGGCGTACCTGTACCAAGTAATGTAATCTTCATAACGTCTCTTTTTTACTAATAAATGAACGAAAAACAACAATAATAGAAATTGTTAAAAATATCATTGCAAGCGGAGATTTAATCAGGAAAAGAGGATCTCCCCCGGAAGCGGAAAATCCCCCCCGGATCAAATCCTCTAAATTGGGAGCCAGAATAAAACCAATTACAAAGGGTAAAAGGGAAATGTCCAGCCGGCGCAATGTGTATCCGATCAAACCGAATAAAAGGGTTATCCATATTGCTATGAATCCGCCGTCCTGCGCATAGACTGCCGTGAATGTGATTAAAAGGACCAGGGGTGGTGTGATTGTTTTTGGTATCCGTGCCAATATGCCAAGAGATCTGATAACATAACGGCCAACGGACCAATTGAAAATATTTCCCAATGCCATTAACGTAAATATCCCAAAAGCCATAACCAATTCTTTGTTTATTATGGTACCGTAACCTTCGATTTCTTTAATTTCGGTAAAACGAAAAACCTGCGGTCCAAAGGTGAAATCGCCAACAGAGTCAACAGCAAGGATAAGAAACACAGCAGCGAAGTTTCCTGGAATACCCAGGCTCATTACCGGAATCAGGTTTGCCCCGGACACTGCCGAATTCGCCGCTTCAGTTGCAGCAATACCCTTTGGATTGCCTTTGCCGAAAGGTATCTTGTCTTTGCAGCGATTCCGACCGGTTTCATATCCAAGTGTGGCTGCAAGGGTTGTCCCGATCCCCGGCAGTGTGCCAATCGCTGTTCCAATCGCTGCTGAGCGCCCTATGGTCGGTAATAGTTGAGAGATATCTTTCCAGCCAAAAGAATTGTCTTTGGAATCAGTGGAGCCCTGTAATACCGCATTTGTTTTACGGTTTTTAACCAATTCTTCAATGGCCATAAAAACTTCCCCCAAAACAAGAACGCCCAGGATGGCGGATGTGAGCGGGATACCGTTACCAAGGGGCGTAACTCCAAAAGACATTCGGGCGCCGTAACCGGACAATGTCGTACCGATCAATGCCAAGAGCATTCCAAACGCGCCGGTCATGAGTCCTTTTGTGACGGATCTCCCTGAAACAGCCGCCATAAAAGATAAAGAGAGTATTATTAACGCCGCTTTCTCGGGAAAATTCAAGATACGTTCAATGACAACGGCTAAAGTTGGAGCGGCTATGAATAGGGCCATATCAGAGCATGAGTCGCCGGCAACAGATGAAAAATGGGCAGTTTTTAATGCTTTGAGCCCTTGACCGTTTTTTGTCATAGGGTAACCGTCTAATGTGGTGATATACGCCTCAGGGGTTCCTGGCGTATTAAACAAAATAGCTGGTACGGCACCACCAACTGTGGCCCCTTTCATGACCCCGATTAAAAATCCCAAAATCGGTAATACGGCTTCGTTTCCCGTACCAAAAACCGAAATGAGCACGGGCAGAGCAATGGCCATAGCAAACGGACCGTTCAGGCCAGGTGTGGCACCCACAATGATACCGGTAAGGAGGCCGGAGAAAACCATTACCATGGGGATCCAAAAAAATGCACCTCCTGGAGTAAAAAAGACACTAACAATGCCCCGGAAAATATAATCAATAGTCAATTCCATAATTAATAATCCGCATTTGGTGGAAGCTGGATATTGGTCAGCGCTACATCAAAAATAAGTATAAGCAGAAACAATAAAACAACACCTGATAACACCGTACGAACCCGGATATGCCCTTCCGTCCAGGTAATTAAGCTGAATATCATGAAAAACCCACCTGTAACGAAACCGATATACTTATAGGGGGCTGTATCGATCAACAGGCGATAACTTTCAGCAGAATCAAAAAGGTTCACCATTAAAGGACCTGTCCAGTACATCAAGCCAAAACCACTTAAAATAATCATTGTTAAAACAAATAAGAAAAACAGATTGTCAAGTGTAATACGCTTATAATCACTTTCGTTTGCCGGTGATCGAAAAACCCCTATGGCAATTTGAATAAAAGAAAAAAAAGCAATGAAACCGGCCAGAAGAGTTGGGAAAAAGGCATCGCCGGGTTCTGGCTTTCCTGATCTGGTTAATTCCATAAAATCACCTTTAATGTCATTCGGGAACCAGACCATTAGCGCCGCAATTGCAAATACCATCCCACACAAGCCGATCCCAATTTCCCATCTTCTTTGCATTGCTATCTTTCCTAACCGCTTATTTGCTAAAATCGTCTAACATTTTTTTATTGGCAGCCAATTGAGATTCAAGCATTCTTTTAAGGTCATCACCAGCTATGATGACGGCTTTAGGCGGGTATTGCTTTGCAATAAACCTGGCTGTTTCGGAATTTTGGTCTGTTAAAATTTCAGCAACTGCTTTGGCAATTGAATCTCTGGCTTCGATGGCAAGACCGGCCGGTGCAACAAGGACAAACTTAAAACCAAAGGTTTGAGGAATCCCCAAATCCTTTAACGTTTGGCCTGTGGGATTTTGAACCAGTGGTTTAGCCTCTGCGGAAACCAAGATCGACAGTTCCCCTGCCGCTACCAATCCGCGCTGTGCGCCGCCACCCCATGCAAGGTTTGCATCCTGTGCCACGAGCGAGTTTACACCTGCTTTGCCGCCTTTACCCCTTACATGATTGACATTAATTCCAAGTTTTCTTGCGATCACCTCCGAAGCAAGCTGTGTCTGAGCGGAGTAATTGGTCCAGACCAGTTTTGTTCCTGATCTGGCTGCCTTGACAACATCGTCCATGGTTTTCCACCCACTGTCAGCTCTCGCGATTACGCCTGTTTGAGAAGCGGCAGTTGTTGTAATATAAGAAAAATCCTCAAATGCGATCCCGTCATTATCAATGGATGCAAAGCTGAAAGTGGTATCAAGTGCCAACCCAACGATCAATCCGTCAGCCGTCTGTTTTTTTAAATATGCTGCCATGACTGCTCCGCCGGCACCTGCCATATTCTTAGGAATGATACGCCAACCTTTGGATGCTTCTATTTCTTTGGCAAGTGCCCGGGCCTGGGTATCAGTGCCACCGCCCGGGCCAAAACCAATCAGAAGCGTGATCGGGCCGGATGGATTCCAATCCGCAAACACTTGACCTGAAGATAAAACAATTACAATGCCCATGAATGCAATGATTAATTTAATGGATAGATTTTTCATAGTATCTCCTTTTGTTCGGTTAAATGGTGCTTCTTCTATCATTGATTCATCTGTTTTCGCTTCGTAATGATCGCCTGAATTCTACAGGTCTATGTTCCGGTGGAAGCTGGATACGCTGATAAGAGCAGGGAAGGTCATCATATGAACAGCTGTGGATTTCCCAGATCATTCCAATGGTTCCACTTTTTTTCATCATGTGGTAACAAGCTTTTTCATCTAAAGAAGCAACACTGAGTCTGTTGTCTGTTTTTATAATCGGCCTGTTTTGCTCAGTATGCAAAAACCGGTGGACAGAAAGCCCATGGAATTTATCCGGATCCCTGCCAACCCAGTCTTCAGCCATTTCGAATGGCACAAATACCTCGGAGTAAACAGGTGGTTCCATTCCTACCCGTAACATCCTTTGAAAGGATACTAGTTGTTTGCACTTAAAAAAATCACGCAATGATCCGTCACACCTGATTTCATCAATTGACAGCATTCTGACTTCCGGTGGAATTAATGCGTTCGTCCTTGAATCTCTAAATCGGAAAATATAAATATCATCCTGGTCAACGACATGATCGTTAATTATGGTCCCGCGCTTAGGGGATCGTGTTACAGCCCCGGTCTCCTTAAGATTAATTAAAGCTTTTTGTACGGTTCCCAAGCTTACATTCAAAAGATTTGCGAACGTTTTGTCAGCAGGTAGTCTTTGGCCAGGTTGTAACGTACCTGACACAATTGCCTGGCTGATTGCCATTTGAATTTTGCGATATTTAGGCTTTTCAGATTGATAACGTTTAATGTCAAACGAGATTTCTGAAAGAACTTTTTCATCTATCACGGGTAATTCTCCTATAACCTTTTTTGATATGTATTAATAATCTTTATAATATGCATTATTTTTTTGTATAATATATATTATTATCCTGTCAATCGTTATTTTCAATACGAATTTGAAATTTAATAAAAATCTTATTTTGATTTAACTACCTGATTTCATGGGATACCAACTCATTCTAAATGACAATGGGGGAAACTTTTTTCTTGACATTGCCATTTCTATGAACTTATACCAATAACCTAATAATCCATCCAAATAATTAAGGAGTCGGTAGATGTCCATCAGAGAAATGCACACAGATATCCTGGTCATCGGGGGCGGAAGCGCCGGGTGCATGGCGGCATTGCGCTGCAGGGAACTTGCCCCCAGGGCAAAGGTCACCATCTGGGAGAAGGGCGATTTCAAGTACAGCGGATCCATTGCCCGGGGTATGGATGCATTGAACATTGTCTGCATCCCCAACCTGACCGATCCGGATCTCTACCTTGAGGCGGTCCGGGCGGGCTGTAAGGGCGTTGTGGATGCAAAACCCAGCCATGTGATGGCCCGGCGCTCATACGACCTCCTCAAAAAGCTTGAAAAATGGGGAGTGAGTTTCATCCGGGATAAGAGCGGCAATTACAGGACTCTCCAGTACCACGTCAAAGGACGCTTCCAGGCCGCCATGGATGAGCCGGATCTCAAGCTCATACTGGCCAGGAAGGTGATGGCGCAGGATGTCGGCATCATAAACCGGGTCATGGGGATCAAACTCATGAAAAACGGCGACCGGATTTCAGGTGCGGCAGGCCTGAATACCCGCACGGGTGAACTCATTATCACAAGCGCTAAAGCGGTCATACTCTGTGCCGGAGGGCAGGCCAGGTTCAACCTGCCCAACAGCGGCTATCTCTACGGGACATTCGACTATCCGGGCAACTCCGGTGACGGTTTTATCATGGGGCTTGATGCCGGTGCCAAGCTGACCGGAATGGAATACTGCTCCAGGGTTAACCTGATAAAGGATGCCAGCATGCCGCTGCTTGCCATCACCGTGACCCGGGGCGGCCGGGTAATGGACTGTTTTGAAAATGTGATCATGGAGGGCGCGGTCAACCGCATTGATGAGATGAACAAGGCGGTTGACGAAGGGAGAGGCCCCTTGCGCATCAGTCTCAAACACCTGCCCGAGGAGACCATCCAAGAGATCGAGCATATCCTGTTTACCTGTGAACGCCCGGTGCAAGAGCGATTTTTTAAAAACAGGCATGTGGATTTCAGGACCCATGATATTGAGCTGTGGCCCACGGAGGTACAGCTTTGCGGGGGGCACGGCATGTCCGGGATCCGGGTGGATGAGAATGCATGGACCGGGGTGCCTGGACTCTGGGCAGCCGGTGATGTAGCCTGTGTGCCCAAACAACACCTGAGCGGTGCCTTTGTTTTTGGGGAAGTGGCAGCAGAAAATGCCGCCAGGTTCATTCAAACGGCGGACGATACAGTGGTCGACCGGGATATGGTAGCCGCTCTTGCCTCCCGGCGGGACGGTCTCGCAGATAACCTGGATAAAAACATCGAGATCAAGGAGTTTGAATACAAGGTCAGGCGGATCATAGGGGATTACCTGCCCTCTCCCAAGAACGCGTATAAACTGCTGCGTTGGCTTGAGTGGTCAGGTGTGTTCAAACAGGAACTGGAAAATGCGGTCAAGGTGGAAGATGGCCATGACCTTGCCCGGCTCCACGAGATTGAGCATATTATCCGCTGCGCAGACTGTTCTGCAGCCGCAGCACTCACCCGGAAGGAGAGCCGCTGGGGAGATGCCCATTTCCGGTCCGATTATCCTGAAACAGATGACGCCAACTGGCTTGCCCATGTGCTGGTTCAAAAAGGAGAGGTATTCGGAGACCTGGAAACGGTCACTGCTCCCGTACTGGGCCTGGATGACAAGGAGGTGTGCCATGAGAATTGATGACAGCAGCATCCGGGTAGACCGGGCCAAATGCATTGCCTGCGGCATCTGTGTGGATCGGTGTATCATGGATAACCTTCGCCTTTCCCTGGCGCCGTGTCGCCGGGCATGTCCCGTGGGTATTAATTGCCAGGCCGTTATCCGGCTGATGGCCATGGGCGATGAAACAAAAGCGGTGGCGCTGCTTCGGCCCTTGGGTCCGTTACTGCCCCTGATCGCATCGGACTGCAGCGCGCCCTGTGAGACTGCCTGTGCCCGGAAGAAGATGGACGGGGCGGTACACATTCGTTCGCTGACACGGTATCTTCAATCCGTGTATGCCGATGCATTCACCCAGGTGGTCATTTTAGCCCCTGAATCCGAGAAAACCGTTTTGATTATCGGCGCCGGGTTGTCAGGGCTGGCATGCGGTGTGGCGGCCGTTCAGTCGGGACACCGGGTGATTGTCTGTTCAATGCCGGATGACGCTCGGGCTGAGGAGAGGCTCAGGCCCGTGACCGCCGCACTTGAGCGTGCCGGTGTTGTTTTCGAGAATACCGAAACTGTGCCAGCAAACCGGCTTTCGGACGTGGGTGCGGTAATTGTCTCGGAACATGGCTACATGGACCGTGTCGGGCCCGGCGGCCTGAAGGAAAACCTGTTCTGCACGGAAACGGGATCTTCCAAAAAAGAGATGCCCCATCGGATTGCCCGGGCCCTTGACAGTGTTGAATCGGTCAACCGGTTTCTGGCGGGCATACCCCTGGACTGGGGACGCGGTCTTTACTCTCAGGGCGGTGCAGTAAAAGCATTCAGGCCGGATGTCAGGGTGGGAAGCAAGATCCCGCGGCTGCCCGAGGAAAAAATCGGTGCGGGATTTGACAAGGATACTGCCAGGGAACAGGCATCCAGGTGCTTTGGTTGCGGGCGGGCATTTGAGAAGAACCAGACCTGCTGGTATTGTCTTCCCTGCGAATTGGAGTGCCCCACAGGGGCGTTAACCGTAGAGATACCCTATCTCGTAAGATAACAGGAGGCCGGGCAATGACACGATCTCAGATTTCAGGTTTAGCCATTGCAGTATTGGGGATGCTGGTGTTTTTCATCACCCCGTTTCAGGTGGAATCAATCACCAGCGGTGCGTTTCCACAAATTATATCCGTTTTTTTGATGCTATTCGGTATTCTGGTGGTGTTCACATCCAGAGGGGAGGCGTCCCGGGAAGATGTCCGGGTGCTTGATCCACTTCTCCTGTGC
>JANQML010000179.1 GCA_028280105.1 Desulfobacula sp. | reverse complement strand
AGAGTCGGGAGAACTCTTCGACACCGACGGTCTCGTCCAGGGCGCATTGGGAGTGGTTTTTCATGACTGTATTTGCCGGCGGACGGTAGCCCTGGATTTTGAGCAGCTCTTCCTCGGGGATATGCCATTGGCGGTTGGATATTTTTTTGCCGCTGAGAAAGCCTGTTTTTAAAAGACGCCTCACCTTGATGGGATCCATGCGAACCGTTTTGGCAAAAATTTCAACGGAGATATACCCTTCGGGTGCTTCGACTTCAGGCATGGTATCCTGTTGAAAATCCTCTTCGATCCGCTGGATGGAGGCTTCAATGTGGAATTTACCCGCCTTGGTGGCAAAAGGAACGATGATGATGGGCTTTTTCTTCATCTCATTGGGGATGTCAGGGGCGGTATGGCTGATTCTGGGAACGGCAACATCAAAGAAATAGCCGCGCTTTGATAATTCCGCCTTGGCAGAACCGGTGATCATGTTGGTCAACTCGCCCGCAAGGTCGTTGATCTCCTCATTGACGGCATCGGTATGGTCAAAAATTTCAGTCAGGATTTCCTTGAGGAAGCGTGAGGAAAAGTTGATGATAAAGTAGCCGTTGATACCGTGCCCGTTCAGGGTGATAAAGCCATTGACATCCTGATCGGTCAAGGGGGTAAGGCGGACAGACGGCGATCCCGGACGGGATTCAACACCGGCAAAGGTGGAGAAAACGTCCATTGAAGCAGATATAAAGGGATTGATATACTTAACGTTCATCGGTCTCCATTTATCCTTAAAATACAATTTATAATATACGCTTCAAATAGAAAATTTACAAGAAGAGAATTTAACAAGGCCCCCCCTGAAATCCAAAAAAATCAGGGAAGATTTAAACCGGATTCTGTCATGTCTGTTAAAAAAAACAGGTGCCGTCATAACACCCCTCCGGGAGGGTTAATTTAAATGTTTGTAATCAATTTTATAAATACCCCAAGGGGTTTTGAAATCAATGTGTCTTTCCGCCGGACAAAGAGGATAGGGACAGACGCAAATTTTTTACCGATCCGGTGAATGGATATCTCCCCCGATTTTGACAGGTCTTCCACCAGGGACAAGGGAAGCATACTGACTCCCATACCCGCTGAAACACATTTAATTATGCCGTCGGCTGAGCCCAGTTCCATTTTTGTTTTAAGGACCAATCCCTTTTCCCGGAACCACTGTTCCAACCGCTCCCGGTAGACACAAGGCCTGGGAAAGACCAGCACCCCTTTTTTGGCCGCAGTTACTGGAGAGTCTTTTCCGGATGGATAGACCAGGACCAGTTCTTCACAAAAGGCCTCTGTCCAGTTCATATCCGGTAAATCGTATTTTTCAGTCACAAACGCCCCGTCAATTTCATAGTTGAGAACCTTTTGGTTGAGCGCCTTGCTGGTGGAGATGATCAATGAAAGATCCACCTCAGGATAGAGACGGTGATACCGGGCTAAAAGACCGGGCAATCGAACGGCGGCAACGGATTCAAAGCCGCCGAGCAAAAGCCGGCCGCGGATCTGGTCATCATCTAAAACCGCCTTTTTGGCCTCTTTTTCCAGGTGTAGAATCTGGCCGGCATAGCCTAAAAAAATCCGGCCGGACGATGTCAGTGTCATCCCTTTTGGTCTGCGATAAAACAGCGTTACTCCCAATTCACTTTCCAACCCCTTAATTCGGGCGGTTACATTTGACTGAACGCAATTTAAATCCCGTGCGGCACGGGATACACTTCCGGTCTGCACCACTGCTTGAAAGATCCGAAGATGATTTAATTCCATTCTGAATATCACTTATTATGATGGTAAATATCAAAATCAATCATTTGACATGATTTTATCGTCATCATACAATTCTTGTCAATAAGGGATTTACATGCACACGACATAACCATGGCTGAGCTCATTCCTTTAAGTAACAATCTGTTACTTAAAGGAGTTGATCCGGCAAATTCATTAATAAAACACGGAGGAATGAATATGGAAAAATATATTAAAATGGCCAAAGACGGGAAAGCCGAACACGCATTGATCCTGTCACCTGACGATATTGTGTTTGACCGTCGAGTGATTTTAAAATGTTTATGGGGTTGTGAAAATCAATTTGATTCCAACCGGATTAAGTGCGGCTCAAGGGGGCTCAGCTTTGAAGACGCCCAGGCCCTTGTCCGTGCTTATCAACGGATCCTTCTGATTCATCATCACGATGATGTAAAAATGAGCCATCTCGCCAGGAAAATAGAGCAAGCCGCTTTTCTGGACGGCCATTATTTTGCCTCTGCCATGAATTACTGCCATCTGTGTAAAAACTGCCGGATTGATTCGGGCAAGCCCTGTCATATGCCCCTTAAGATACGGCCTTGCGATCAGAGTTTTGGAATTGATGTATACAAAACCGTTCGTCTTAAAGGGCTTCCCTGCAACCCGCTTCACTCAAAAACAGAGACCCCGAATCGATATGCGTTTGTGATGATCGATTGAAAAATTTGGGTACCTCCTGATAATTAGTATGTTGCTGTAACAGAGAAATCGGGCCAAAAGACAATTATTAGAGGTGGCCATTTATAAAAAAGACTGGTCAAAAAAGCCTCCATTGTATAATTAGCTTTATGACGGATAAGTGTTGCGGTTATTTTTTATCAAACAAGGCAGGGAATGGTTAATTTAAATATTGTACTATTGGAACCGGAAATCCCGCAGAATACGGGGAATATCGGCAGAACATGCAATGCCATGGGGGCAAAGCTTCATTTGATCGGACCGCTGGGTTTCTCCATGGAAGATAAATATTTGAGGCGGGCCGGGCTTGATTACTGGAAAGATCTGAAAGTCGCATATTACACGGACTATGCCGATTTTATGTTAAAAAATCCCCGGGGCCAAAAGGTGTACCTGTCAAGAAAAGGCAGCAAGCGGTACGATCTATTCCGATATGAAAAAGAGGTTTACCTGATTTTCGGCAAAGAGTCGGTGGGACTGCCGGATGCCATGGTGCAGGAGAACCGGGAGGTTTGTATCCGGATACCGATGGCAGCCCGCACCCGTTCGTTAAACCTGGCAAACACCGTCGCCATCCTGGGTTATGAGGTGCTGCGGCAATACAATTTTCCCGGGCTTAAGATCATCGGTTAAAAAGCGCCTGGCATCTGTGTACGGATCGTGAAATATCCGGGTTACTCACCCTTTTCAGCCATACACTGTTTTAACCAGTTGACTGATTTTTCCCACAGATCCGGTGTTTTTCCTTTACGGAAAAATCCGAAATGGCCGACATGGCCGTATGATGTTTGTTCGGTCCTGATAAACACCTCATTGATATCTGCCTGCTCAAATGCACGATGAAGGCGTTGAATGGCTTTTTGAGGGACATAGGTATCATCACTGAAACCAAAAGAGAGCATGGGAACGGCCAGTTTTTTAAACCGGTCCGTGCCGATATTAAACCGGTCACCCGTTAAATAATCAGGATGCCGTGCCCACCTGCCCCACTCTTTTATCAATCCGGACGGCAGGTTCTCTTTTGAAAGGCCGAGCCGTTTTGCGGGAAACTGTCTTCCCATACCCAAGACGGGAATCAGGATGTGAAAAAAGATATACATCAGGTATCTTCTCGGAAATGCCCACCGTTTCCAGAACGGAAAAGAGGCGGCCACCAGGATGACGCCGGTCAGATTTTCAGACTGTTCGGCCAGGCAGAAAATCTGACCGCCGACACTGTGCCCGATCAGAAAAAGATCTTCAGACCCTTTCAGGGTTGCCGCAAATTCGATGACCGCATTGATGTCCTTAACAGCCCAGTCTTTGAGCGAATATTGGAATCGTTCCGCATCTGTTTCCGGATCATTGATCCCTCTGTAATCAAATGTAACGGCATAAAATCCCTGCTCACACAAAAACGCGGCAAAATGACGGTAAAAACCTTGTCCCACACCCAGTGCGGCACTGATGACGACGACACCCTGCGGCGTGTCGATATCCGGTGTGAATACCGTTGCATTCAGAGAGAAACGATCACGGCAAATGATTTTTACAGGATCAGTGGTATAAGTAATTGCTGTCATGGGTTTTTCCTTTAGCAAGGGGGTTGTTGTTTTTTATCTTCACGGGTCAGCACGGGGATCCGGTCGGATCGCGAAACCAGAGTTTTATACGGGCCGAGCAATGCCTCATATTTCTGATGGTAAAATTCCGGCAGCTCTGCCGTCTTTCCTTCATGAAATTCCCGGAACCGCCGGTCCGTCTTTAATTGGTTCAAAATCTGCTTCATGTTATGGAGCATATGTTTCAAACTGATGTTGCGTATGGGCTGATATGCCTTATGAATAAAGTTTCTAGAGGTTTTGAATCCCCTGAAGCAGATCTCTTTTGACGTCATAAACACAAAGGTATCAATCAGCTTTTCATAAAACTCCACGGGTGAATAATGGCGGAGTGTCGTTGCCAGATACGGCTTGCAATAAAAGGTAAAGGGCAAGGATTTATGGAACCTGCCTTTTTTCAGATATCTTTTGAACAAAGGGGTTTCGCCGAACGGCGCCGGGATGTTCAGGGAATGGGAGACCCAGGGGGTTTTCGAGATAAATCTCTTGTTGAGGGTGACCGGTTCATCACCTTTATCCGTATCCAGGCCAAACATCAGATTGGCCTGAGTGATGGGAATATGCCGGTGGATGGCATTAAACCGTTCAACGATCCGGCCCAGCTTTTCCCGGGCCGAACCCGGTGTTCCGATACCGGTTTTTTTGGTATAGGCGTTCCAGGACTCAATACCGGGGATCACACAGAGGCAGCCGGCTTTGTCCATACGATTCAAACGGTCGTCAGTGAGGGAATCCAGGGATCCTTCGGTGAGAAACCATCTTCTTCTGGGGTGGTTTATGGACTCTATCACATCCATCACCCGATCAAATTCAACCCCGAAATTGGGATCATAGAAATTGATTTTAACCTGTGGAAAATGCCGGGCCGCAAATTGAAGATCCTGTTTCAGACGATCCAATGATAAAAGATGGTAAGGGGTTTTCCAGTCCACGCAAAAATCACAGGCATATGGGCATCCCAGACTGGAAAGAACCGGAACAAAGACAAAGGGAGCAGGTTTTCCCTGCCAGAAAGAGGTGTTTCGAATCTCCGGCAGACGTTCTTCAATACCGGGCAGATCGGTTAACTTCCGGCCGCTGGATACGATACAGCCCCTTGGAAAATCGGTGAGTATCTCTTGGATCAGCCGGAAATCGCATTCTTTTACCACCACATCAAAAAAACGGATCGCATCCCGGGAGAATTGCTTGGCATGGGGGCCGCCGAGAACGGTTAGAATCCCGGGTGACTTTTGCCGGAACAATCTGGCCAGGGCATAGGCCAGGCCGCTTCCCCTGGAAAAACAGGAGATAAAGATCACGTCCAGGTCATCGGGCATCAGTTTTTCCGGTGCATGACATCCGAAATAAACAGCATAACAGACATCATGCCCCAGCCTGCGGCACCAGGCACTGACGGCCTGGGGCATGATACCGGCGGATTGTTTCAGCACAAACAGGTGATGGGGAAGGTTCAGAATACCCGGGTTCACATCGTCGCATAAGAGCTCAAGCACCCCGATTTTCATATCTGATAACCATCTCCTTATCTGTTTTAAAACGGTTGATGATCAAATATCTTCAAGATCTTCCGGTTATTTAAGGCGCCGGGGCGTCACCCCTTTTTTAGGGCAGAGCCGGGTGAGGACACACCGGTCGCAGTGGGGAGACACCGGACGGCAGGTTCCCTGGCCAAATGCCACAAGTATCCAGTTCACCTCTTTCCAGTGTTTTCTGGGCAGTTTTTTTCGCAACGCCTGTTCCGTTTCCAACGGGGTGTTGGTTTTTACATACTCCCAGATATTCATGATCCGGTGGACATGGGTATCCACACAGACGGCATCCTTGTCAAATGCCACCGATCTGACCAGATTGGCTGTTTTTCGTCCGACCCCGGGCAGGGTCACCAGATCTTCTATGGCCGAAGGAACCTGTCCGCCAAAGGCTTCCAACGCTTTGGGAAGTCCGGACAGGTATTTGGCCTTTGAATTGTGAAACCCCACCGGATATATCAGCGACTGAATCTTTTCCCGGGATAACCGTCCAAGCCCCTCCAGATCCGGCGCAAGCCTGAAAAGCCGTTCCGAAGCTGCGGCCGTAACTTCGTCCTTGGTCCGGGCCGATAAAATCGTTGCCACCAGTATTTTAAACGGCGACCGGGTTTGAGCCGCCATCAGGTCAATCACCGGTACCTGGTAGTGTGCCACTTCCTTTTTCAAAATTTCAATAAAGCGGGATATATCAACTGCCATACGCCCTTCCTTCCAATTTTAAAGCTCCTGATATGGTTTAGCATGATCCCGGCATTATTCATGGATGACCTTTACCCTGCCCACAAGGCCGTTGTCTAAACGGACCTTTATTCCATGGGGGTGGAACGGTGATTTGGTCAAAAGGGCCTTGACCCTGCCTTTGGTGAGTTGTCCCGTCCGCTGGTCTTTTTTCAACACAATTGAAACGATTTGGCCGGGTTTAATACCGGCTCTTTTTTTTCCATCCGTCATCTGTTCCGTCTTTCATGTAAAAAGCATTATTATTATAATTCGTGTCCGGCCGTTTAAAACCGTAAAACGTCAACAAAGGATTAGGTTCCGTTAAAAGCGCACATGCTGATGATCAAATCAATGACGGAATCAAAATCCCCGTCCCTGGGGAAGAGCCGTAAATGCGCTGATCCCGGAACGGTGTAAACATGTCTGGACCGGGCCAGTACTGCCGATTGACGGATCATATCGATCACCGCTTCCGGAATGACGGAATCGTTCTCTGCGGCAACAACCAGAAGATTTCCTGTAAACGCCTCTAAAATGCCGAACGCATCCGAATCTTTCCAGCTGTATGGGGTTCGAATCGCGGCTGAAAATTCAGGCCCGAAAGGCAGGTGATAGGCCCGGGAAGCATATACGGCCGGAACCAGCAGCACCAGATTGGTTACCCTGAATACCCGGGTCAGCCGTATTGCCGTATAGGCGCCCATGCTGGCCGCTATCAGGGTCAACGGCTCTTTGCAGGTCTGCCGGATAACGGCTGTTGCCTGCTCTGTCCGGCTGGAAAGGCTGCTTCCGGTCAACCGTCCCCCGGTTTCACCGTGCCCGATGAAATCAAACCCCACACTAGGTAATCCCCTGTTGTTTAAATGATCCCGCAGTCTTGAGAACCGTTCCCGTGAAGACTGGCCTGCCCCGTGTAAAACAATGGCACGGCATTTCTTATCCCACATATCCCCTTTGAGGCGATGATGATCAAAAGGGATCTCAAAAGATTCCGGTTTCATTTTTTCCACCTTTTTTTTAATGCCGTCTGGAATTTATGACCGAATCCCGTAACGTCTTTGCACCCGGTTCCCTATCCCCCGGCACCTGGGGATAGGTGATTGCCATGGGAATCCCCTTGTTATCCATTTCCGGAGGATCGGGTAGTGAAACGACCCGGTGATTAAATTCAGCGGTTACAGCCCCGGCCAGCGCATCTATGATATCATCTGTTGCCGCGTCTTTTTTCAGGATGTCTTTTCCGGCTTCCGCAATGATATCCTGTGCAGATTCAAGATACCGGGCCAGGATATCCACCCTCTCCTTTTGTCCCAGTTTCTGCTTTTTGGAATATAAAAGGGGGGCAAACCGGTTAAGTGCCAGAAAACAGAGTTCCGGATGATATTCCCTGATGTTGAACCCCTTGCCGGTTTGCCGGATAAATTGATCCACCTGGTCTATTTTCGGCATAATAAAATAGGATTGTTTGGACAATTTTCGACCCGTGTATTTAAAATTCAAGCCGGATGCCGTTTTGTAATCCGGTGCCTTCACGGCCAATCGTGACGGTGCCGGGAATATGCTGGACGCTCTTTTTTTCAACAGTTTTCGGGCCAGCCGATCACATTGCCTCTCCCGGGTATCGATCTCTTTTAATCCAATGGGTATGTCGATCAAGATCACATCATCCTCTGTTGATAAGGAAGAGAGCGCGCCGATGGTCTCCAGGATTCCCCATTCACAGGAGCGGTTTTGATCCAGGCAAACAAAAAACCATCCTTTTTTACACCCGTCAATTCCGATGAACCGGGTCATGGGAGTCTGCTGTTTTTATTCATAAATGCCCTGTCATACCTCGGGGGTCGGTCTGAACCGGACAACCGGTTTTTTCCTGCCTGTGATCCGTAAGTAGGATTCATCCGGATATCCCAAAGCAATAACGGCATAGATATTTTCTTTTCCCGGGATATTCATCTTTTTCTGAATCTGCCGGTCTGACTTCATGGCGGCAACGGCAAACCCGATAAGACACGACCCCAGCCCCATGGCGTGGGCGGAAAGAAGGATATGTGATGCCGCCAGAAGCGCATCTTCACTGGGACAGCTGGCCGTCGGATCGGAGCCGATAAGAATGCAGGCAGGTGCGCCGTGGAACAGGCGGTCTCTTTGACAGGTTTCCATCTCTTCCATGGCTGTTTGGGTTGATTCGTAATATTCGTTGTAATAATCGTCCAATTCGGTCTTGCCCAGGAGACGAAGCCCTTTTCTCAGTAACGGGTTTTCCGCTTTTTTATTAAGCCTTATGAAAAAGTCCTTTATCAGTCCGGCAAAATCAAGTACTGCTTTCCGGTCGGACAGGCAGGTAAAGGTCCATGCCTGGCTGTTGGTTCCGGATGGCGCCAAAGCACCTGCCTTAATCAGATCGTTGAGCACCTCCTTTTCAACCGGCTTGTCTTTAAAATTTCTGCAGGACCGCCTGGAAGCCATGAGCCGGACCAGATCCGGGGTGGAAAACTCGCCAAACCCCATCCAGTCCGGATTCAGATCAAAGGTATCAAACCGGCTCATCTCCGTATCCAGTGCCTTCACGCAGACGGCATTTTCAGGGCAGACTCCCATGCAATGGCCGCAGGATAACGATTTATCACCGGTGACACGGGCAGTCCCGTCAACAACGGTGATGGTATCAGAGGGGCAGACACGCACACAGGCACCGCAGCCGATACATTTTTCAGGGTCAATTACGGTGGTTACCGTTCTCTGGTTCATGGTCTATCCTTGTCAGTCTCTTTCCGAATGGATAATGTTTTATGATTCTTTAATATCCCGATACGTATTCTGTTTTTGCCGTGTAACTCTTTAACAATATTTTAAAACAGTGTAAACCCAAACCTTGGGCCCTGGCCCTTTAACAGAGTTGAATTGGAAACTGAAAGAGATTGCTTTCTCATTATCCTTAATATTTAATATAGATGCCCAATAAAATTAACCGTCATCCGGGATGGGTCCCTAACGACCCGGATGAGAGTGGGGAAAGATTGAAAACCATAGGGCCATACACCATACGCGAAAGACTCGGCAAAGGTTCAATGGGGTCGGTATATAAAGTGTTGATGCCCGAAACCCATAAAATCGCCGCATTAAAGATTCTGGACCCCAGCCCCAAACTCGTTGAAAAAATGGGCTTCAAATGGGTTCGCGATCGATTCATGAATGAGGCATCCGTCATATCTAACATCCACCATCCACACGTGGTTGATGTTTTCAGATTTGAATCGGAAAACGATCCCATGTTTTATCTCATGGAATTTTTCCCTCACAACCTGGGGACCGATTTAAAAGAGACCTATTGGGCAGATGCGGTATCAAGAACAGTTCCGGTAAAAAGAGCGACCCGGCTCCTCATTCAAATTCTGAACGGGCTTGGTCGGTTGCACCGGTCAGGGATTGTTCACCGGGACATTAAACCGTTCAATATAATGCTCACCCATGAAGGCAATGTTAAAATTACCGATTTCGGCCTGTCGAAAAAAAGAGGGGAGCCCCGTGTCTCAAGGGACGGTGCAAAAAAAGAAGACCTCTTTATCGGTACAAAGCATTATGCCGCTCCGGAACAGGTCAAATCACCGGAAAACGCAGACCACAGGGCCGATCTTTACTCCGGCGGCGTATTGATGTACCGCATGCTGACCGGCAGGCTTCCCCGGGTAAAAAAATACAAACAGCCGAGTCTGTTAAACCCGGAGCTGGATGAGACCTGGGATGGGTTTATCGCCAAATCCATGGCAACTGAACCCGGTGACCGCTTTAAAACGGCGCCAGACATGGCCGGCGCGGCTGATTCCGTTTTTAAAAGATACCGGATCAAAAAGGATGAGGAATGCAAACGGTCCGCCGGTTCCCGGACCTCTCCGTCCTTGAAACACTTTTCAACACCGCCGCCGTTGACCCTTCGGTCAACAGCCCAGCGGATTATTGCAAGAAGGGCCCGGTCGGTATTTGACATAGACGAACTGGACCGTCCCAACAGATACCTGGCAAACAATTTTCAAATCTCAGGAAGCAGCACCGTTACCGACCAGGCCACGGGACTTGTCTGGCAGCAATCCGGGTCCCGGTATCCGATGGACTTAAACGCTGCGACAGCCTATATTGAGCGACTGAAAAAAGAGAGACACGGCGGATTTGACACCTGGCGGCTGCCCACGGTCAATGAACTCTTATCCCTGCTCAATCCCCCGCCGCCCGGGGAAAACTTTTGCCTCGAACCGGTCTTCTCTTTCATCCAGAACACCATCTGGAGCGGTGATGCCCGGTCTTTCAAGGCGTTCTGGCTGGTCAATATCGAGATGGGTTTTGTCACTTCTTCCGATATCCTGGATGGCTATTTTGTTAAGGGGGTTTGCAGTTTGCCGCCATAGCAACAGGTTCCGTTCTTCTACGAATTATTTGGAAATTAAAATTATCAGAAGGATCAAAAGAATTGAAAAAGAAACGGATTCAAAGTATCATTACAAACAAAACTGAGAGGCGAATAGGGAATAAAAATGCCTGAAATCACCAGATTTTATGGAATCATCATCAAGCTCTTTTTTGGGGACCATCCACCACCGCATTTCCATGCTGTTTACGGAAATATATCACCCTTTTTGATATAGATACTTTGGAAGTTATCGAGGGAGATCTTCCGGTAAGAGCTCGAAAACTTGTTGTAGAATGGGCTAAAAATTATCAAGTGGATTTGAAGACCATATGGGAATCTCAGGAATTTAAAAAGCTACCACCTTTGGAGTAATCTGCAAAATGGTTGTACCAAAAATTAAAGCTGCAGTCGTTGCTGATCAAAAAACGATCGTTGTGACTTTTGATAATGGTGAGGTCAAGCTTTATGATGTCAGCAGATTGCTAAGCAATGATATATTCTCACCTCTCAAAGATCATGCCTTTTTTAAAAATATTAAGGTGGAACCGGGCGGCTATGCTGTCTATTGGAATGAGATGATCGATATCAGTGAATACGAACTATGGAAAAACGGAGTCTTTTATCAATCACAAGGTGATTAAGTTTATTTTAATTTGAATTTTAAAGGTATTGTGCTGAATTAAATAGCACAATTTAAAAGTGTATTTACCTTTAAAAACGATGCATTATAAAAACAAGCAGTGTTTTATTTATTACCATGCTACTCCAAAGTTATAAAATTAATAAATATATCAAAATTTTAAGCACCTCGAAACAATTAAAAGGAAGAAGAGGTTAAGTAATTTATAACCCCGGACTATGTTTATAATCAAATACCTCTATAGTCCCTGCTGGATTGGCGTTTATTTCTTCTTCCAGTGGCGGGTCAATACAGCTCATAAAAGACCAGGATAAAACAAATGCTGAATCAAGAACAGATTATCACACTTCTAAAAGAGTACAAACAAAAGCAAGCCGCACGATTCGGTGTAACAAAAATGGGGGTTTTCGGCTCTGCAGCCAGGGGAACAGCTATGAAAAACAGTGACATCGACATTGTTGTTGAGCTCAGCAAACGAAATCTTTTAAACAGGATCGGGCTAAAAATGAGCCTGGAGACATTTCTTGGAGAATCCGTCGACATTGTCTCCTACCGGGAAAATCTAAGCCCTCTTTTAAAAGAACGCATCAAGAAGGATGTCATTTATGTATGACCATGAAATCCTTTTAGATTTATTGCAAAAATTACAGGATTCCGTAAATAGCATCCAAATCAGATTTCAATCCATCAATTCTGTTTACGATTTAACAGACTCTCCCACCGGTGCAGAGCGGCTTGATCTGTTATGCATGCCGCTGATTGTGATAGGAGAGCTTGTAAAAAAAATTGATAAAATTACGAATCACTCGCTACTCAAAGAATACCCGGAAATTCCATGGGTTGAGATAAAGGGAATGCGAAATATTGTGGTCCACGATTATTTCAATATTGATGCCGTAGAAATATTTAATACGTGTAAAGAAGATATCCCCTTGCTTTCCAAAACAATTGATCTCATCATTTCAGATCTTAAAACCGGGGAATAAAAAATTTTAAAGACTTTCTATATATACTGAACACCAATAGCCAACATTGCTTCTGCCAGAACTGACTTTTTCAAAATCAGCCTGGTACGCTTTTATACCATCGTGCGTACCTTAGCATTTCTGATTTCCTTTGTGGCAGCTATCCGAATAAACAATTTTTCTTGACAGATATTTTAATCAAGCGTACAATTGTACCTATGAAAATTATAGCAGATACAAATATCTTTTTGGCGGTTACTCTTTTTAAAGCAGAACGAGACGAGATAATCAGGCTTACTCAGGGGGCTGATTTAATTGCCCCTGAAATTTTACCTTTTGAAATTGGAAACGCATTGTCTGCAATGCTCAAAAGGGGACGGCTATCACCTGAAGATATATTCGTTGTTTGGGATTCGATACAGCAAATTCCTGTTGATTTGCGCACGGTTGATATCCGTGATGCATTAAAAACAGCATCTAAATTCAACATATATGCATATGATGCCTATTTCTTGATCTGCGCTCTTTCGCAACGCAGCCCATTGTTGACTCTTGACCAACGCATGATTGAAGTCGCCAGGGATTTAAGTATTGATATCATTGAGGTGGACAAATGAAGGTTTATACGTATTCAGAAGCACGGCAAAAGCTTGCCACTGTTCTTGATCTTGCAAAATCCGAAGAGGTTATTATCAAACGGCGGGGAGGAGAGACATTTAAAATTGTATTCTCAAAATCTTCCAAATCGCCTTTTGATGTTGCCGGTATAAAAACAAAAGCGACGACTAAGGATATTCTCGATGCGGTTAAGGAGTCTCGAACAAGAAAAAGTTTTGGGGCGGAATAACCCATTGATTTTAACTGAGTTCAAAGGACGTATTGTTCGTGAAAATCCTTGGTTTACATGGACGCATGAATCGGGGTGATTGTCTGGCAACGGATTTAACCTCATCGTTGCAAAAAGCGTGAAGGGTAAGAATTTGTAAAAAAAGATGAAATGGCGGAACCCACTTATGCTGAAGTCTTGAAGGCGTCTTTAAATTCAAAGCTTTTGTTTTATCGTCAACTGATTTCATCTTTTATGATAAAATTTTTATACAACGTTGAGGTTAAATCAGGCCTCCCCTTCAAGGATGCGGGCGTACCTTTCAGGCAGACCGGCGTTCCGGATTTTTGTTGCGGCTGCTGCCACATCATATGCCACAGACCTGATTTCAACCTCAAATCGTTCCGTATCCCAGATCAGGTAAGCGGCACCGGATGAGCCGTCTCTTGGCTGGCCGACGCTTCCGGCATTGATAAAATATTTTTTATTTCGCGATAAGGTTTTTTTCCCGGGATTTAGTTTTTCCAGATGAATCCGACCCTGTTCCGGGTAAACCAGCAGCCGTTTATGGGTATGGCCGACAAAACAGACGGATTCGTTCATCCGGTTAAATGCGTCCAGCAATTGGGAATCATCCAGTTCGTCAACATAAAACCGCACCGAATCCGGATAAAATGCATGTACAAAAAAGCAGTCATGAAAAGATAGATTCAATTTAAAAGACCGGATAAAGGCCTGTGAATCCATTGACAGATGGTTGATTGTATATTCAACGGATTTTGCCCCGTCCTTTTTAAACCAGGCTTTCACTTTCTCATCCAGCAAGGCCAGTTCGTGGTTGCCCAGCACAGAAATGATCCGGTTCTTTTTAACAAGCTGGATTACCTTTTCCGGGTCAGCACCGTAACCGATATTATCTCCCAGGGAGATAACAGTATCCACCCCCTGTTTTTCAATATCCTCAATCACGCGGGCAGCAGCTTCATAATTGCCGTGTATATCGGCTATGACAGCCATCTTCACCTGTTAACAACCTCAAGCATCATCGTTTTTTTAATATTAAATAAAAAATTCAAATTCATCCCATGGGTTGTCTCTCATTTCCTTTAACCGGGACAGCAGATCACCCACATGAATTTCCAGTTTATGGCCGTCAGGGTCAAGAAAATAGAATGACTCTCCTTCTGACTCATTTTCCGACCATTTTGTACACCCGAACTCAGTGAGCCTCTTTTTCAGCCCGTTAAATTCAGATTGTTCACAGGTAAATGAGATATGGGAATAGTCCGGCCGTTTTGATTCCAGGATTGCCGGATCCTGATTTAATGCAAACCAGATATCGCCGGCAGTGAAGTATGCGCCGGTTTTCCATTTTGCAGCCGGCTTTAACCCCAATATACCGGCATAAAACTGAAAAGACGTTTCAATATCGGTCACAGCCAGTGTAATATGGTTCATTCCTGTTATCATTCGGATTCATTTCCAGTGGATTGTTTGGGTTTAATTTATCCGGATAATTCCGGATCAGGATATATCAGACGGCCCAAACCGGGAAACCGGCTTAAAATCATTTGAGCGGTTTCGGTTTTCGGATCTATCAGTTCAAAATCATCAAATTCAAATCCCGGTGAGACCGAGCACCCGACCAGAATATCGTCACAAGGAACGGCTGCCTGCCAAAGCCCTGCAGGCACCACACAGCAATACTCCCTTTTTTCGGCAGACAATTCAACCTGCTTCATTATACCGGTTTCATCATCCCACAGGTAGAGTGTCAGCCCCCTGCCCTCATAAAGGTTCCAGACCTCATCACTGCCGACTTTGTGGAACCGGCTCACCTCATGCTTTTTTAGAGAAAAATAGATATGGGTCAGCGCATCCCGTCTGCGGCCGCCTTGGGTGACGCTGTCCCGGGACCGGTAGACCTCCTTAAACCGCCCGCCTTCGGGGTGATCGATCAGTTCGTTGTCATGCATGGTTCCCAACCTCTATTAAGATAAAAATCTTCGCCCCGATCTAAAAGAGAGATAATCATACCATCAGCATTCTTTTTTAAATGGAGCGAATCATTATTATATTTATGAGATAACCGATTATCGCTTTTATTTTGATCTTATTTTTGTAATATATACACCAACGTTTGAGTATACAACAAAAATACGGTTTCATTCAAAGGATAAGATAATATGCTCTATCGAACCATGCCGAAAATAAAAGAAAACCTGTCTGTTCTCGGTTTCGGGTGCATGCGCCTGCCGGTGAATAAAGATCGGTCCATTGACGAGCAACGCGCCATCAAACAGATTCGATATGCCGTTGATAACGGGGTCAACTACTTTGATACGGCCTGGCCTTACCATGGCGGTAAAAGCGAGCCCCTTCTGGGCAAAGCACTGGATGACGGATACCGGAACAAGGTTTATATCGCAACCAAGCTGCCGTCCTGGATGGTCAAGGACCGGGTGCATATGGACTTTTTTCTCAATGAACAGCTAAAATCACTTCAAACCGAAACTGTTGACTTTTATCTGATCCATAACCTGGCCGGACCGATGTGGGACCGCCTCAAACAGATGGGGGTGCTTGACTTTCTGGACAGAGCCAAAGAGAGCGGCCGGATCCGTTATGCCGGTTTCTCGTTTCACGGGCTCTTTGATGATTTTAGAACCATCGTGGATGATTATCCATGGGAGTTCTGCCAGATCCAGTACAATTATCTGGATGAAAAATACCAGGCCGGCACAGCAGGTCTTGAATATGCGGCAGATAAGGATCTGGGTGTTATTGTGATGGAGCCCCTGCGCGGGGGAAGCCTGGGGATGCCGGAGCCGCCGCCGGATATTAAAGAGATCTGGAACAGGGCCGGTCAGAAACGGACCCCGGTTGAGTGGGCCCTTCGCTGGGTCATGGACCGGCCCGAAGTCACCACGGTGCTTTCGGGAATGAATGAAGAAGCCCACATTGAAGAAAATATTCAGATTGCAGGCCAGGCTGAACCGAATTCCCTTTCAGGCCAAGAGCTGTCATTGATCGGCCAGGCGGCCCGGACATATAAGCAATTGATGATGGTCGATTGTACGGGATGCGAGTACTGCAGGCCCTGTCCTGAGAATGTCAATATCCCGGGGGCGCTTGAAATCCTGAACCGGCTCAAATTGTATAAAAACGAAAAGGAATCCAAGTTTATGTATGTTATCCGCTGCAGCGGCATTTTAAGCGGCAGTGACGAAAACGGATATGCGTCCGGTTGTATCCGGTGCGGGGACTGCTTGGACAAATGCCCCCAGAATATCCCCATTCCCGATATGCTTGAAATTGCGGCTGAAGCGCTTGAAGACGGGCAGATGAATGACCGGTTAACGGCGGCAAAAAAAATGTTGAACATGGAGTAATTCAGATGCGCTCTCACCAAGATGTGGTTGTTATCGGCGGCGGAATTATCGGTCTGGCCTGTGCATATTACCTGTCAAAAGAAAATAAAACCGTTGCCCTGATCGACCAGGGACGGATCGGATCCGGCGCCTCCCACGGCAATTGCGGACTGCTCCATTTTTCAGGGGTCATTCCGTTGTGCTCACCCGGAACGGTCAAACATGAAATCACCCGGTTTTTAAAGGGAACGTCTCCGCTTTACATCAAACCCACCACAGATATCGATCTTTACAAGTGGCTGATCAGATTTGCCGCCTCTTGTAATTCCAGTCATATGACCGGGGCATCCACAGCCAAAAGCGAGATCATGCGTTATTCGTTTGATCTGTTCAATACCTTGTTTGAAACGGAACCCCTGGCCTGTGACCTTGAAAAAAAAGGGGTGCTTTATCTGTTTAAGGACGAGGCTTATTTTGAAAAATATGCACAGACCAGCGCCTTTCTGGATCAGTATGATTTTGGAGCGGTCCGTCTTGACAGATATGCGGTCAGGGAGCTGGAACCGGCCGTAAATGAGAGGGTTGTGGGCGGCTGGTTCAATGATCATGACTGGCATGTCCGGCCGGATATGCTGGTCTCGGCCTGGAAAAAGTGCCTCGCCGGCAAAGGGGTTCAAATCATAGAAAACTGTAAGCATTTGGATTTTGGAATAAAAAGCAACAGGGTTGTACATGCAAATACCGGCATTGGTCAATTATCGGCTGATACGTTCATTCTGACCACCGGTGCCTGGTCAGCCGGCGTCAAACAGCAGCTTGATTTAAAGATTCCGGTCCAGCCGGGAAAAGGGTATTCCCTGACCATGGAAAAACCGGCGGTCTGCCCCCAAATCCCCTGTCTGTTGTATGAGCGCAATATGGTGGCCACCCCCTGGCAGTCGGGATACCGGCTGGGGGGAACCATGGAATTTTCAGGGTTTAACGACATTTTGAACAAGAAACGGCTGAACAGGCTGATATCCGGCGCCACCGAGTATCTCCGGGATTCCGCCGAACATGTGATTGTTGAAGAGTGGGCCGGATTGCGGCCCATGACCTATGACGACCTGCCCGTTATCGACCGCTCTCCTTTACAGGACAATCTCTTTCTTGCCACGGGCCACGGCATGCTGGGTCTGACCATGGCAACCGGAACCGGCAAAGCGGTCTCGGATCTGGTCTGCCACGGAAGAACAGATATTGATCTGTCCCCCTATTCAGTGGGCAGATTCTGATGGCAGGAGTGGTGCCCTGTTCTTTTTGGAAAAGGAGTTTTCCGGAATTATTTTCCCGGCAGTATTACAAGGTGTTGAAAAACTGGCAAATGAAGATAAGGCTGTTTTAATTCAGGCGGTCCGCCAGGTTAAAAAATTGCCGGAGACAAAAATCATATCAAAAGAATTAACCTTAAGCTCTTCTTCTTCTAAGTAACCCCTGTTGGAGGGCCCTTCCCCCTGTCCGGGCTATTTTTGATCCAAGATATGGCGGATGAGCCTGAGGGATTCGTCTTTGCTGGCCGGTTTCATTAAAAACCCGTCAACCCCCATTTCCCGGTAGTTGTCTTCGTTAATCTCCGGGCTGAAACCCGTGCTGATAATCACGGGTAAATCCGGTTGGATATCTTTGACAAGCCGGGCAAATTTCAATCCGTTCAATACCGGCATGGTCATATCGCAGATGACAATATCAAAGGTCTGGGCACCGGACTTGAAATCAACCAGGGCATCCCGCGTGTCCGTATGGGTGGTAACACGGTATCCATACCCTTCCAGCGCTCTTTTTTGGACCTTTACAATTGCCGGATCATCGTCGATAAAGAGGATGGATTCATCTCCGGAAAAGGGTTTCTTTTTTTTATCTGTACAAGTGTTTCGTGCTTTTGAATCTCCGGACAACGGCAGGTAAACATCAAACCGTGTTCCTTTTCCCGGTTCACTGGTTAACCAAATGTCACCGCCGTTATTTTTAACAATATCGGAAATGACATAGAAGCTAAGCCCCCTGGTTTCCCCGTCTGTATTCTTTTTGGGTGCAAAAAACGGATCAAGCGTTTTGTCCTGAATGGTATCATCAATACCCGCTCCTGTGTCCTGGACAGTCAGACAGCAATAAGGTCCGGCAGTCAAATCTGTCTTTTTTACAACTTCCCGTGCCGGAACCACCTGTTTTACCATTATATCAAGCATTCCCCCTTGCGGTGCCATTGACTGAATCGCGTTTGTGACCAGGTTCATTGCAATTTGGTAAATATGGGTGGGATTGGCCATGACCGGTCCGCATTCATCATCAATAACCTGAATCATAATGATATTCTTTGATTCCATATCCCGGTATACGTGGATCACCTCCCGCACAATCTCCTGAACCCTGACCGGAGAGGCATCATAACCGGGCGGATGGGTCAAGCTGAAAATCTGTGTGGCCATTTCACCGGCTCTTTTGGCAGCTGCTACTGTTTCATCCAGCGTTTTCCGGACCTCCGGATGGCCGGATGTCTCGTTAATGACGGTATCTATATTGGCAATGATCGAATTTAGAATCGTCTTAAAATCACGGGCCATATTATTTGAGAATACGCCGACGGCCGCTTTTTTTTGATCCGATTTTTGATCCGATTTTTGATCCGGGGTCTGATCTTGATCTGATTCCTTTTTTTCCGGTGCTACGGGTTTTACCTCAGTGATATCACAAAAACTGAGCTGAATCGGTCCGTATGCAGATTTGAAATAAGGATCATAGGAAATACTCATTCTTGTCAACAATACAGCATGCCTGCAGATCAACCGGATGTCTGCGGTTTTTGGAAAATCCAGGTTCCTGGATTGTTTATTGTATTTGATTTTTTCCAGGTCATCCGCATGTACGTACGGATAAAACCGGTTGTTTGTCAAGTGGCGCTTCTCCACCTGCAATAGCTTGGAGGCGGCCGTATTAACGTACTTTACAATGCCTTTTTTACTCAGAGTGATAAATCCAAAGGGTAAATGGTCGTATTCTCCGGCCTGTGATTCTCTGAGAAAGTCGAAATAATCGTTCATCAACGGAGTCGGCGGTTTGCACTCAACAGGCGGGTTTAAAAAATCGACGTTCTTATTTTTCACAGTATCCTTACATGTTTACCATCAAAGACATCCTGTCCCAATGGGATGCTATTCATCCGGTTATCATCCGTTCAAATGTTTGTTTATCACCTGTCTGAAAAAACAGAAATCCCTTTACCAAGGGTGAAACCTCAGTCAAAATTGTGAATCTAAGGTTGCTGTTAAACAGCCTGGTTCTCAGGAGGTGTTTCCTCTTTTCTAAGAAAGTCAAAATAATCTTTCAATGCCAGAGAGAATCCATTTTCATGTAACGGGTTTGCGTGGGATTGAGCCCTGTCTCTCCGGCTATCAGTATTTACCGCCACCCCAACCTTTTGTTCTGATGTAGAATCATTCATCTGATTTTATCCTTTTTAAATCAGTTAAAAATTGTGACCAGGGTTAAAACCGTACCATAAAGAACCGTTTTTGGGCTAAACTGCTTTCAAATCAAAAATATTAAAATATTGTATAAAAATGGGCAATAAATGTGCCATCTTTTCAAAAAACAAGCCAGCGTTTTTAACCTACTGAAATTAAAATAAAATTTCAATTAAATCATGCATCTCCTCTTTGCAATGGCTATTTTTATTTTGCCTATGATTATGGGCTCATATGTGATAAATCAGGCTAAATTACAACTAATATATTGAAATAATTAAAAAATAATTATTGCATAGAATTTAAAACAAATTGCACATTTAAATGTGCAAATCAAAAAAACATAATTTTTAAAATCCCATACCTTTTATTTGGAGTAAATGAATTACTCTTTTCTAAACTAATAAAAAATAGCTGCACATAAGCCTGTGCATTGCGAATACTTACTCTTTCTTGCCATTCAACCCGTAGTAAAAAAATAGTTCTTATTTTTCAAATACTTAATTTTTTTTTTAAAAAAAAAATAACCATGGTCCTCCTTTTGCTAATTATATAGGCCATAAAGCAAAAAACTGAATAAATTTAAACCGTTATCAGAAAATTCATCTGTTAACAAACAAAGGAGAAAAACCATGAAAAAGACTATTAAAAATTTTATGATTTCCGCATTCGTTACTGGCTTGATTGTTGCCGGACATGCCTTGCCGGTATTGGCTTCCGCCAGCGGCAGTTCATACCCTTAAACTGTATTTGAAGCCAATATAAAAAAGTGATTTTTTAAAAACTAAAAAACACGGCAGAATCATTGCCGTGTTTTTTAGTTTACAGTCTTCCTATATTTTCAACATCAATTTCACTAAACGCCATTTCTTGCTAACAACAACTCCTTATGATAACTTTCTTCTAAAATTTATCGAACAAGGAGAAAAAATGAACCGTTTTAAGTTGTCATGCCTCTGTTTTGTTAGCCTGTTTTTTCTTAACGTACTACTCCCGGGTTGTTCAAACCAGGAAGAGAATGAAAATGCAACAGCGGTTTCATCAAAAAGCACACCTTTCTATGGCGGCAATTATCGAATTCCCCTAAAGGGTAACCCTGCTACCCTTGATCCTGCCTATGTCCATGATAATTTTGGAGAATCTGTAGTTCACCAAATTTTTGACGGGCTTGTCAGGTTTGACAATTACCTATCTATCTTACCGGCATTGGCAGAGACCTGGGAGGTAACCGAAAAAGGGACAGTTTATAAATTCAAAATAAAAGACAATGCAGTTTTTCACAACAAAGAGCCTGTCACTTCAGAAGATGTCCTGTTTTCCATCAAACGGCTACTGCGGGTGGATCCACCCAGTGCCGTGTTACCCCATCTGTTGAAAATCGATGGAGCAAACGAATATAAAATGAACATCCGTGACACCCTTTCAGGTATTAAAATTGAAAATGAAAAAACTTTCTCCATCTATCTTTTGGAACCTCACGCCCCGTTCTTAGCTGCCTTGGGAATGTATCAGGCTTCCATTGTACCTGAAAAAGCCGTCAAAATGCTCGGGGAGGCTTTTGGAAAGAATCCCGTAGGGAGCGGACCTTTCCAATTGACTTCCTGGGAGGACAAAGCATCTATACGGCTTCATCGGTTCGAAAACTACCATGACGGAACAGCTTACCTTGATGAAATCCTTTTTCGTATCTATCCTGGGGGACAAAACCAGGCTATCTTAAATGATTTCAGAGCCAAACGTCTCGAAGAAATGACCGCACACGGAGATGAAAAAAAGAAACTTTCCGAATTGAAAGATCTTCAATGGTTTCAGCGCCCCTCGCTAAGTTTGTTTTTCTATGGTATAAACATCCGTCATCCCCGCCTTACTGACCCGGATCTTCGAAAAACACTTTTTAATTCCATTGACCGCATTGAACTTGTAAATACACTAACTGGCGGCCAATACCAAGTGACCAAAACAATTCTGCCACCAGGGATGCCAGGGTATCAACCTAATTCTCCTGCTGAAGACAATAAAGAAACAAGTTTAGTACAAACTTTACTGAAACAGGATGGCCAAACAGTGGGTGGAGATCCGCAGAATCTGGAATTAGAGATTGCATCAGCCGCAAAGACACCCTGGGATGAAAAAGAGATTGCCATCATTCAGGGGTTCTGGGCTCGGCTGGGCATAACCGTCCGGCCCAAATACATTACTGACTGGAATGAATTCCAATCCTATTTAAAATCCGGATCTGCCCAAATCTATCGGTACGCATGGTTTGCCGATATGCCGGACCCGGACAGTTTCCTCTCCTCTCTCTTCTTATCCGACGCCGCCCACAATTTCATGAACCTGAGAGATAAAAATATTGACAACATGTTGTCGACTGCCCGAGGAATTTCCGACCCAATAAAGCGGGCTGAGATGTATCGAAAAATTGAGACAGATATTCTGGCTGTCACCCCGGTAATCCCTCTTTTTCATATGAACGTGAGCCGGGTTTACCAACCCTATGTTCAATCCATCAATGTGAGTGCATTGGGCCATCATACAGTGAAATTGAACCAAATCTGGCTGGATCAATAAGTTGAAAAAATAAATTTACCTCGCAGGTATGTTAAACCAAAAACAAGATTCAGCTGTATATATGAAAAATCGTATAAAAAAAATAAACAGTATCAAACGGCTTTTTTTCTGCTTTATTGCTCTATTGTTTCTTTGCAAATTGATTCCAGGCTGTTCAAACCAAGAAAATAAAAAGGAATCAAACACGCCCCCAACCAAAAAGATTCCTGCTCATGGTGGTAGTTATCAGATTCCACTGGCAAACAACCCGATTACCCTTGACCCGGCTTATGTTTTGGGTACTTATGGCGGGTTTGTGGTTCATCAGATCTTTGACGGCCTTGTGCGGTTTGACCCCTATCTGTCTATTTTGCCGGCACTGGCAGAGACCTGGGAGGTAAACAATGGAAAAGTTTATACTTTTAAATTAAAACAAAACGCTGTTTTTCATAACCAGGACCCGGTTACTGCCAAAGATGTCAGGTTTACCCTCAAACGATTGTTACGGATGGAGCCGCCCAGTGCGGTTTTACAGCACCTGTTGAGAATAAAAGGTGCTGTTGAGTACAGGAATAAAACCCGGGACACCCTTTCAGGATTCAAAATTGAAACTGAAAAAAAATTTTCGATTCACCTTTTAACCCCTCATGCGCCTTTTTTAACCGCCCTGGCCATGTACCAGGCATCCATTGTCCCTGAAAAAGCGGTCATGCGATTGGGAGATGCCTTCGGCAGGCATCCCGTGGGAAGCGGTCCGTTCCGATTTGTTTCATGGGATGACAAAAAGGCTATTCAGCTCCACCGGTTCAATGCCTATTATGGGGAGGCGGCTTACCTGGATGAAATCCTTTTTCGTATCTATCCCGGCGGACAAAACCAGGCCATCTTAAATGATTTTAAAAACAACCGGCTGGATGAAATAACGGTATTTGGGAATGACCAGGAGGAACTATCAGAATTAAAAGGGCTTCAGTGGTTTCATGAGCCTTCAATGAGCCTATTTTTTTACGGTATCAACATCTGCCATCCCCGTCTTGAGAGTTCCGGACTCCGAAAGGCATTATCAGCAGCCATTGACCGCCATACCCTTGTTAACAAGGTCTATGACGGAAAATACCAGGTAACCCAAACCATCCTGCCGCCGGGGATGACCGGACACCAGCGTTTTGACCCTGTAAAAAAAAAACATTCGGTTTCTTCACAAAATTTTTTGAAACCATATATAGAATCATCCCCATTGCATCAAAAAAAGCTGGAAATTGAGATTGTATCGCTTGTAAAAACTTCCAGGGTTGAAAAAGAATTAGAACTTATACAAAAATTTTGGACCCCTTTGGGCATCATTGTTCGGCCCAAATACATTACCGACTGGAAAGAATTTCAATCCTATTTAAGATCTGATGCCGTTCAAATCTACCGGTATGGCTGGCATGCGGACATGCCTGATCCGGACAGTTTTTTGTCCTCTCTATTCCTATCCGATGCAGCCCATAACTTTATGAACCTGAAAGATGAAGCGATTGACACCCGGTTGTCACATGCCCGGGAAATTATTGATCCGATAAAACGGGCAGAGGTTTATCAAAAAATTGAGGCTGAAATTCTTGCAGCCACTCCGATCATTCCCTTGGTTTATATGAATGAAAACCGGGTCTATCAACCCCATGTCAGATCCGCGCGTATCAGTGCACTGGGTCCCCATACCACAAAGTTGAATCAGATATGGCTGGATCCGGGTTTACGAAAATGATTTTTTTTAAACCGCCCGGCATGGTAAATACAATGTACACCATGGTCAGGTGCCGAAACAAAACATGACTGTATCACGTATCAACTGAATTGATTTTTTCCCGTCCGGTTTGATATGAATTAGGGTTAACCGGGCGGTTCGTGCGGCAAACAGCCGTAAAATAATAAAGCGGGCCGATTCCATCCGAGAGCCCGCGTTTCTTGAGATATGAGGTCGTAAAAAACAGAACGAGGAAAAGATGAACCCTCTTAAACAATCCTTTATTTGTTTTGTCAGTCTATTCTTTCTTTTACCTTTGCTCCAGGGCTGTTCAAATCCGGAAGAGATTGAGGGAGTTGGACTTCAGGCAGTTCCCCCACAAAAACCACCTGTTCATGGCGGAATATACCGGATTCCACTAAGAGGCAACCCGATTACCCTTGACCCGGCCTATGTGCAAGACAATTTTGGCGAGTTTGTGGTTCACCAGGTCTTTGACGGACTTGTGCGGTTCGACCCCTATCTGTCCATTTTACCGGCTCTGGCAGAGACCTGGGAGGTAAAGAAGGGAACGCGCTATACCTTCAAATTGAGGCAAGATGCTGTTTTTCATAACCAGGAACCGGTGACTGCCGATGATGTCTGTTTTTCCATCCAGCGACTGCTGAGGGCAGAGCCGCCCAGTGCTGTTTTACAACACCTGCTGAAAATAGACGGAGCTGTTGAGTACAGGAATAAAACCCGCGACACCCTTCCAGGGTTCCAGATTGAGAGTGAGAAAAACTTTTCGATTCATCTTATAAAACCCCATGCGCCTTTTTTAACCGCACTGGGCATGTACCAGGTGTCCATTGTTCCGGAAAATGCCGTCATGCGGCTGGGAGATACCTTTGGTAATAACCCCGTGGGAAGCGGCCCGTTCAGATTTGTTTCATGGGAAGATGAACGGGCTATTCAGCTCCACCGGTTCAACGCCTATTATGGGGGACCGGCCCGTCTGGATGGAATCTACTTCCGTATCTACCCCGACGGGCTAAACCAGGCTGTGTTGAACGATTTTAAGAATAGCCGACTGGATGAAATGACAGTATTTGGGAATGCCCAGGAGGCACTTGCCGGATTTAAAGGGCTGCAATGGATTCATAAGCCTTCAATGAGTCTTTTTTTCTACGGCATCAACATCCGTTATCCCCATCTTGAGGATCCCGGCCTTCGAAACGCGTTATCTGCCGTAATTGACCGCCAGACCCTTGTCAACACGGTCTACGGCGGAAAATACCAGGCGACCCAAACCATCCTGCCGCCGGGGATGGATGGACATCAGCGCTTTGATCCTGTAAAAGCTTCCTATCCGTCATCCTCTTTGCAGCGGCAACCGCTGGAGATTGAAATTGTATCGGCTGGAAAATCGCCCAGGGTTAAAAGAGAAATAGAACTCATACAAAGATTTTGGGCGCCTTTGAACATCACCATTCAGACCAAATACATCATGGACTGGAAACAATTTACATCTTATATAAGGTCTGATGCCGTTCAAATCTACCGGTACGGCTGGCATGCGGATCTGCCTGATCCGGACAGCTTTCTCTCCTCTCTTTTTTCGTCTGATGCCGCCCATAACCATATGAATTTGAATGATGAAACGATTGACGTCCTGCTGTCAGACGCCCGGGGAATTCTCGATCCGATAGAACGGACAGAGATCTACCGGAAAATCGAAACCCGTATCCTGGCAGCCGCTCCGATCATTCCATTATTTAATATGGATACAAACCGGGTCTATCAGCCCCATGTTCAATCGATCAACATAAATGCCATAGGTCCCCATGCCACAAAATTGAATAAAATATGGCTGGATAAAAACTTAAATAAATAAATCGTTCTTTGTGAGGACAAAAATGAATCGTTTAGGACTGTCCGGTATCTGTTTCATCTGTATATCTTTTTTTTGCCTTTTTATTTCAGGCTGTTCAGATTCTGAAGAAAAGATATCCACACTACCGGCCTTACCCCAAAAAACACCCACATATGGCGGCATTTATCAAAAACCATTAGACCATAACCCCACGACCCTTGATCCGGCCTACGCCCAAGACAAATACAGTGGATCAGTAAGTCAGCAGGTATTTGACAGGCTTGTAAGATTTGATTCTAATCTGTCTGTTGTACCTGCATTAGCAGAGACCTGGGAGGTGACCGAGAAGGGAAGAGTATATCGATTCAAATTAAAAGAAGCTGTTTTTCACAACCATGCCCCTGTCACATCCGGAGATGTTGAATTCACCCTCAAACGGCTACTGCGGACAGAACCGCCCAGTGCCGTATTGCAGCACCTGTTGAAAATCACGGGAGCCGATGAATACCGGATGAAACTCCTCGACACCCTTACGGGAATTAAAATTGAAAATGAAAAAAAATTCTCTATTCACTTGAAAAAAAACCATGCACCGTTTTTAACCGCTCTGGGAATGTATCAGACGGCAATCGTTCCTGAGAAAGCGGTATCACAAATGGGGGATGCGTTTGGAAAGCATCCCGTGGGAAGCGGCCCGTTTCAGTTTGTTTCCTGGGAAGACACTAAAGTCATTCGACTTCGTCGGTTTAAACATTATTATGGAAGACCGGCTTACCTTGATGAAATTCTTTACCGTATTTATCCAGGAGGACAAAGCCAACTTAAACTGAATGATTTTAAACAGAACCGGCTGAAAGAGATGACCGTATACGCAAATATAGAGAAAGAGCTTGCCGGGTTAAAAGGACTTCAATGGTTTCATCGTTCCTCAATGAACCTGTTCTTCTACGGTCTAAATATCCGTCACCCCCATCTTTTAAATCCTGATCTTCGAAAGGCATTGTCTGATTCGATTGACCGTAATGCACTAATCAATAACATCTATGATGGAAGACATCAGGAGACGAAAACCATCTTGCCGCCGGGAATGGCCGGATATCAACGTCTTGACCCCATAAAAGATACCACTCCAAAATCAGTGCAACGATGGATTGAATCGAATACTAAAACACCCGGTTTTCACATGCAAAAGCTCGAACTGGAAATTGTATCGGCGGCTATGACTCCCAGAGTTGAAAAAGAAATGGAACTGATTCAGCAACTCTGGGCTCCTTTGGGCGTAAAAGTGAGGCCCAAGTACATTACCAACTGGAAAGAATTTCAATCTTATTTAAAAACCGGGGCCGCACAAATCTACAGATTGGCATGGTATGCAGACATGCCTGATCCGGACAGTTTTTTATCCTCTCTGTTTTTTTCCGGTTCCGCTCATAACTTTATGAACTTGAAAAATCAGGAAATTGATGCCATGTTAACGGCTGCACGGGAGATTGTCGACCCGGTAAACCGGGCAAAGATGTACCAGAAAATTGAGACGGCCATCCTGGATTTAACTCCGGTGATCCCTCTTTTTTATATGAATGTGAACCGGGTCTATCAGCCCCATGTTCAATCCATCAGTATAGGTGCTTTCGGTACCCAGGCCACCCGACTGAATCAGATATGGCTGGATGCCACCATCAACAAATGAGTTCTTTTTTAAAACAGGCACGGCAAATTGAAAAAAAGATCTAACAACATGCCGGTAAAAATCAGCCAGGTATTGAAAAGGTCCGGATTTATGCCGCTCCGGTACCGGTTTATCCTGATTACATCCATTATGCTCTTATTGCTGCTGTCGATCCTGACGGCCGTATTAAGCGTATTGCAGACCCGGACCATCCGGGAACGGATTGAAAACCAGGGAATCGGGCTCTCCAGATACCTGGCAGATATTTCCATTGAATACCTGCTCACCTACAATTATATTGCACTGGAAAGAATGGCCAACCAGGCGGTTCATAACCCGGATATCATATATGTTGCCATCCATGATAAAGAAGGCAGGGTGGCCGGATACAGCAACAGGCCGGATCTGCAATATCAAACCCTGACCGACCCGGTCAGCACGGCAGCGGTTGAGGCAGCCGCCCCTTTGATCAAAATCCATCGCCCTGAGCCAGGAGAGTCAAAAGTGATGGATGTGTCCACACCGGTGATTCTTGCCGATTCCGGGGACCGGTGGGGAACCGTCCGGGTCTGCCTCTCCCTTGAACCGATGTATGAGCAGTTTCGCCAGACACTATGGAGTATTCTTCTCCTGGGTTTCATGGCACTGGGAGTGGGGATTTTGACTTCCAACTGGACAGCCCAGCGGGTGACCCGGCCGTTGGAGACCCTTGTAAATGCGAGTGTTGAAGCAGCCCGGGGAAATCTGGATCAGACATTCTCCATTCAGACCCGGGATGAAGTTGAGATCCTGGCATCGAATTTTTCCATTATGATCCGGGAAGTCCTTGCCCAAAAACTGCAATTAAAAGATCAGCTGGAAGAGATAAAACGGTTACAGCAGTACGCGGAAAAGATCCTGGCAACCATGGGTGACGGCCTTCTGGCCGTTGATATGGACGGTATGGTTGCCGCAATCAATCCGGCTGCCCGGGCCATCCTGGACATTGACACCGGCCGGGATGTAAAGGGCAGCCCGGTCCGGGAACTGATCGATTCAAACACCCGGGTTTCAGACTATATCCAGGATGCACTTAAAACCTGGTCCGGATCCGACCAGCAAGAGATCCATCACCTTAAAGACAATGAAACCCGGAACATTTTAGTCCGCGCCAGTTTGCTGGATGCAGCTCCCAACACCCCCAGGCAGATCATATTCAACCTCAGTGATATCACCATTCTAAAGGAGCTTGAAAAAGAGGTGCGCCAGACCCAGCGGCTGGCTGACCTTGGAACGCTTGCAGCCGGGATGGCCCATGAAATCCGGAATCCTTTGTCTGCCATTAAGACCTTTGTGGACCTGCTGCCTCATAAAATTTCAAAGCCCGGTTTTATGGACAAATTCCAAACAACGGTCCAACGGGAGATCAACCGGCTCAATGCCCTGATTGAAGAGCTGCTGGAATTGGCAAGACAGCCCAAGTATGAATTCAGACAAACCGATATCGCAGAATTGCTGACCCATTGCATCGAACTGATGTCGGCAGATCTGAACCGAAACCGTATTGAATGCCAAAGTATTCTTGCCCCGGACCTGCCCCTGGTCATGGCCGATGCCAACCAGCTTGAAAAGGTATTTATCAATCTGATTCAAAACAGCGCCCAGGCCATGCCCGAGGGGGGCAACCTGAGCATCCGTGCCAAAGCCGGGGATGCGTCGATCCATATTCATTTTAAAGATTCAGGCCATGGTTTTTCAGAAGAGCTGGCAGCCAATATCTTTCACCCGTTTTTTACCACCAAAGCCAAGGGGACGGGACTGGGACTTGCCATCACCCATAAAGTGGTTTCAGAGCATAAGGGACAGATCTCTGCAGAAAGCAAGGAAGGAGACGGTGCCTGTTTTTCAATCCGTCTGCCAACGTTCTCTTAAGCACCTTCTAACCGTGCTTTTCTTATTCCTCGGGTTTTTCCCGGTTCAGGCTCATTGTCTTCATTTTCTGGATCAGGGTATTTCTGTGGATTCCGAGCAGGTCGGCAGCCCGGGTCTGGTTCCACCGGCAGTTCTGGAGAGCCCGCAGGATATAGAGCCTTTCAAAAGACTGCCTGGCCTGCATCAGCCCTTTATTCTCGTCCCGGTCCCCCTGGGCATCTGAAAGCGACTCATTGTGGAACAGCAGGTCAAAGGGGAGGTCCTTTTCATCGATGGGCCGTTTTTCCGATCCCAGAACAACCATCCGTTCCACCAGGTTCTCCAGTTCGCGTATATTGCCGGGCCAGGGGTAAGCTTCCAGAACCTCAACGGCTTCAGGTGTGAATCCGTTAACCGTCTTGTTCATCTGGCGGCTGAACCGCTCCAGGAAAAAATCGGCCAGCAGCCGGACATCCCCTTCGCGATGACGGAGCGGCGGCAGCAATATCGGCACCACATCGAGCCTGAAAAAAAGATCTTCCCTAAAGGTCCCCTCCTTGACCATATCTTCAAGGCTGGTATTGGTGGCGGCAATGATCCGGACATCGACCTTGATAGTCTGGTGGCTGCCCACACGGGCAAATTCACGTTCCTGGATAAACCGAAGCAGCTTGGCCTGAAACTCGAATTTCAGGCTGGAGATTTCATCGAGAAAGATACTGCCCTGGTGGGCAAATTCAAACTTGCCGATGGTCTGTTTATGGGCCCCGGTAAAAGATCCTCTTTCATGGCCGAACAGTTCCGCCTCCAAAAGCTCGGCCGGAATCGCGGCACAGTTGATGGCGACAAAGGGATGATCCTTGCGAAGGCTTGCCGTGTGAACGGCCTTGGCAATCAGTTCTTTCCCGGTTCCGCTCTCACCGGTGATGAGTACATTGCTGGATGTTTCCGCCACCTTTGATATCCGGTCGAATACATTGGCCATCTTTTTTGAATTGCTGATGATCGTATTTTTCCATGAGTCGGTGGCTGCCTGGGATCTGTGAAACTTCACCTCCTTGGTCAGGCTCCGTTTCTCAACCACCTTTTCCGCCCGGTTCAATATGACTTCATGGTCAAAGGGTTTGGTAATATAATCGTAAGCCCCCAGTTTGATGGAATAGGTGGCCTCCTGTGCGCGGTCAACAGCCGATACCATGATGACGTCCAGTTGTTTATCATAGGCCCGGATCCGTTTAAGGGTTTCAATCCCGTCCATTTCCGGCATCATGACATCCAGAAAGACAAGATCAAATGCCTGTTTTTGTATTTTTTCCAATGCCTTGACGCCACTGTCAACACAAAACACCTCATAATCGTCTTCAAGGATCAGTCTTAATGCGTCCCTGATGGCTTCATCATCATCCACGACCAGAATCCGGGCCTGCATTGACGGTATATTTTCATTCATCAACTCTCTTTTTTCCTTTCATCATCGGCTCTGTTCCCCTGTCTGATCCCAATGTTAAACGAATACTACAGATCCCTGATTTTTACCATACCTGCCGGATATTTTCACTCCGTGAAACCCCTGGCCCATCATACAGCACCGGCTGCTGCTTTACCTGTGGCCATTCTTCCCTGCGGAGTATGATTAATACACCTTCACCCGTCACTCCTTGCCGCCTTGGATCAGGCACTTTGATGACGGTCTTGGTACACAAGACTTCTTTTTAACTTTACACCGGTGAATTCAATACCCATATTAAGCATCAGATTCTTCATTAAACAATCTGACAAGGATATTGAAGAGAATGAAAAAAGACAGCACTGTACGGATACTTCCAATTGTTCTGATTTTTGCCTTTTTATTTTTTTCCGCCCATCTTTCTTCTCTATTTGCAGAGGACGACCGGACAACCATTCTGATTATAGGCGATTCGCTTTCAGCAGGCCTTGGTGTGGCACCGGAGCAGGCGTATCCGTCCCTGCTTCAAAATAAACTGGCAGAAAATGGAAAAGACGGGATTAATATTATCAACGGCAGCATCAGCGGATCAACAAGTGCAGGGGCCTACTCCCGTCTGAAATGGTATTTAAGAGCCAAGCCGGATCTGCTTGTCCTGGCCCTGGGAGCCAATGACGGACTCCGGGGGCTGTCTGTGGATCTGATGCGCCAAAATCTTGAAAAAGCGGTGGAACTTGCCAGTGATAATCATATTCCGGTGATTCTGGCCGGAATGAGACTCCCCCCGAATTACGGCCCTGATTATGCACAGGCATTTGAAAATTCATTTGCAGAATTGTCCGAAAAACATGATCTGCCTTTTATACCGTTTCTTTTGAAAAACGTGGCAGGCAGACCGGCCCTGAATCAGGCCGACGGGATTCATCCCAATGTCCAAGGCCATAAAATCATCGCTGAAACGGTTTTTCCCGTATTAATGGAGCATCTATGATACTTGAGGTTAACCATGTCTGCAAATCCTTTAACCAGCCCCGGTCCGGAACCATTGATGTGCTAAAGGATATCAGTTTCAGTCTTGACACGGGTGAAACCTGCGCCGTAACCGGGCATTCCGGCAGCGGGAAAACCACCCTGCTCTCCTTGATTGCCGGACTGGACAGCCCGGACAAAGGCAGGATTCTCCTGGATGGAGAGGATTTGTGCACCATGAACGAGGACCGGCTCTCCCGGTACAGGGCCGTGAAAATAGGGATAATCTTCCAGCAATTCCACCTGATGCCCCACTTAACGGCCCGGGAGAACATCAGCCTGCCCCTTGAGATCCTCAAACAGAGAACCATTGCAGATCCGGTGGATGAGATGCTTGAGAAAGTCGGGCTGCAGGACCGGCAGCATCATCTGCCCGGACAGCTGAGCGGCGGTGAGTGCCAGCGGGTGGCCATTGCAAGGGCCTTGATTATAAAACCCGCCCTGTTGCTGGCCGATGAACCCACCGGTAATCTGGATATCGGCACCGGAGAGAAAATCGCCGCTCTTCTGTTCGATCTGGTGGGAAAAGAAAAGAGATGCCTGATTTTAGTCACCCACAACCCGGACCTGGCCGCCAGATGCTCTAAACCCATGAAACTTGACCAGGGGAGCCTTGCCTGATGCTCTGGATACGGCTTGGATTTAAGGAGCTTATAAAAAACAGGGGGTTTGCCCTTTTCTTTATCCTTAACCTGACCCTGGGGCTGGCCGGGTTTATCGCCATCCATTCCTTTGGCAGATCTTTAAATTCCCATTTGGATGCAAACTTAAAAGAGATTTTAACCGCCGATATGGTCATCTCTTCAAACAAGGCCCTGGAACCGGAAGATCTGGCGCGGATAGACCGGGTGCTTGGACCGGAGAAGAGCCAGGCCCGGCTGATCAGTTTTTATACCATGGTCCGGGCCGGCAGCAATACCCGCCTGATGCGGGTGATGGCCATTGACGACGCGTATCCGCTCTACGGCGGATTTTCCCTTGAAAACGATTCAACCCCTGAAGCACTCCATCAGAACCCGGATGTGTTCATCACACGGGATTCGGCATATGCACTGGGCATCCGGAAACCAAACCGTCCGGTCACCCTGGGTGAAACAGTCTTTAATGTGAGTGATTTTATTCTCTCCGATCCGGACAGGTCCCTGACCGCACTTGAACTGGCACCGAAAATCTATATGGGGATTGACCGATTGGCCGGAACCGGCCTGATTCAATTCGGCAGCCGGGTATGGTATTCAAGATATTACCGGTTCGGCCCGGATACAGATGTGCCCGGCCTGGTTCAGCGCCTTCGAAGCGAATTTGCCGCAGCCTATCCGGATCAACAGCGGGTGAACATTTACGACAGCCGGGATGTCAATCAAAACCTGGGCCGGCTCACCGGGTACTTTACCGGTTACATGGGACTGGTCAGCGTGGTTACCCTTTTTTTGGCAGGCATTGCCACTGCCTATCTCTTCCGGGGATATCTGGATCTAAAGCAACAGGAGATTGCGGTCTTGATGAGCATTGGTGCCAAACGCCGGGAGATCTGGCTCTATATCAGTTTTCAGCTCATTCTCCTGGGTACCCTGGCCGCCATCTTAGCGACCCTTTTATCCCTGGTCCTGGTTCCGGCCTTTCCCGTTATCTTTCAGGGCCTGATACCGGATCAGGTTTCCCTGAGAACCGATCCTGCCACCGTCCTTCTAGCCCTGGGCCTGGGGATGGCCGGCAGCCAGATTTTCTGTCTGCCGGTTTTTGTCCGGATTTTCTATATAAAACCATTGATGCTTTTAAGAAAAATGCCGTCCGCTCCCCGTCACCGGTTTCAAAACAGAATCCGCCAGGCAGCCGGCGTCCTTCCCGGACTGATCGCCTTTTTGCTGATCTCGGTTTATGCGGCAGGCGATCTTAAGACCGGCATCATCTTTGTTTCCGGCTTTACCGTTGCACTCACCTTTTTATCGGTTGCGGGCTGGATTCTTCTTTCTGCCTGCAACCGGCTGTCCAACACCCGGAATCCGGCCCGAAAGATTGCATTTCGGAATCTGTACCGGAATAAGTGGGCCTCTCTTTCCTGTTTTGTAACCATTGCCATGGGTGTCTTTCTCATCTCCCTGATTCCCCAGGTTCAAAAAGGATTGCAGGATGAAATCGTTAGGCCGGAAGGGCTTAAAATTCCCATCTTTTTTCTGGTGGATATCCAGGAAGAGCAAAAGACGGCGTTTATCGAGTTTATGAACGGCAACGAGGGAGAGATTGCCAATCTCTCTCCCATGGTCCGGGGACGGATCATGACAAAAAACCGGCAGCCTTTTCATGATCAACCGACCAGATCCGGGGGCAGACCCAGGGGTACGGGCCGGCGGCTGGAGTTTAATTTCTCTTTTCGCACAGACCTGGACAAATCCGAAACCATTGTCCGGGGGCGACCCCTGTCTGAAGAGCAGTGGGACTACACATCTCAACAGCCGTTTGAAATCTCTGTCGAAGCATCGTTTGCCGAGCGGTTCCGCATTGACATGGGCGATTTACTGGAATTTGAAATCCAGGGGATCCCCTTTACCGGCCGGGTGAAAAATTTCAGAAAGGTCCGCTGGAACAGTTTTCAGCCCAATTTTTTTCTCCTCTTTCAAAACGGGGTTCTCAATGATGCCCCTAAAACCTACCTGAGTGCCGTATCCGGTGTGCCTGCAGACAAAAGGCAGGCATTGAAGAATAAAATTGTCGATGCCTTTCCCAACGTTTCGGTAATTGACGTCACCCGGATGGCCGGCACCCTTCTGGATATTACGGACAAACTGTCCCTTTCCATACGGTTCATGGCCTGGCTGGCCATTGCCGCCGGGCTCATCTCCATCTTTTCCATTGCCCGGCACGAAGCCAGAAAAAACAAAAACCAGATCAATCTTTTAAAAGTACTGGGCTCCGGTTTTCCGGATATCCGGGCAATTACCCTGATTGAATTCGGTTTTATCGGTTTTACGGCATCTTTTTTTGCCGTCGGACTCAGCTACCTGTTTTCATGGACAGCTTCCTGGTACTTTTTTGACAATCTCTGGCAGATCCACCCGGTCCTGTCGGTTTTAATCCTGTTTTTTACCACCGGTATCTGTATGGGTACGGCTCTTTTCGCCTCTAAAAAGGTCATGGACTCAAAGCCGCTCACCCTTTTGGGAAACAGCCATGCCTGATACGATGTCTGATCCGCTTACGGTCGGTCTCAAATTCCGATTTTAAGCGGCTTCAGCCCGAAGTCCGGAATTTGAAAGAACCCCCGGAGATCAGTCGAAATAGGCCGGTTGCCATGCCTCTCTTATTCATAAATCGTATGAAGCTTGGGATCAAAGGCTTCGCGGATCCCTTCTCCCACAAAAGTAACGGTCATGAGTGTGATAATCATGGCCGTTACCACGGATGAAACAATCCACCAGGCATTCATATTCTGCCATCCCTGGGCAAGCAGCTCTCCCCAGGACGGGGTGGGTGCGGGAAGGCCGAATCCCAGATAATCCAGAGATGTCAGCGACACAATGCCGCCGGATATGGCAAAGGGTGCATAGGTGACGATCACGGATATGGTGTTGGGGATGATGTGGTTGAAAATAATCCGTGCGTGGGAGGCTCCCAACGATTTCACCGCAAGGATATACTCCTTTTCCTTTTCCTTGTAGGTCATGGTGCGCATGACCCAGGTCATGCCGGTCCAGCCGAAAAAGGACATGATCAGCAGCAGCACCATAAAGTTGGGGATCAGGACCGATGCAATAATAATAATGACATAGAGAACCGGAATATTGGTCCATATTTCGATGATCCGTTGAAAAAAGAGATCAAACTTGCCGCCAAAATAGCCCATGGAACACCCCAGTGCGATTCCCACCGTATAGGTCACCAGCAAAAGAACCACGGAAAATCCAATGGCGGTTCGAAATCCGTAGACCAGCCGGGCCAGGATATCCCTGCCCGCATTGTCTGTGCCAAAGAAATGTTTGTCCTTGAATGACGGCGGGAAGGGCGGAAACGCATCAAGTTTTAAATCATTTTCATAGGGATTGAACGGCACCGGGGGCATCAGGACCCAATTGCCGGAATCTGCCCGGTCAAATATCTTCTTTAAGTCCCGGTAATTGGTTTCATAGGAATAATCCAGTCCGAACGTGGTGCCCGGAATCATCCGCCCGTAGGTGGGAAAATAAAAATTTCCATTGTAATTAACCACCAGGGCCCGTGAATTGATAAAGACCTCTGCAAAAAGTGAAATCAAAATCATGGCCATAATAATGACAAACGACCAGAATCCCCGCTTAATGGAGTAAAACCGCTTTAATTTTTTCAGGGTGACCGGACTTAAGTGAATCATTTAAACCTCACCCTGGGATCGACCCATGCCACACAGAGATCGGAAAGTATGTTTCCGATGAGAAAGAGCAGGGAAGAAATAACAAGAATTCCCATAACCACGGGATAATCCCGGTCCAGAACCGACTCATACCCCAGCAGTCCCATGCCGTTGATGTTGAAAACCTTTTCAATCAGAAACGAACCGGTGAGGATAATGGAGATATTGTTTCCAAAACTGGTGGCAATGGGAATCAGGCTGTTTCTCATGGCATGGTTGAGTACGGCTTTTTTGAATGGCAGCCCCTTTGCAATGGCGGTCCGGATATAGTCGGACGACAGATTGTCCATGAGTGTATTCTTCATCAACAGCGTCATCACCGTAAAGGACCCGATCACATAGGCAAACAGCGGCAGTGCCGTATGCCGGGCAATATCCAGGATTTTTTGGGCCGGGGTCATCTCGTCAAACATATCCGAAACCATCCCACCCAAAGGAAAGACGTCATAGTGGGAGGCAAAGACCACCAGCATTAAAACACCTGCCACCCAACCGGGAATGGCATACCCGATGAAAATAATGACCGAGGTAATATTGTCAAACCCGGTCTTATGGCGAATGGCCTTGGCCATGCCCAGGGGAATACAGACCCCGTAAGTCAGCAGAAGCGTCAGGATTCCGAAATACAGGGATATGGGAATCTTTTCCCGTATCATCTCCCAGACCGGATCATAGTATCGGGTGGATTGTCCCAAATCCCCTTTTAAAACCTTGCCCAGCCAGATCAGATAGGCGGTAAAAACCGGCTTGTCAAATCCATAGTATGCCTCAAGTGCTTTAATCTGTTCGTCGGAAAGGGGCTGAGCCCCACCGGGTCCGGAAGTCCCTGCCGATGACCCGGCCTGGAGTGAACGGGTTTCCGAAATAATCCGCTCAATGGGACCGCCGGGCACAAAGCGGGTGATGGTAAACACCATGATGGTGATACCCAGAAAGGTCGGTATCACCAGCAGTAAACGTCGTATAAAATAGGCGGTCATGACATCGTTTTAAAGACAGATTCCAGGGCCTGTTCAAGGTGTTCCGGCCGGGTGCCCCCGGCCTGGGCCATGTCCGGCCGGCCGCCGCCGCCGCCGCCCACAACGGCTGCCGCCGCTTTTACGATATCCCCGGCTTTATACTGTTTGGTCAAATCATCGGTAACCACCGAGATTAAAAGTGCTTTTCCGTTGGATTCCGCACCCAGCAATATCACGCCGGACTTGATTTTGGCTTTAAACTTATCCGCAAGATCGCGAAGCTGGGACGGATTTTCAATATTCACCCGTTGGGAGATGACGTTTACCCCGTTGACCTGCCGGATGGCGTCGCCGATATTGTCAACCGACCTGGAAGCCATTTGAGCTTTCAGGGATTCCAGTTCTTTTTCCAGTTCCTTTTTCTCTTTTAAAAGGGTCTCCACCCGGGCCGAAAGCCCGTCTTTGCCGGTTTTTAACAGGGAGGCGGTGCATGCAAGGACACCTTCATCTTTATGGACATATTCAAGCGCGGTTTCACCGGTCACGGCTTCTATACGCCGGACACCGGAGGCAATCCCGCCTTCGGTTAAAATCTTGAACAGACCGATATCGCCGGAACGATCCGTATGGGTGCCCCCGCAAAGCTCTGACGAGAATGTTCCCTGGGAAACCACCCGGACCACATCCCCGTACTTTTCTTCAAACAGGGCCGTGGCCCCGGCTTTCACCGCTTCATCCATATCCATTTCTTTGGTTTCAACGGCATAGTTGGCACGAATTCTAAAATTGACTTCGGTCTCAATGGCCTTGATCTCTTCCGGCGTAACCGCGCTGAAATGGGTAAAATCAAACCGCAGCCGTGTATCGGTCACCAGGGAGCCGGACTGCTTCACGTGATCTCCCAGAACGGTTCTCAGCGCTGAATGAAGAATATGGGTGGCAGTGTGGTTTAAAGCGGTCTGTCTGCGTTTGGTTTCATCCACCTTTAAGGTAAACCTATCCCCTTTTCGGACCGATCCTCTGTCAACAACGCCCTTATGGATGATCAGGCCGGTGGGGTCTTTTACCGTATCCTCGATTTTTATCCGGCAGTTTTCATTTTCAAAGATGCCGCTGTCCCCGGCCTGGCCGCCGGACTCTGCATAAAAGACCGTGGATGCCGTGACGATTTCAATCCGGTCTCCCGGATCTGCCGATTCAAGCGCTTTGTCATCCCTGACAAGGATCAGGATATCGGATTCCTCCCGGGTTCTATCGTAGCCGTTAAACGGAGTTTTGACACCTGCCGACGTCAGTTCCCGATAGGCCGTGCCCACACCGTTGAATTTGACTTTGGATTTGGAACGGGCCTTCTGTTCTGCCATGGCCGCATCAAATCCATCCATATCCAGTTCAATCTCCGTCTCTTTGATGTGATCCACGATGATATCCACGGGAAAGCCAAAGGTATCATATAGCTTAAAAATCACGTCGCCGGGAATGACGGTTTTATTCTCCTTCCGGAGGGTTTCAATGGTCGCCTCCAAAAGCTTCATCCCGGTTCCCAGGGTTTCAAGGAACTTTTCCTCTTCATTTTTCACCACATTGATGATAAATGCACCTGAATCCTTAAGTTCGGGATAGGCCTCTTCCATAATGCCGAAAACGGTCTGCACCGTTTCATGCAGAAACGGTTTTACCAGGCCGATGCTCCTCCCATAACGGATGGCCCGGCGCATGATGCGGCGAAGCACATATCCCCGACCCTCGTTGGACGGCAGGACCCCGTCGGAAATCAAAAAGGCGGTGGCTCTTGAATGGTCGGCAATCACCTTCATGGCCACTTCCACTTGGTCGGATTCGTGCCGTTTTTTATCTGCCAGCTCTCCGACTTTTTCCATGATGGGGATAAAGAGGTCGGTGTCATAGTTGGTGGCCACGCCCTGGAGAACGGAGATCACCCGTTCCAGCCCCAACCCGGTATCAATACTGGGTTTGGGCAAGGGTTCCATATGGCCGGATTCATCCCGTTCAAACTGCATAAAGACCAGGTTCCACAATTCAAGCCACCGGTCGCAGTCGCAACCCACGGCACAGGCCGGGTCATCGCAGCCGAATTCAACGCCACGGTCGATGTGAATCTCGGAACAGGGACCGCAGGGACCGGTGTCTCCCATGGCCCAGAAATTGTCTTCCTCACCCAGCCGCACAATTCGTTCCAGCGGAATCCCCTCCTGTTTGTGCCAGATATCGGCGGCTTCATCATCGGTTTCAAAAACAGATATCCACAGTTTTTCCGGATCAAACCCATACCCGTTGGTGAGCAGATCCCATGCAAATGCAATGGCTTTTTCCTTAAAATAATCTCCAAAGGAAAAATTTCCCAGCATTTCAAAAAAGGTATGATGCCGTGCCGTGTACCCCACGTTTTCAAGGTCATTGTGTTTACCGCCGGCCCGGACACATTTTTGATGGGTGACGGCGGTGGTGTAGTCCCGTTTTTCATCTCCGGTAAAGACCCGTTTGAACTGTACCATGCCGGCATTGACAAACAATAGGGTCGGGTCGTCCTGGGGGACCAGGGAAGAGGATCTGACATGCTGGTGGTCGTGTTTTTTAAAATATTCTACAAAAATTTTTCTGGCATCATTGCCGTTCATGTTACACTCCTAAATCACTGTGCGCCGAATCGATTATGCGGTTTTTTTTACGTCTTTGCTTTTTTTTGAGGGGTCGCCAATACCCAGGGTATCCCTGACTTTTGTCTCTATGCTGTCAAATATATCCGGGTTGTCGATTAAAAAGAGTTTGACATTCTCCCTGCCCTGCCCGATTCTCTCTCCGCCGAATGAATACCAGGATCCGCTTTTATCCACAATATCCAGTTCAACTCCCATATCGAGGAGATCACCGGTTCTTGAGATGCCCTCGCCGTACATCAGATCGAATTCCACATTTTTAAACGGAGGGGCCAGTTTGTTTTTGACCACTTTGACCTTTGTCCGGTTGCCCACCACATCCTGGCCGTCTTTAATGGCGGACGCCTTTCTGATTTCAAGCCGCATGGATGAATAGAATTTCAGGGCATTGCCGCCGGTGGTGGTCTCGGGATTGCCGTAAACCACACCGATTTTCATACGAATCTGGTTGATAAAGATGATCGTGGTCTGGGTTTTGCCAATGGTGCCGGTGAGCTTTCTCAGTGCCTGGGACATCAGCCTGGCCTGAAGTCCCATGTGGGAATCCCCCATCTCCCCTTCAATCTCGGACCGGGGCACCAGGGCGGCGACCGAGTCCACCACCATGATATCGATTCCCCCGGAACGGACCAGCATATCGGCGATCTCAAGGGCCTGTTCTCCCGTATCCGGCTGGGAAACCAGCAGTTCGTCACAATCCACGCCCAGGCGTTTGGCATAGACCACGTCCAGTGCGTGTTCGGCATCTATAAAAGCGGCAATTCCCCCGCTTTTCTGGGCCTGGGCAACGGCATGAAGCGCCAGGGTTGTTTTACCGGACGACTCCGGACCATAGATCTCTATGACCCGTCCCCTTGGATATCCGCCCACACCCAGTGCTTTATCCAGAGCCAATGAACCGGTGCGTATAACGGGTACGGCTTCGATTTCCCTGCCGCCCAGTTTCATGATAGAGCCTTTTCCAAATTGTCTTTCAATCTGATTCATTGCGGTTTGAACCGCTTTTTCCTTGTCGGAATTTTTTTCCATTCTTTTCTCCTAAAGTATACCCGCTAAGTAAAGACCCCTTAAGGCGACAGCCGTCATAATTCCGGCCATGACATCGTCCAGAACCACCCCTGCCCCTCCTGAAAAATTTTTCTCAAAATACCGGGCAGGCCCTATTTTAACAATATCGAAAAACCGGAAAATAATGAATCCGGCTACAATGGTTATTCCGTTCACGGGCACGATGGACAATGCCACCACATATCCGGCAATTTCGTCAATAACTATACACCCCGGATCTTTTTTCCCCAAAACCTTTTCCGCCTGATCTGCGATAAAGATGGCTGCCAGGATCAGCCCCACCACATAGACCCCGAAAAACGGCGGGGGAATGATCCAGAAAACAAGGGCAAAGGGAATTCCGCAAAGGGTGCCGAAACTACCCGGCGCATAAGGACTTTTCCCGGTATAAAATCCGGTGGCCAGAAAGAGTATTATTTTTTGATTCAAGATCATTTATGCAGTTCTATAGCCTGTGCCATTCCGTGTCAAGTCACCGCTTTTTTTAAGAACCCGGGGGAACGGCTTTAATCAATTGGCATCCGCTTGAATCTGACTGTAAACCGTTCTGAAGACCAGTCCTTTTTCCCTGGCAATTTTAGCCGCCACATCATATTCCGGCACCCGTTCAACCCGGCCGCCGGGCCTCAGGATTGTTTTAACCGCGATATTACCGAAACGGGTGGACACGGTTTCAATCCGGCGGTTCAAAAAGATCCGGTCCCATTCCCGATACCGCACGCCGATGGAGGAGGTGGATGACAGGATCAGGCGGACGACCGGTTCCAGATCCGGATGCCGGCAGATCACTTCCACCTGGATGCCGGGCCGGTTTTTCTTCATTTGTACCGGGATAAAGGTGACGTCCAGCGCCTTTTTCTCAAACAGGTCTGCCATTAAAAAACCTAGGCCTTCAGGACTCATATCGTCGATATTGGTTTTGACCACCAGGATCTTCTCGTTTTGCAGATCCGGATCATCGTTCCGAACCGGGCCGGATCTTTCTTCTCCCAGAATCACCCGGAGCAGATTGGGCAGCGAAGACCCGGTCTCCCGTTTGCCGGCGCCATACCCCACCTGCTTGACTTTCATTTCAGGCACGGGTCCGAATGAAGAGGCCAGAACGGCAATGATGGCCGCTCCGGTGGGCGTGACAATTTCCGTTTTCGCGTCAGAGGCAGTGATCGGGATACCTTTTAATATGGCAATGGTTGCCGGTACCGGCACAGGCATGTTTCCGTGGGCACACTTCACCGAGCCGGAACCCAGGGGAACAGGCGATGCAACAATGGTTTTGATGCCCAGATAATCGACGGCCAGAAACGAACCGATAATATCGACGATGGAGTCTACCCCGCCGATCTCGTGAAAATGGACCGTATCGATATCTTTACCGTGAATCGCTGCTTCAACCCGGGCGATTCTTTCAAAGGCGGCCAGGCTGTTTGCCTTTACCCCGTCTTTTAATGGAGCGGTTTCGATCATCGACCGGATATCCTTATAGTTCCTTGATACAGACGGGTCTTCCGTTACCCGGATATCGATATCCGTGGCCGACAGATGGTTTTTAAACACCTGTTTTGCCTCAATTTCGAATCCGGTTAAAACCGGTGATAATTGCTCTTTCAGGTGCGGGACCGGGACTCCCATATCCACCAGTGCTCCCAGTGTCATATCCCCGCTGATACCGGAAATCAGATCAAAATAGGCAATCATTGCCGACTTTCCCGGGCATGAAGTTTTAAAATTTCAAGGATCAATGTGGCCGAACGAACCATATCGTCCAGCTTGATGGATTCATTCAAGGTGTGAACATCGGTCATGCCCGTCCCCAGGACACCGGCCATAATTCCTTTTCCAAAAAAGATATTGGCATCGGCACCGCCTCCGATGGTTTTGCTTTCCATGGCCTGTCCCAGGTTTTCGGCGGCCTGCCGGGCAAGTGTCACCACCCTGTGATCTTCCGGTATACGGGTATTTGAAAAATCATTTTCAATCAGAACATCAATTCTGGGAAAACCGGAGCCGTCTTCAAAGGATTTTGCGGCTGCTTTAAACGCATCCACAATGGTGCGGGTCACCGCTTCTAATTTTTCCGGCTCCTGACTCCTGGCTTCACCATGGATTTCGACAAACTCAGGGACGATATTCGTTGCCACACCGCCGTGAATGGTTCCCAGATTACAGGTGGTTTCTTCGTCAATGCGGCCAAGGGCCAGTTTGGAAATGGCTGCAGAAGCCACGGCAATGGCGTCAATCCCCTTTTCAGGTGCGGCACCGGCATGGGCGGCCCGGCCGTGTACCTTCAGGGTGATTTTATTGGCAGCCGGTGCCCGGGTAACAATCCCTTCGGTATCTGTAGAGTCTAAAATGTACCCGAATGTTGAATCCATCAGGCTATAGTCAAAGTGTTTGGCACCCAAAAGGCCGATCTCTTCACAGACGGTAAAGACAACTTCAACCGGCGGATGATCGATCTTATTTTCCAGAAGAACCTGCATCACCTCTATGATGATGGCAAGGGCTGATTTGTCGTCCGACCCCAGGATGGTTGTCCCGTCGCTTCGAAATACACCGTCCTTAAACGTAACCTTTATGCCCTCCCCTGGCTCAACCGTATCCATATGGCCGCATAAAAACAGGGGATCCGCCTTTACGGTTCCTTTAAACTTGGCAACCAGGTTGGAACAGTCGCCATTCACCTTTTCGGCGGCGTTATCATAACGGACGACCGCACCCATGCCGGTCAGTATCTTTTCAAGTGCCAAGCCGACCTGTTTTTCCTTTCTGGAAATCGAATCAATCTCAACAAGGGTTTTAAACAGCTCTCCCAGCCGCTGTGAATTTATCATATGCTTTTCCTTTGCATCTGTTTTTTTTTGCATCGTGGTTTTTTTAAATCGTGGATGGATAACACCACATTTTTACATTATTAAAATCAAACCCATTTTTATACTAAATTTTTGCTTAAACCGCCATATCTACCCCAAACGTTGTATAAAAAAAATGTAAAGAAGATGAAACCTCCTGATCTTATAATTGATCAGACCGTATTTGGTCCGGATATCAGGTGTTATCCAATACATTACGAATCAGATTAAGAATTTCCTTTCTTTTGAGCGGTTTTTGTGCAAACGCGCTCACACCGATCTCAAGCGCGCGGGCTTCATCCATCTTACTGCTGTAACCGCTGCAAAGAATGATCGGCAGGTCAGGATGATTTTTCAACAATCTTTCTGCCAACTCTCCCCCTGTCAGATTCGGCATGGTCTGATCACTGATGACCAGATCAAACCGGTCCGGAAAGCGTTGGACCAATTCCAGCGCCTTCAGACTGTCTGTCAGGGCAACAACCGTATATCCCTGCCTTGAGATCATCTCTTTTGCCATTTCAGCGATCATCTTTTCATCATCAACCAGCAGAATGGTTTCATCCCCTGTCGGCAGGGGGGCGGTATTTGTGATCTTTTCTACGGTCTTTTTACGTGTAATGGGAAAATAGATGTGAAATACAGCACCATTACCCGGTTCACTCTCCACATAGATATTTCCCTGATGATTTTCAACAATTCCATGGACCACGGAAAGCCCCATGCCCGTTCCCTCACCCACCTCCTTTGTGGTGAAAAAAGGATCAAAAATCCGGTCAATATACTCGGACCGTATCCCCGGTCCGTTATCTGAAAACCGCAGATACCCATACTCTCCCGGATTAATTTTTATTTTATCCGGATCAGATTCATCACCAACAGTGACACGGGTGACCCCGACCGTCAATCGCCCTTTTTCATCCATTGCCTGTACGGCATTCACACAGAGATTAAGCAACAGCTGATGGATTTGAATGGCATCGGCAAGGATGATGATATCTTCGTCTTCAGGTGCGATTTCAATGCATTGTTCGACAGATGCCGGAATGGTGGGCCGCAACGATTTCATTCCCTCTTTGACGATCCGGCTCAGACAGCAGGGTATTTTTTTATGTTTTTCCTGCCGGCTGAATGTCAGAATCTGCTTGATCAGTTCCTTTGCCCGATGAGCGGCTGTTAAAATTTCTTCGATATTATGTTTTGCCGGATTTTCCCGGGGAACATCATCATACGCCATATCGGCATTTCCCAGAATAATGGCAAGAATATTGTTAAAATCATGTGCAATACCGCCGGCCATGGTACCGATGGCTTCCATTTTAAACGCCTGTCGAAGCTGATTTTCAAGATTTATTTTTTCCGCCTGGGCCTTTTTCTGCTCGGTTATTTCATGAAAGACGACCACAACCCCCCGAAGGTTTTTGCGGGAATCAAAAATCGGTGCGGCACTGTCGGATATAGGCCAGACTTTTCCATCTTTGGATATCAATTCGGTATGGTTGGCAAGACCGATAACGACATTTTTTTTGATCACGGTCTTTACCGGATCTTTTACCGGTTCTTTGGTAAATTCATTTACAATATGAAAAACTTCCGTAATATCCCGGTTTTCGGCATCATTTAACAGCCATCCGGTTAAATTTGAGGCCACCGGGTTCAAATACGTTATTTTTCCGGTGTGATCCGTAATGATAACGCCATCTCCCATACTGTTCATTGTGGTAACCAGCCAGTTCTCACTCTCTTCTGCTTTCTGTCTGGCCGCTCTTAACTCTTTGATATAAATTTCCTGGTTTTTGTCAAACCGGTATTGAATGAAGATTCCGAATATCCCGGAAGTAACAAGAACAAAAATAAGCATCAATTGGATATTTTTATGTTTCTGATAGTCCCGTGCAATTTTTTGCTGTAACAGTGTTCCAACATCGTCTATTTGACTGACAAACCGCCTGAAGATGCCGTCGTATTGCTGATCGATCCTGGTTCCGATACCTGATAACTCTTTGGCTCCATATCGTTTATGGGTAATATCAAGAAATTCTTCCAGGAGCTGAAAGGCCTCGGAAACCTCTTGTCTGAGCCGTTTATCCGTAAGCGGTATAATTTTTTCTTTTGTGGTCTGTCCGCCTTTCAGCATGGCTGTTGTGTACCACATGGCCTGATGGATGTGGTTGATTATTTCGTCAAAATCTTCGTACCGGTCCCCGGTCATCTTTTCTTCAAACCAGAGGTGGGCCAGCGTCACCTCAAATTTAGCCTCCATGGTGGCATCAACCAACGGGGAATATTTGTTGATCATGATGAAATTGGAGTAATACGAATATGTCATGGCGGCGAGGATGGAAATGGTATAAACGGTGATGAGCGTATAACGAACGCGTTTTTTGGCAAGTCCTGAATCATTCTTCATATAACACCCTGACCTTGCATAAAAAATTTAAATAATTTCAGGTTCAAAGGTGAAAACAGGTGACACACCTGAGAACCCCATCAGACCGAAAAAAACGGCTGAACAGACCGGGCGGCCAGTTGACAAAATAAGCATGAGCCAGGAGACGGTATACACCATCAGGCCGGAAATAAAAACACTTTTACGGTCGTCCCATGCGATCTGAAAACCAGCCGAAAAAAAACGCTTCCACGGCAAAGGACAACAGTATGGCGGTCAGGTATCCGGCAGCATCCGATCTTAAAAGTCCGTGGACTTCCCTCAGACAGGGAACGCCCCACAACCCCGTATAGGAAATACCATTAAATATTCCCCTTATGTCTGCAATACGGAGCCGGATGAAAGCCCATCTTCATCGGCTGATTGAACCATACCTTGATGTTGGCCGTACTTTCCAGTATTTTCTTAAAAATTCGGGTAAATAGCTAAAAAAGAATTCTTTTTAACCTTTTTGAACTGTATGATACCCGTGAGAATTAAAGAACGGGATCAATATGAAACCAATCTGAAAAATAGCGATTCACGGCGGAATCGTATCATAAGGAGCAAGATAATGGGTATGGAAATCGAAAGAAAATTTCTTCTAACCAATGACGGATGGCGGAAACTGGCTGAAGGCGTTTACTGCCGCCAGGGATATCTGAACCGTAACAAAGAGAGAACGGTCCGGGTTCGCACCGTTAATAAAAAGGCGGTTTTAACCATCAAGGGAATAGCCAGGGGCGCCTTGCGTGCTGAATACGAATATGAAATCCCGTATAAAGACGGGTGTGAGATGTTAGAGAATCTGGCTGAAAAACCGATCATAGAAAAAAAACGGTATACAATCGATTATAAAGGGTTTACCTGGGAAATAGACGAATTTTACGGCAACAACCGGGGACTGGTGGTTGCCGAGATTGAACTGTCATCTGAAGATCAACATTTTCAAAAACCCGGATGGATCGGTGAAGAGGTGACCGACGATCCGAAATATTTTAATTCCAGCCTTGTCAAACACCCGTATGCTGCCTGGTGATCTAACGGTTCAGGTTAACCTCAACGTTGCATAAAGATTTTATCATAAAAGATGAAATCAGTTGGCGGTACAACAAACGCTTTGAATTTAGAGATGCTTTCATGACTTCATCATAAGTGGGTTCCGCCATTTCATCTTTTTTCAGAAATTCTTACCCTTCACGCTTTTTGCAACGATGAGGTTTATAAAGATGAATGCGTCGACGATAACCGGGGCAAGAATGCGAAAGCTTCAAAAACAAGAGATTCTTTACCCCGGCCCTGCAATAAATTTATTGTTAAATAAACAGGTTTGTTTTATAAATACAGACTTTGCATATTTTTTATTTTTTTGTTTCAGGTGATGACAGAGAAAAGAGACGGACATATATATACGGTTACAAAACTGACCCGGCAGATTAAGAATCTGCTGGAAGAGAATTTTCCTTTTGTGTGGATTGCCGGTGAAATTTCCAACTATGCCCTGCCCGCTTCCGGCCATTCCTATTTTACCTTAAAAGACAGCCAGTCGGTTATCCAGGCGGTCATGTTTAAAAATCAGAAGCGGTCATTGAAATTCAACCCGGAAAACGGGATGAAAGTCTTTGGATTGGCCCGGATTTCCCTGTATGAACCCAGGGGCTCGTATCAGCTTATCTTTGAGCACCTTGAACCGGAAGGGGCCGGTTCAGCCCAAATCGCGTTTGAACAATTAAAAGCCAAGCTGTCAGATAACGGTTTTTTTGACGAATCCCGCAAAAAACAGATTCCGTTTCTATCTGAATGCGTCTGCCTTATTACGTCAAGGTCGGGTGCGGCGCTTCAGGATATGTTAAATATCTCCCAACGCCGGTTTCCCAATGCGTGCATCGAAATCATACCGGTGACTGTTCAGGGGGAATCGGCTGTTCCGGAAATCTGCAGCGCCATTGAGCTGGCAAATACCAGGCAGTCCTCGGATTTAATCATTCTTGCCCGGGGCGGCGGCTCGCTGGAAGACCTGGCCGCGTTTAACTCTGAACCGGTTGCAGAGGCGATTTACCATTCCGATCTTCCCATTATGACCGGCATCGGTCATGAAACCGATTATACCATTGCCGATTTTGTTGCCGATGTCAGGGCACCGACCCCGTCGGCGGCAGCCGAACTGGCATTCCAGGATAAATCCGCCTTATTGTCAGCCGTTACCAATCTGGCACGCAGGTTGAACAGATCGGTGGCCAAGCAAATTGCCGGTTGCCGCGAACGAATAACGGATTACCAGGGCCGGCTCAAATCGCCGGAAACCTTATTATATAACTACCGGTACATGCTGGACGATTACGAAAACCGTCTCCACAACTGCATGAGGCAATCCTGTCTGTATCATGCTGAAAAGCTGAAATGGGTCGATGAGGCACTAACCGCCCAAAATCCCCATGCCCGGTTAATCCGGTCAAGGCAGACGGTGGAAGCGTTAACCGGCCGGCTGGTACAATGCCTTGCCATGATGGTCGAGCGTAAACAGGCCCTGGTTTCGTCACATACCGACAAACTGGAGGCATTAAACCCGGGAAAGGTTTTGGAACGCGGTTATGCCATTGCAAGGCGAACAAAGGATAAAAAAATTATTACCCGTGCCGCAGATGTAAAGAAAAAAGATATCATCGATATCATCCTGCACAAGGGAAGATTGACAACAGAGGTAAAAGAATCACATGGCTAAAAAGAAAACATTTGACCAGGCATTAAAGGAACTGGAGGAGATTGTCAAACGGATGGAATCCGGGGAACTGCCGCTTGAAGAGGCGGTCAAGCAGTATGAGGCCGGCATCAAACAATCCAAATATTGTCTCGATCTGCTGGATAAAACCGAAAAAAAAATATCGCTCTTAACACCGGGAGAAACGTCTTCAGACAAACCAACCCTGTTTGAAGAATAAAAATGGCTGATCTGAAAACATATATCAAAAAGAACCAGGACCTGATCAATGGTTGCCTGACACGGATTTTGGATGAATTTGACCGGGACCGGATACTGATCCGGGCCATGCGCCATTCGCTGATGGCCGGAGGGAAACGGTTGCGCCCGATCCTGTCCATTGCCGCGGCCCAGGCATGCGGGAAAGATTTCCGCCCTGCCCTGCCCGTGGGATGTGCCATTGAAATGGTCCATACCTATTCTCTGATCCATGATGATCTGCCGGGTATGGACAATGATGATCTGCGGCGGGGAGTGCCCACCTGCCACAGGCAATTTTCAGAAGCGGTCGCCATTCTTGCCGGAGATGCCCTGCTGACCCATGCATTCACCCTTGTTTCAGACCCGGGTTCCCTGTTTGACGATTACCCGGACGAACCGGTCCGTCTGAAGTTGATTTCAAAACTGGCCCGGGCATCGGGCCTGCACGGCATGGTTGAAGGACAGATGCTTGATATGCAGTCCTACAGCGGCAGCCGGGATGATGCACTGGATCATCTCAAGCAGATACACGCAAAAAAAACCGGGGAGATGATCATCGTCAGTGTGGAATCCGGTGCCGTCAGTGTCTCAGCACAGGAGGATCAGATTCAAAGCCTGGTCGGTTATGCAGAAAAAATAGGGCTGGCGTTTCAGGTTGCTGATGATATCCTGAATGTGGAAGGGGATCCGAAAATCCTGGGCAAGGCAGTGGGGTCTGACCGGGCCCATGATAAGATGACCTTTCCGGCCGTCATCGGGCTGGACCGGTCCAAAAAATTCGCCCGCAGCCTGGTGGCGGAGGCCAAGGACTGCCTGTCCCGGTTTGACGCAGCAGCCGGGCCGCTGATACAGATAGCCGATTATATTATTAACAGAGACCATTAAATTATATGGGGTTGCAATCCATTGACTTTTCTTGAACAGATCCGTACACCTGCGGATGTTAAACAATTATCACGGTCAGAACTGCCGCAGCTTGCCCAGGAAATTCGAAACAGAATTATCGATGTGGTTTCAAAAACCGGCGGTCACCTGGCTTCCAGCCTGGGAGCCGTGGAATTAACCATTGCCATCCACTATGTCTTTGATCTGCCCAAAGATACCCTGATCTGGGATGTGGGGCATCAAGCCTATGCACACAAACTTCTGACCGGGAGAAATGCGTCTTTTGATACATTGAGACAGCATAAGGGCATCTCTGGTTTTTTAAAAACCAAAGAGAGTGAATACGACGGATTTACCGTGGGGCACTCCTCCACCTCCATATCCGCGGGACTGGGGGTCTGCTGCGGAAACCACTTAAACCGGGAGGATGCCAATGTTATTTCCGTCATCGGTGACGGGTCTTTAACGGCCGGCCTGGCATATGAGGGGCTCAATCAGACCGGGGATCTGAAACACGGGGCCATTGTCATTCTCAATGAAAATGATATGTCCATCTCCCCAAACGTCGGCGCCCTCTCCTCCTTTTTGAGCCGCACTTTCTCCGCCCGGTACCTGCAGACCATGAGGAATCAGTTCGGTGCATTTTTAAAATCATTACCAAAGATCGGGGATGACATCTATCAAATTGCCAAACGCTCCGAAGAATCCTTTAAAACCTTTGTCACGCCCGGAATGCTTTTCGAAGCCTTTGACTTTGACTACTTCGGGCCGATTGACGGCCATAACCTTGATCATCTGATCGATATCCTGTCCAACATTAAAGACCCGAAGGATCCGGTACTCCTGCATGTTACAACCAAAAAGGGAAAAGGGTATCCCCCGGCGGAAAAAAATCCGGTCTACTTTCACGGTGTGGGCGCATTCAGCATAGCAACGGGTAAGAGCCAGAAAAGCCTGAATCCGGTCCCCACATATACCCAGGTCTTTGGCCATCAGATGCTGAGACTTGCGAGAACCAACGAAAAGATCGTTGCCGTTACGGCTGCCATGCCGGAGGGAACCGGCTTGGTGGAGTTTTCCAATGAGTTTCCGGACCGGTTTTTTGATGTCGGGATTGCGGAACAGCATGCGGTTACCTTTGCGGCAGGCCTGGCTTCCAAAGGGCTGCGGCCGGTTGTGGCCATCTATTCGACGTTTTTACAACGGGCCTTTGACCAGATCCTGCACGATGTCTGTATCGATGCCTACCCGGTTGTTTTTGCCCTGGACAGGGGCGGCATTGTCGGTGAAGACGGCCCCACCCACCACGGCCTTTTTGATTACTCGTACCTGCGGTGTATGCCGAATATGACCATTATGGCACCCAAAGATGAAAACGAACTGGCACGGATGCTGGTCACGGCCCTGGATCATGACGGGCCGGCTGCCATCCGTTATCCCCGGGGCATCGGCATGGGCGCCCAGATTGACCCCAGCCCCTGTCCCGTGGAAATCGGCAAAGGGTGCGTGGTCCGGGAGGGAGACGATATTCTGTTGATCGGCATCGGCAAATCGGTCTGTGAGGCGATTAAGGCTGCCGACGATCTGGAAGAAAAGGGAATCAGCGCCACCATCCTCAATGCCCGGTTTGTCAAGCCCATTGATTCGGATCTGATTCTGGCCCATGCCTCAAAGATCAAACAGATCATTACCATTGAGGAACATGTTCTTGACGGCGGTTTTGGATCGGCGGTACTGGAAGTCCTCATTGACGGCGGCCTGACCGATTTCAGCCTGAAACGGATCGGGATTGAAGACAGATTTGTCGAGCACGGCCCCCAAAAGATCTTGCAAAAGGAATACGGCATCGACCATACCGCCATCATCCGGGCTGCCGTGAAAATGAAAGGGTTGTCCGATTAACCCGCCCAAACAGAAAAAAAAGCGGATCGATACCCTGCTGGTGGAACTGGGCCTGATCCAATCCAGGCAGCGGGCACAGACAATGATCATGTCCGGTAAAGTCCTGGTGGATGAGACCGTCATTGACAAACCCGGAACCCGGATCCATCCGGATCAGAAGATTATCGTCAGGCAGGATGACAACCCCTTTGTCAGCCGGGGCGGTCTCAAACTTGAAACGGCATTAAAAGAGATGCCGGTGGATGTTGCCGGCATGACATGCCTGGATATCGGTGCGTCCACCGGGGGATTTACCGACTGTCTGCTTCAATACGGCGCATCAAAGGTCTATAGCGTGGATGTGGGGTATGGCCAGCTCGACTGGCGGTTGAGGCAGGATCCCCGGGTGGTGGTTATCGAGCGGACCAATATCCGGCATATGACATTTGAAACCATAAACAAACGGGTGGATCTGGTGGTTGCAGACACCTCGTTTATCTCTTTAAAAACGGTGATTCCGGCGGCTGAAAAGTTTATGCGGTCCGGGACATTGATATTGGCCCTGATCAAACCCCAGTTTGAGGCGGGCAAAGACAAAATCGGCAAGGGTGGTGTTATTAAAGATCCCGAAGTCAGAAAAGAGGTGATCAGCGACATCTCCGCCTTTTTCAAAGAGAGCGGCTATGCCGTCGGTCCGGTGATCCCTTCCCCGATTCTCGGGCCAAAGGGGAACAGGGAATACGTGATTCGGTTAAAATACAAATAAAATTAAAATAACACTATGAATTTTATTAAAATTCGATTATCTATTTATAACTTTTTTATTAATTGTTGATAAGGAGCAGTAATGAGCGAAGAGATTAAAACCATGAGAAATGTGGCTTTAGCCGGACATGGAGGTGCGGGCAAGACAACTCTTGCTGAGGCTATGTTATTCAAAGCAGGCGTTACCAAACGGCTTGGCAAGGTTGAAGAAGGCAATACCGTCATGGATTTTCAACCCGAAGAAACCAAAAAGCAACAGAGTATTAATACATCGTTTATTAAGTTTACCCATAATAAGCATACGATTACTTTGATGGATACGCCGGGTGACCAGAACTTTTTCTCAGCTGCAAAAACCTGTTTCCCTGTCGCCGATTGTATGGCATTTATCATCGACGGGGTCGGCGGCCCTTCCGCAATGACCGAAGAAGCGGCGGCCAGTGCCATTGAATACAACCTGCCCGGGTTTGCCATCATCAATAAACTGGATCGCGAACGCGCCGATTTTAACACGGCAGTAGATGCGTCCAAAACCGCCCTGAAAAAGAAAATCGTACCCATATGCCACCCCATCGGATCTGAAGAGAATTTTAAGGGATTTGTCAATATTATCACCGGTAAAGCCTTTGAATATGATGCGGACGGAAACGCTTCCCAGGTTGACGTTCCTGCAGATATGGCCGAAAATATTGAAATGGCCAAAGAAGAGTTTGTTGAAAATATCGCAGAACTGAACGATGATCTGCTTGAAAAATATCTGGAAGGCGAAGAGATCTCTGAAGACGAATTAAAAAACACCTTCCGCCAGGGGATTCTTGATGCCGAGTTCTACCCGGCCATCTGTGCGTCCGCCACTAAACTGATCGGCGTGGACATTGTTTCCGATTTTATAAACGACTTTATGCCGTCTCCCCTGGATCGCGGGGATTGGATCGCAACAGATGCCGATGGCGAAGAAGTGGTGATTTCTCCGGATCCGGATGGGGAATTCTGCGGGTTTGTATTTAATACCATTGTCGATCCCTATGCCGGCAGGCTCTCTCTTTTCAGGGTCATTTCCGGAACATTGGGAAAAGAGGGCAATATCGTCAACGTCACCAAAGACGGCAAGGAACGGTTCTCCCAACTCCTTGAAATTGCGGGTAAGGAACAGAAGAACATCACCGCTGCCGTACCCGGTTCCATTGTTGCCGTTGCCAAACTGAAAAATACCCTGACCGGTGATACGCTCACTGCCGGCCGGGAAATTCAGATTCCCGCACCCCAGCCCATGCCGCCGGTTATCTCTTTTGCCATCTCGCCCAAATCCAAGGCAGATGAAGATAAGATTCATGAAGCCATCCGAAAGATTCTTGAAGAGGATACGGGCCTCAAGCTGGAAAGAAATGAAGAGACCAAACAGACCGTTCTCTCCGGACGCGGCCTGGTCCATATCGAGGTAACGGCAGATAAAATACAAAGAAAATTCAATGTGGGGATGAGCATTGAGACCCCCAAGGTTGCCTACCGTGAAACCTTTAAGAAAAAGGTCCGGGTTCAGGGCAAGCACAAGAAACAATCCGGCGGCCATGGCCAGTACGGTGACTGCTGGATCCGGCTTGAACCCCTTGTCACCGGTTCCGGATTTGAGTTTGTTGATGAAATCGTGGGCGGTGTTATTCCCAAAAATTATATCCCTGCCGTTGAAGCCGGCGTCAGAGAAGCATCCCAGACCGGTATCCTGGCCGGGTTTCCCTGTGTGGATTTCAGGGTGATTGTTGACTTCGGCTCCTACCACTCGGTGGACTCCTCTGAAATGGCATTTAAGATGGCCGGAATCCTGGCATTTAAAAAGGCCGCGCAAGACGCCAAAGCAACCCTTCTGGAACCCATCATGCGGGTGGCGGTCAAGGTACCGGATGACAGCACCGGGGATATCATGGGAGATCTGAATTCACGGCGCGGACGCGTCCTGGGGATGGATTCCGAAGATGACAAACAGATCATTAACGCCCATGTTCCCATGGCGGAAATGCTTCGGTATGCACCGGATCTCAGTTCGATGACCGGCGGCCGGGGAACCTTTACCATGGAATTTGAACAATATGATACCGTTCCGCCGGACCTTGCCAAAAAAGTCATTGAACGGGTGAATGCGGAAAAAGAAGAGGCAAAATAAAACCGTTTTGAATTTGCGTTAACCGATTCAAAACAGCCAAACCGTATTCAACCGCATTGATTTGATTACAACCGGATTTGGGATTAAATTCCAAATCCGGTTTTATTTTGCACCCTGATGCTGCAATCAGGTCTTGCAACATCAGGATCGGCTTAACTCTTCTATGGTTTCAAATATCAGATCCCGCAATTCTTCAACTGAATAGTCCTTAATCTTTTCGTAGGACACCGGCGGACCGATGGTAACAACCACCTCACCCGGGGTTAAGAGATAACTTCCCTTTTTATTGTATTGATAGAGCCCCTTGACCCCGTAAGGCAGGATATCGGCTCCGGCCGCTTTGGCCAGATGGAACGGACCTTTTTTAAACGGTTTCATTTTACCGGTCAGCGTTCGTCCGCCCTCCGGTAAAATAACAATGTTCATCCCCGCCTCAATGGTTTTCGCGGCAATCCTGAGACTCTCCCTGGCCTGTTTTAAATTCTTTCTCTGGATCGGAATATTGCCCCATTTTTTGATCAGATACCCGAAAATCGGATAAGAAAAATGACGGGCCGCCTCAACACCGACAAAACAGACCGGGATGGCAGCCGGAATAACAAAGAGATCAAAAAGACTTTGGTGATTGCCCATGATCAGGTAGCGGCGGCCCGGTTGAATACCCCCCTGTCCGGAGACCTTGAGCCGGATTCCCATCAACCGGATCAGGATACGGGACAGAATTCGCGAGATGTCAGCGGTTTTTTTCCGCGGCAAAAAGAAAATTGATAAGACAACGATGAAAAAGACAGGGATAAAGAATAGAGACCCGACGGCCCAGAGAAAAATGGAAACAGCATGCCGGATCACATCACACCTGCCCGTTCGGATCACGGTATGGGTTTATTATTAAAAAAAGCAGCGTGTTGACCATGGTTTTATTTTAAATACCGGTTATTTAAGCCGCAATGCCTTGCTGCGCTTTTATCCAGTAAACATCCCAGCTCACCGTCGTTTTCAGGAAAAAAGTTCATCGTTTTTTGCCAGATCTCACGGTCTTCCATACAAAAATAAACAAACACATCCGGGGCGATTCTTTTGATTTCAGATACCATTGCTTGATAAATGGAGAGCCGCAGGGGTTTAAAATACCGCATCTTATTGTCCAGCCCGGGGATGAATTCACCGTAACAGATGGTGGAATCGCGAAACCGCTGTTCAATAATCGGTTTGAGTTTCGGCATAAACCGGAATGTGCCGATGCTGATCCAGACAATATTTTCAGGGTTAACATGGGTGAAAATCGATCGGATGACACGTAAATAACCGGTTTCACATCCGGGGTAGATCACCACCGGATCAAAGTGGAATGCCAGTGGATACCCGGCAGCCTCCGCCTTTTGGGCTGCTTTCAACCGGGCGGATAATGAGGCGGTTCCCTTTTCTTCGGACCGGATGATTTCCGGTGTGTTCACCGACCAGGCCAATACGGTATTCCGGTTATGATCCAGGCCCAGCAGAGAATCGATATGGACGGTCTTGGTCTTGAGTTCCAGCAGGCAGTTGTCTTGCCCGGAAAAGGTGTCAACCAGAAACCGCGGCAGCAGGCTGACCGGTTCCCAGATCAGGGAATCGGTATATTCGCCGGTGCCGATCCGGAATATCTTTTCCTGTTTAAATACCCGGTCAAGCGCCTGTTTCAACATGTCAAGACCTGCAAAATACCGGAGCACCGGGGGATGAAAATAGGCCTGGAGAATACAGTACGAGCAGTCCATGGTGCAAAAGGTGCCGGAATGGAGAATGGTGTAATCACAGCAGGTATATTCGCAGGTCCCGGGGCATTCCTTAATCACAGCCCCTCTGTTCCGGGTAATGTAAAGGGTCTTTTTAGCCGTCAAAATCGGATCTGCTGCCTGATTGATATGATCGTAAACCACCCGGCTGGAATCTACGGTTTGAGGCGCCGGTGCCAGCCGGGACAGAATATAGTCAACTTCTTCATCCCTCGGGATGGACCGGTCGATAAAAAGCGTCTCAATCTTCATGGGTCAAAAATCTCTTTAAAGGCATCGCCCTTGGCACATTGGCTGATCCGGGAAACCTTTGCCAGAAAATCTTCCAGGCTGTCCGACTGAAAACTGAGGGTGTACGAGGAATGTTCAAAATTTTCAGGCGGTGTGAATTTGATGCCCTTTCCCAGTTTTAATGATTGGACGGCCTGTTGAACACGGGTGTATTTTTTTGATAATTCAGGGAACCGCGCTGAATACAATTTTTCCCTTATTTGACGGAGCTTGGCTGCCGCGTCTGTCGACCCGTCACCCAGTATTTGCGAAAGGTTCAATTGGAAACTTGCATCCCTGAGGCTGATTTTATCCCTTGCCGCAATCTCCTTTAAAAACAGAATCATCTCAAGCTGTTTGCTGCTGGAAACATTCAGGCATTCAAAAATCGATAAAAATATCCGGATCTCCTCCCCGGGGAAATCCAATAATTTTTTGGCCGCTTTCACCGATAACCGGTCGGCTTGAATCAGAGCCAATGCCGGGTCCGGAAGCTCGGCAATCTCATTGAGCTGATCGATATATCCCCGGTTTAACACCATATTAAAAAGCAAAGGGGCCTGATCGCAGATCTCCCGGGAGGAGAGAAAACCAGAGAGCAGGGTGACGGCACGGATCAGTTCAAACGGTAACAGGGGCAGGTTAAATGCTTTGACGGCAATGGCCCGTTTCAGGCAATCCAGTTCAGATATTTCAGGATCGACTTTTAATACCCAAACGGTTTTTGAGCTGTTTAAAGACAAGGCTTTCACCCGGTTAAATCCGGATATAAGAATATATCTGTCCGCCTCCTGCCGGACAATCGGGGGAGACGCCGGGCCCAAGGCGTGAATCGATCTGGAAAGTGTCTCTATGTATGCTTTGTCAATCTTTTGATTCTGTTGACCGCCAGGAGTCGAGCCGATGTCGTACCGGCGATCGGTCAAATCAATATCAGAGACGTCAATCCGGCAAAAAGAATCAGACATCTTCACCTGTCAGCCGTTTGTATATCTCTTTGTACGAGTCCGAGGTATGTTGGATGATATCCGGCGGCAGCCTGGGTCCCGGGGGTCTTTTATCCCACCCGGACGCCACCAGCCAGTCCCGCACATATTGTTTGTCAAAACTCTTTTGGCCTTTGCCGGGTTCATAGGTATCCAGGGGCCAGAAACGGGATGAATCCGGTGTCAGAATTTCATCGATTAAAATAATTTCATTGTCCAGCATTCCGAATTCAAACTTGGTGTCTGCAATAATAATCCCTTTGGACAGCGCATATTCCGCCCCTTTCTGATAAAGCGAAAGGCTCAGTTCCTTCAGTTTTTCCGCCTTTTCTTTTCCAAGAATATCAATGGTCTGTTCAAATGAGATATTGATATCATGATCCCCGACTTCAGCCTTTGTCGAAGGCGTGAACAACGGGGATTCAAGCCTGTCCGATTCTTTCAGTCCTTTGGGCAGTTCAATGCCGCAGACATGCCCGTCTTTGAGGTAGGACCGCCATCCAGACCCGGAAATATATCCCCGGACGATGCATTCAACAGCCACGGGCCGGGCTTTCTTCACCAGCATGGACCGTTTCTCAAGGGCCTGGCTGTGGGGTTTGAACTCATCCGGATATTGAGACAGATCGGTTGTAATCAGATGGTTGCCGACAATGGACGCCATATGATTGAACCAGAAAACAGATATCTGATTCAGCACTTTTCCCTTGTCCGGAATAATATCCGGCAATACAACGTCAAATGCGGACAACCGGTCCGTGGTGACCATCAGCAATCCGTCTTCAGAATCAAAGATATCTCTCACCTTGCCCTGGCGGACCAGTGAAAGATCGTCAAATTCGGTTTGGGGGATGGGTGTCATTGTCATATCCTTTTCAGCTTACTAAAAATAAAGATAGCATATGTAAAAAGTTCTCATATCATATAACCCGTCGCTTTTCCATCTTGCAATTAAAAGAATTGTTTTATAAAACAGCAGAGTCTGGCAAGTGTAAATAATAATTTTATACACGCTTGACGGCGTCTTTTAAATGGTAATATTTAGTCCTTAATTTTATGATTTATTCATCATGAGGCCTTTAAAATGTATAAATTAATCTCTTTGATTTTAAACGTGACCTTTATATTGTTCTTAACCGTCATTCCGGCTCATTCAAAAACGGTATATTCCCTGTTCGATCTGACCGAACTTGCCGATATGCACAGCCAGAACATCAGAATCGCACAGGATGATCTCTTTATTGCCGAACAGGAAAAGCAGCGGGCTTTATCCGTGCTGATTCCCCGGGCCACGGTTTTCGGCAGTGTACTGGAAAGAAAAGACCCCAGCCAGTTCGCCCCCAATACCGTCACCTACGGCGGAAGATTGACCCAGTCCTTTACATTGAACGGTAAAGAACTGATCGCCCTTAACATCACCAAAGAAGCGATCCAGGGCAGAAGCTATTCTCTGGAAAGTATACGGTCCCAGTACATGCTGGCCGTTGTCCAGGCGTATTACGATATATTAAGCGCCCAGAGAATTCATGAAATCGCCCTGTCCGATGTGGAGCGGCTGACCGCATTCCGGGATTCGGTGGTGGAAAAACTCAACGTTGGAAATGTCACCAGGACCGATCTCTACAGAGCGGAAGCCGAACTTTCCAAGGCACTGACCGAAGAGGTGGTGTCGCAAAACAATATTTTAAAAAATAAGGCTGTACTCAGAAATCTGGTTGATGTGGATGATGAATATGATCTTGAAAAGGAAACATTGGATGGCATTGAAAGTTACCGGTTTCAACTAGATGATATCCAGTCCACGGCATTAAAGATGAGGGCGGAGATAAAAGAGGCCAAAAAAAACTATATCATTGCCGAAAAAACAGTGGATTTTAATAAAGGGGATTACTGGCCCACCCTCTCTTTTGAAGCCGGATATACGGAAGTGGATACGGAATACCCCATGGACAGCGGTTTCGATTTTGAAAACAACGAAGACGACATCTATATAAGCGGTGAACTTGTGTTTACCCTTTATGACGGCGGTCTTAGAAAGGCAACCGTCCGCCAGGCAATGGCTGAGCAGCGCCAGGCAAAAAATGCATTGGAGTTGGCAGAAAAAGAGGTCATTCTTGAATCTAAAAATGCGTTTTATGACTATGAATCCTCCCAAAGAGCGCTTGTCAATCTGGAAGATGAACTCAAATCCGCCCAGGAGACCTATAATGCGGTTCAGATGCAATTGCAGTACGGTATGGCGGATTATCTTGATGTCGTGGATGCCAACACGCTTCTTGTCTCGGCCCAGAGAAGAAAAACCGATGCCCAGTACACCTATTATCTTTCCGTCCTTAGAATTTTATATACAAAAGGAGAGCTTTTAGAGTTTCTTTCCAGCCGGAAATCCTGAATGGCAATTCAGTGTTTTTCTTAGAGCAACGCTTGACTTCGCCGTTTTGTTCACCTATTCTATTGGTATTGACGTTAACCTGAAACCTTAAGTTTTAGAGGAGAGACTCAATGTATGAAATCATAGCAAACCCCGAAGATTACCAGATCGACCATTTGATTAACGGAACCGGTAATGCCGAAGAGGAATTATCACAGGAAGAGAGAAACAAATGGGCGTCGGAAATAGTCAGTTTCAGTGAAAAAATAGAAGAATTTGCAAAAAAATCAAAGACCCTGGCCGCCCTCTTTTCAGGAGATGAAAAGATTTCAGCCACCCCTGCATCGTTAAAAACCTTAAAAATTCAGCTCTTCACCATCAATGACACGTTGAACACCGCCCTCAGCATTGCAGACAAGTTAGAGTCCGATATCATCAAAAAATAGACCCACCCTATCCGAACAGGTCAATATGAGGATTGATTTTTTTCATACTGACCTGTTTTAATAAAATATCCAGCCTTATTGCAATCCTATCGCGCCGGGCCCGGATCGATCATCCGCTGACGCAGCAGGTGATCGGCAATAACAATGGCCGTCATCGCCTCACAAACCTTATTAATCCTTGGAATGGCACTGATGTCATGGCGGCCGCGGGTTGATATTTTAGCCGGGTTTCCATCCATATCAATGGTCTCCTGTTCTTTTGATATGGATGGAATGGGTTTGACATGGACCCTTGCCACAATATCCTCCCCATTGGAAATACCGGCCAGGATGCCGCCGGAATGATTGGTTTCAAAGCCGTCCGGGAAAATTTGGTCATTGTTTTCAAATCCTGTTTTTTGAGCCGCATCAATGCCGGCACCGATTTCAACGGCTTTTACCGCCCCGATCCCCATAAGTGCCTTTGCCAGATCAGCATCCAGTTTGTCAAACACCGGATCACCCAGTCCCGGCGGGACATTTTCGGCGATGATCTGCACGATACCGCCCAATGAGTCGCCCTGGCCTTTCACCTGCTCAATCCGTTCCTCCATGGCCCGGACCGCATCCGGGTCCGGACATTGCAGCCCGTTGGCCTCTTTGCGTTCAAGCTGCCGGGTATCTTTTGCCCGGATACCGCCGATGGCCAGTGTAAAGGAGGTAACCCGGATATTTTCCCGGTCCAGGATTAACTGGGCCACCGCACCTGCCGCCACCCGGGCCGCCGTTTCCCTGGCTGAGGACCGGCCGCCGCCCCGGTAATCCCGGATGCCGTACTTTTTCTGATAGGAATAATCCCCGTGCCCGGGCCGGAAAAGCCTTGCAATGGCATCATAGGATTTTGATCTGGCATCTCTGTTTTCAATAAAAATCGTTATGGGTGTCCCTGTGGTCTTTCCGTCGAATATCCCGGATAAAAACCGGGCCTTATCCGGTTCTTTTCGTTTTGTACCGGTAATCCCCTGCCCCGGCTTTCGACGATCCAATGCCGCCTGGACCGCCGCTTCATTCATGGCGATGCCGGGCGGACAGCCCTGGATCACCACCCCGATTCCTTTTCCGTGAGATTCACCAAAGGTGGTGATATGAAATGCCTTGCCAAAACCAGACCCGTCCATATGCCCTTCTCCTTATAGTATGGTTTAATACACGCCTTACCCGGCAGGGTTAAAGCGATTCAAAGATATCCCAGTAATTGGGAAAGGATTTTTCAACACAGGACGGATTTTCTATCTCAATGCCGTCCACAAGCAGCCCGGGAATCGAAAAGGCCATGGCGATCCGGTGGTCGTTAAAGGTTTCAATGGCGCCGCCGTGGTGTGTGCCGCCATTGATTTCCATATAATCGTCCCCCTGGGTGACGGTGATTCCCAGTTTCATCAGCTGCGAGGAGACAGCATCGATCCGGTCACACTCTTTGACCCGTAAATGGCCGATGTTCCGGATTCGCGTCGTCCCCTCGGCAAAACTGGCCACAACCGCAATTGCCGGAACCGCATCCGGCGTGTCTGCCATATCAACATCCACCCCTTTAAGGGATTGGCCGCAGATGCCGATCCGGTTCTCCTCCACCTGCAGCCGGCATCCCATCTGTTCCAGTATCCGCACCTGGTTGAGATCTCCCTGGAGAGAATCAAGGCTGATATTTTCAACAAAGATCATTTTGCCTGTGACGGCACCGATGGCCCAGAAATAACCGGCATTGGACAGATCCGGCTCAACGGTGAACCGGCCGGGTTCGTAAGCTTGACGCCCTTGAACCCGGTAATGGACATCTGACAATTGAGATGCGTTCACATTGAATTTTTTCATGATATCCAGGGTTAAATCGATATAGGGGGATGAAACCGGCGGATTGTCCAGGGTGATATCCAGGCCGTTTTCCAGCAGCGCCCCCATCATTAAAAGAGAAGAGAGGTACTGGCTGCTCTTGGAACAGTCGATCTTTACCTTGCCGCCGGTCCGGTCGGATCCGGTAATATGGACCGGCGGGGTGCCCTGGGCATTGTCTGAGACCGCTGATATGTTTAACTGGGTGAGTGCATCCAGCAGTTCATTCATGGGCCGTTCACACATCCGGGCATCGCCGGTTAAGGTATACCGGGTGGATCCGAGTCCGGCGATTCCGGCAAGAAGGCGCATGGATGTGCCGGCGTTTCCCAAATAGATATCTGTGTCGCTTTTTTGGGGGAATCCGTTAAATCCTTTGACACGGAAAAGGGTCTGATCCACATCTTCAATAACCGCTCCCATGGCGGTCAGGGCCTTCATGGTCAAATGAATATCTTCACTTAACAGCAGGTTTTCGATATCAGACCATCCCTTTGCCAGGGAGGCACATATCAGCATCCGGTGGGAAATACTTTTTGAACCCGGTATGGTGACGCTTTGATCAACAATCGGTTTGGGGTTTATTTTTTTTAATTTCAATTATCTGTCCTCATTATATCTGTCCTCATTAAGCAGTGCGTTGCGCATTATTTCCAAATCCGGATCTTTTCCGGTCCATATCTTAAATTGTGCCGCCCCCTGGTGAATAAACATGGACAGGCCGTCAACGGTTCTGCAGCCTGTTGCCCGGGCATCTGCCAGTAACCGGGTGTTCAACGGGGTATAGACCACATCCATGACAATCATCTCAGGATTGAGAAGGCGGCCGGCCAAAGGAGACAGATCCGAATCGGGCGCCATGCCCACGGATGTGGTGTTGATGATAATATCCGCGTCCAGCCTGTCCATGCGGACCAGCCGGTCCTGTGCAATAAAACCGGCATTGTATTTTGATGCCAGGCCACGGCCTTTCTCTTCACTTCGATTGACAATCAGCAGATTGCCTCCCTGTTTGGCTATCCCGTACGCCACGGCATGGGCGGCACCGCCGGCACCGATAACACAGACCTGTTTACCGGCGATATCGTCAGGGTTTAACGGATTTATTGCGGCTTTTGAATCCGTATTATACCCGGTTAGACGTCCGTTTGTATGGTGGATGGTATTCACCGCCCCGATCTGCTCGGCTTCCGGATCGATTTCGTCAAGATATGCCATCACATCCTCTTTAAAGGGGATGGTTACGGAGGCCCCCCTGATGTTGAGGGACCGCACGGCATCCATCCCCTTTTTAATATCATCGGTTTCAAAGGCCAGGTATACGGCATTGATGCCAAGCGACTGAAAAGAGGCATTATGAATGACCGGGCTTTTGGAATGACCCACCGGACGGCCGAAAATACAGTATAGTTCTGTTTCGGCGTTAATCATGATTTGCTTCCAGTTTTTCAGCCACGGGATAAGATCCCAGTATCTTAAGGGAAAGTGCATGGGCTCTCACTTCCTCAATGGTCTGTGAAACCGCATCTTCTGTATGGTGCCCGGCGATATCAACGAAGAAGTAGTAGCTCCAGTTTTGATGGCGTTTGGGACGGGACTCCAGTTTAAGCATGTTTAAACCGGCCCGGTCAATGGGCTCCAGCGCCTTAAAAAGCGACCCCGGAAGGTGAGGGGTTGCAAACATGATGGATGTTCTGTCGTTTCCGGTGGGTGTGGGCCGGTCTTTCCCGATCACCAGAAACCGGGTAATATTCCCGGACTGGTCCTCGATCTTGGATTCAATGGTCAACAGCCCGTACAGATGGGCGGCCTGCCGGCTGGCAATCGCTGCAATGGATTTGTCTTCAGATGCCATCATGGCGGCTTTGGACGAACTGCTGGTTTCGATCATCTTCACATTTCCAAACCGGTTCCGGATCCATGTCCGGCACTGGGCAATGGGCTGGGGATGGGAAATAATGGTTTTTACGTCCGCAGGATCGCCGGTCAGCGAAATCAGATCATGGGAAATCCGCTCATAATGTTCCGCGCAGATATTGAGGCTAAACTCCGTAAAGAGATCCAGGGTGTGGTTGACAGCCCCTTCCGTGGAGTTTTCAATGGGTACGACACCAAAGTGGCTTTCATTCCGGTCCACCTGGCGAAAGACTTCATAGAGATTGGGTTGCTCTAGAAAATCACCGAAATGATTGAAATGCCTGAGGGCGGCAATATGGGTATAGCTGGCCTGGGGGCCTAAAAAGGAGACGGTCCGGGGCCGCTGGATTTCCCGGGTAGCCGTGATAATGACATTAAAAATGTATTGGAGTAATTCTTTTGTGGCCGGTCCCTGGTTCATCTCCAGCAGGTTTTTAATCACCTTGCTTTCCCTGGACTTGTCTAAAATTTTAGATCCTGTCACTTTTTTGATATCTCCCACCTGCTTGCCGATCTCAAGCCGGTGGTTGATCAAATCCAGGATCTTAGCGTCAATACCGTCAATCTGCTGCCTCAAACTGCCCAAATCGTTCTCTTTTTTTTCTTTCATCCCGATCTTATCCCGTTTTTTTGGTTATTCAATAGAAAAAGCCGCATCAGATTGTTTCTGCTGCGGCTTTTCGTCTTTGTTAAATATTGAGGAACAATACGCTTCACCACAGACTGTGGAAGCTGTTAAAAAAATACCTAAAAAAGCTAAAATAATATTTAATTGAACTGGTAATCATGTTCCGTCTCTTTTTATCGTATGTGAAATACTTACTCCCGGGTTTGAGATATGTCAAGTTATTCTTTTATGACTATAAAATTTTGAATGCGGTTGCCGTCCATATCCTTTACCGTGGCTTTCCACCTGTCAATGATAATGGATTCCCCGGCAGTGGGAATATGCCCGATCTGTTCAAGAAAATAGCCGGAAAAGGTGTCGTACGTGGATGACTCGGGAATATTGATATCCAGTTCTTTGTTGAGATGGTCGATATCGATCTTGCCGGTAACCAGCCATTTGTTCCCCTTTAATCTCACCACATCCGGTGCCATCCGGTCGGATTCGTCAACGATTTCTCCGAAAATCTCTTCCACCACATCTTCCAGTGTGACAATCCCGGAAACACCGCCGTGTTCATCGACCACCACGGCGATGTGATTCTTTTTCTGTTTAAAATCCTGTAACAGTGAATCCAGTTTCTTGGACTCCGGTATAAAATAGGGCTTTTTAATCAGGTGCTTGATATCCAGTTTAAATTCTTTTGATTCAGATGCCTTGTGAAAGCCGGCAAAAAGGTCCTTGATATGAAGTATCCCGATAATGTTGTCAATGGTATCCTCAATCACCGGAATCCGTGAAAACCCGGTTTTCAGAATCCGGTCAATATCCATGGGTTCCGAGACATCAAGCGTGAACATATCTGCCCGGGGGGTCATGATTTCCGAACAGCAGGTATCGTCAAACTCGAAAATATTGGAGATATACTCCTTTTCCTCTTCTTTGATCTCTCCCTCTTCTTCCACCACCTCCACCATGGTCATCAGTTCGTCCTCGGTAACCGTTTCCGTACCCGCATCCAGGGCGCCCTGGAGCCGGGGGATAATGTTAAGTATGAAAATCAATGGAAAAAAGAGCTTTGAAAGCCAGTAAATCGGGAAGATGACAATACGGGCCACCAGGACGTTGTTGTGGTTGGCAAAAGACTTTGGAAAAATTTCACCAAAAACAAGAATCAGCAGGGTCATGATTCCTGTGGCAATCCCGACGGCATAGGACTGAAAATGGGAAATGCAAAGAGAGGTGGCCAATGCCGCCCCGCCGATGTTCACAAGATTGTTGCCGATCAAAATGGTGGTTAAGAGTGTATGAGAATCTTCTTTCATGTTCATAATCAACTGACCGGTGCCGGTACCGTCTTTTGCAATGTGAAGCGCCTTGACCTTGGTAATTGAGAATAAGGCCGTTTCAGAGGATGAAAAAAAACCGGATAAAAACAGACAGATGATAAGCAGGGTTAATTCTAAAGTGAGCAAGGTGAAAATGAATCCTTATATAGTTAATTTAATAGAAACAACTCTAATCGTATTTCAGTAAATTTGTCAAATTGTATGTATGAATTCCTGTATGATCAAATCGATTTATTTTTATTGAATTCTTTTTTCATATACCAGATATCCCCAACCAAAATCAAATTGTACGAATCGGTTATTTCAGGTCTGTTTTCAGCGGATTTTCATTTAATTAAAGATGGGAATTGACAAAGAGAGACCGGGTTGATTAAAAATGGCGCTCACCCTGCAGACAGGTTGCAGACCCGATTATTTATTATGTGAAGATAAAGGATTCTCTTATGTCGTTCGTTTACCCATTGAGATCATACAAACGGATTATTTTTACAGTATTCTTTTTTTTCTGCCTCTCAGCGGCCGGTCATACGGCCCGGGCCGCAGAATGTAAGGCAAGCTATGGAGATTCAGGGACGGTTTTTCGGCTTGCCACCGGCAGCCCCGGTGAATTGGGGCTGCTCAGCGCCCTGGCAGAAGCGTTTCATACCGGATACCCCGCCACACTCTGCTGGATAAAAGCCGGATCAGGAAAATCCTTGAGGCTTCTTAAAGAAAAAAAGGTGGATGCCGTCATGGTCCATGCCCCTGCTGCCGAAAAAAAAGCCGTGGCCGACGGTTGGGCAATCAACCGCTCCCTGATCGGTTCCAACGAGTTTTATATTGTCGGGCCGAAAGATGACCCGGCCGGTATTTCAAAAGCGGCTTCCGCTGCCGATGCCTATACCAGAATCGCAAACGCCAAAGCCAATTTTCTCTCCCGCGGAGATAATTCCGGAACCCATAAAAAAGAGATGGGAATATGGAAGACCGCCGGAATCGATCCCCGGGGAGACTGGTACGTCATTACCAAAGACTTCATGATGGCCACACTTAAAAAAGCCAATACCGTGAACGGGTATTTTATGACCGATTCTTCCACCTGGGTTGCCGGAAAAAAAGAGCTCAACCATTTGACGGTTCTGTTCAGAGGAGATCCGGTTCTGATCAATACCTATCATGGACTTTGCCAGCCAAAGGGTGCCACACCGCCCCAGGCTGCAGCCGAGGCATTCATTGATTTTCTCGGTTCAGATAAAGGCCAGGCCATTATCCGGGATTATGGAAAGGCCGAGTACGGAGAAGCCATGTATAACAATGCAGCCTATGCAAAAGAGTATGCCCGTTAAAGTACCCGGTGCATCAAAGGTAAAACAACAGTAGGCTGAACCGGAATCCGGTTCAGCCGCCCCAAATCCACCATCGAATTTTCGTATATATGGTTTAAGTCATGGGTTTCGTACCATCCCCGGCCATCAGCAAGGTGCCGAATGCAAGGCGGCAAGGAGTGACGAGTGAGGCGTATCATTCATACGCCGCAGGGAGGAACGATCGCAGGCAACGTAGCAGGCGGTGC